>NZ_CAWOOJ010000013.1:0-489364 GCF_963883145.1 Escherichia sp. E4385
GTCGGATAAGGCGTTCACGCCGCATCCGACAATGATTGCCCGATGCCGCAAAGGCATAAAAAGTCGATGGCGTTGAATATTTTTTCAGCGCCATTTTTATTGATGCGCGGGAAGGAAATCCCTACGCAAACGTTTTCTTTTTCTGTTAGAATGCGCCCCGAACAGGATGACAGGGCGTAAAATCGTGGGACACATATGGTCTGGATTGATTACGCCATAATCGCGGTGATTGCTTTTTCCTCTCTGGTTAGCCTGATCCGCGGCTTTGTTCGTGAAGCGTTATCGCTGGTGACATGGGGTTGTGCTTTCTTTGTTGCCAGTCATTACTACACTTACCTGTCAGTCTGGTTTACGGGCTTTGAAGACGAACTGGTTCGAAATGGGATTGCCATCGCGGTACTGTTTATCGCTACCCTGATCGTTGGTGCTATCGTGAACTTCGTGATAGGCCAGCTGGTGGAGAAAACGGGGTTGTCAGGCACCGATCGGGTGCTGGGCGTCTGTTTCGGTGCGTTGCGCGGTGTGTTGATTGTTGCTGCCATTCTCTTCTTTCTCGACTCCTTTACCGGGGTGTCGAAAAGCGAAGACTGGAGCAAATCACAGCTGATCCCGCAGTTCAGTTTTATCATCAGATGGTTTTTTGATTATCTGCAAAGCTCGTCAAGTTTCTTGCCCAGGGCGTAAGTGCTCTGAGATGTGGCTTAACGAGGAAAAAGACGTATGTGCGGTATTGTCGGTATCGCCGGTGTTATGCCGGTTAACCAGTCGATTTATGATGCCTTAACGGTGCTTCAGCATCGCGGTCAGGATGCCGCCGGCATCATCACCATAGATGCCAATAACTGCTTCCGTTTGCGTAAAGCGAACGGGCTGGTGAGCGATGTATTTGAAGCTCGCCATATGCAGCGTTTGCAGGGCAATATGGGCATTGGTCATGTGCGTTACCCTACGGCTGGCAGCTCCAGTGCCTCTGAAGCGCAGCCGTTTTACGTTAACTCTCCGTATGGTATTACGCTTGCCCACAACGGCAATCTGACCAACGCTCACGAGTTGCGTAAAAAACTGTTTGAAGAAAAACGCCGCCACATCAACACCACTTCTGACTCGGAAATTCTGCTTAATATCTTCGCCAGCGAGCTGGATAACTTCCGCCACTATCCGCTGGAAGCCGACAACATTTTCTCCGCCATTGCCGCGACTAACCGCCAAATTCGCGGCGCGTATGCCTGCGTGGCGATGATTATCGGCCACGGTATGGTCGCCTTCCGCGATCCTAACGGGATTCGTCCGCTGGTGTTGGGGAAACGTGATATCGACGAGAATCGCACAGAATATATGGTCGCTTCCGAAAGCGTTGCGCTCGATACGCTGGGCTTTGAGTTCCTGCGTGACGTCGCCCCAGGCGAAGCGATTTACATCACTGAAGAAGGGCAGTTGTTTACCCGTCAGTGTGCTGACAATCCGGTCAGCAATCCGTGCCTGTTTGAGTATGTTTACTTTGCCCGTCCTGACTCGTTCATCGACAAAATTTCCGTTTACAGCGCGCGTGTGAATATGGGCACCAAACTGGGCGAGAAAATTGCCCGTGAATGGGAAGATCTGGATATTGACGTGGTGATCCCGATCCCGGAAACTTCTTGCGATATCGCGCTGGAAATAGCCCGAATTCTGGGCAAACCGTACCGCCAGGGCTTTGTTAAAAATCGCTATGTTGGTCGTACCTTCATCATGCCGGGTCAGCAACTGCGTCGTAAATCTGTGCGCCGTAAATTGAACGCCAACCGCGCTGAGTTCCGCGATAAAAACGTCCTGCTGGTTGATGACTCCATCGTGCGCGGCACCACCTCTGAACAAATTATCGAGATGGCACGCGAAGCCGGAGCGAAGAAAGTGTACCTCGCCTCTGCGGCACCGGAAATTCGCTTCCCGAACGTTTATGGTATTGATATGCCGAGTGCCACGGAACTGATCGCTCACGGCCGTGAAGTGGATGAAATTCGCCAGATCATCGGTGCCGACGGTTTGATTTTCCAGGATCTCAACGATCTGATCGAAGCCGTTCGCGCTGAAAATCCGGATATCCAGCAGTTTGAATGCTCGGTGTTCAACGGCGTCTACGTCACCAAAGATGTTGATCAGGGCTACCTCGATTTTCTCGATACTTTACGTAATGACGACGCCAAAGCATTGCAACGTCAGAACGAAGTGGAAAACCTGGAAATGCATAACGAAGGATGATGCCTTCACTCAGGGTGCCAGTCTGGCACCCTGACTTGCAACTCCCGCCGAAATCCTGCAAAGTCTGCCTGCAAGTCTGACAGGGCAACTCTCTATGAAACGACTCATTGTAGGCATCAGTGGTGCCAGCGGCGCGATTTATGGCGTGCGCTTATTACAGGTTCTGCGCGATGTCACAGACATCGAAACGCATCTGGTTATGAGCCAGGCGGCGCGCCAGACCTTATCCCTCGAAACGGATTTTTCCCTGCGCGAAGTGCAGGCGTTAGCCGATGTAACTCATGATGCGCGCGATATTGCTGCCAGCATCTCTTCTGGTTCTTTTCAGACGCTGGGCATGGTGATTTTACCCTGTTCAATCAAAACCCTTTCCGGCATTGTCCATAGCTATACCGATGGCCTGTTGACCCGCGCGGCAGATGTGGTGCTGAAAGAGCGTCGCCCGTTGGTGCTCTGCGTGCGTGAAACACCATTGCACTTAGGCCACCTGCGTTTAATGACTCAGGCGGCTGAAATCGGTGCGGTGATTATGCCTCCCGTTCCGGCGTTTTATCATCGCCCGCAATCCCTTGATGATGTGATAAATCAGACGGTTAACCGTGTTCTTGACCAGTTTGCGATAACCCTTCCCGAAGATCTCTTTGCCCGCTGGCAGGGCGTATAACTCCACTGTTGCCCTGTTTCAGGGCAATTTTGCAACCGCGATCAAATCCTCGACATTTTGTTCCTTCCATTGAATCGAAACGCTGCGATTCAACCGCCATACCTGCTATCTTCAATTTCAGGACAATAATGCAACGTCTTATTAACATATTTTACGTTGAATGTTGCTGCTGTCGGCAAGATGGCATAAGACCTGCATGAATGAGCCTGCAAACACACAACACAATACACAATATAAAAAAGCCATTTCACTTGAGGGTTATGTATGAAGAAGTCGATTCTCGCTCTGTCTTTGTTAGTCGGTATCTCCGCAGCAGCTTCCAGCTACGCGGCGCTGCCGGAGACGGTACGTATCGGAACGGATACCACCTATGCACCGTTCTCATCGAAAGATGCCAAAGGTGACTTTGTTGGCTTTGATATCGATCTCGGTAACGAGATGTGCAAACGGATGCAGGTGAAATGTACCTGGGTTGCCAGTGACTTTGACGCGCTGATCCCCTCACTGAAAGCGAAAAAAATCGACGCCATTATTTCGTCGCTCTCCATTACCGATAAACGTCAGCAGGAGATTGCTTTCTCTGACAAGTTGTACGCCGCGGATTCCCGTTTGATTGCCGCCAAAGGTTCGCCGATTCAGCCAACGCTGGATTCACTGAAAGGTAAACATGTCGGAGTGCTGCAAGGCTCCACTCAGGAAGCCTACGCTAACGATACCTGGCGCAGTAAAGGTATTGATGTTGTGGCTTATGCCAACCAGGATTTAGTTTATTCCGATCTGGCTGCGGGGCGTCTGGATGCTGCGTTACAAGATGAAGTCGCCGCCAGTGAAGGATTCCTTAAGCAACCTGCCGGTAAAGAGTTCGCCTTTGCTGGCCCTTCAGTGAAAGACAAAAAATACTTCGGTGACGGCACCGGTGTCGGGCTACGTAAAGATGATGCTGAACTGACGGCTGCGTTTAATAAGGCGCTTGGCGAACTGCGCCAGGATGGTACTTACGACAAGATGGCGAAAAAGTACTTCGATTTTAATGTCTACGGTGACTGATACGTCGCAGGGAAGCTGCACCTGATAGCGTCATTCTCATGGTGCATTATAGGTTTGTTGCACTATCGTGGTGCATTGAAATGCATACTTAAGCAATTTTAATGAAAAATAATACGATTAACGGGCCGGGATATTTTGCCTTGTTGGTCAATTTTATGGCACGATAAGTGTAACAAACCTGTAAATATTCCCTATTAAAAGACTGTCAGTTGAGGACATTATGAAAAAACTGGTGCTATCGCTCTCCTTGGTTCTGGCCTTCTCCAGCGCGACTGCTGCTTTTGCTGCTATTCCGCAAAATATTCGCATCGGTACTGACCCGACTTATGCACCGTTTGAATCAAAAAATTCACAAGGTGAATTGGTTGGCTTTGATATCGACCTGGCGAAGGAACTGTGCAAACGCATCAATACGCAATGTACATTTGTCGAAAACCCGCTGGATGCGTTAATTCCGTCATTAAAAGCGAAGAAGATTGACGCCATCATGTCATCGCTTTCCATCACCGAAAAACGTCAGCAGGAAATAGCCTTCACCGACAAATTGTACGCCGCCGATTCTCGCCTGGTTGTGGCGAAAAATTCCGACATTCAGCCGACAGTAGAATCGCTGAAAGGCAAGCGGGTGGGCGTATTGCAGGGCACGACCCAGGAGACATTTGGTAACGAGCACTGGGCGCCAAAAGGCATTGAAATCGTCTCTTATCAGGGGCAGGACAACATTTATTCTGACCTGACCGCCGGGCGTATTGATGCCGCGTTCCAGGACGAAGTTGCCGCCAGCGAAGGTTTCCTCAAACAGCCTGTCGGTAAAGATTACAAATTCGGTGGCCCGTCTGTTAAAGATGAAAAACTGTTTGGCGTAGGCACCGGCATGGGCCTGCGTAAAGAAGATAACGAACTGCGCGAGGCACTGAACAAAGCCTTTGCCGAAATGCGCGCTGACGGTACTTACGAGAAATTAGCGAAAAAGTACTTCGATTTTGATGTTTATGGTGGTTAATCACCATCGGTGAAAGAAAGCCCGCTCCCTTTGGGTAACCGGAGGGAGACAAGAGGCAGGAAATTCACCACACACGACAGGACAGGCTGCATGTTGTATGGGTTTTCAGGTGTTATTTTACAGGGGGCGCTCGTCACGCTGGAGCTGGCTATCAGCTCTGTAGTGCTCGCTGTAATCATCGGTTTAATTGGCGCTGGCGGTAAGCTCTCGCAAAATCGGCTTTCGGGGCTGATTTTCGAAGGGTACACCACGCTGATTCGCGGCGTGCCGGACTTGGTGTTGATGCTGCTGATATTTTACGGTTTGCAGATTGCGCTAAACGCGGTGACGGAAGCGATGGGCGTCGGACAGATTGATATCGACCCGATGGTTGCCGGTATTATCACCCTGGGTTTTATTTACGGTGCTTACTTCACCGAAACGTTCCGTGGCGCGTTTATGGCGGTGCCGAAAGGACAAATAGAGGCGGCTACGGCGTTCGGTTTTACTCGCGGGCAAGTATTTCGGCGGATTATGTTTCCGGCGATGATGCGTTACGCTCTGCCGGGCATTGGCAACAACTGGCAGGTGATCCTCAAATCTACCGCTCTGGTTTCGTTACTCGGCCTGGAAGATGTGGTGAAAGCCACCCAATTGGCAGGCAAAAGTACATGGGAACCGTTCTATTTCGCCATCGTCTGTGGCGTGATTTATCTGGTTTTCACCACCGTTTCCAATGGTGTGCTGCTGTTCCTTGAGCGCCGCTACTCCGTGGGTGTGAAGAGGGCTGACCTGTGATCGAAATCTTACATGAATACTGGAAACCGCTGTTGTGGACCGACGGTTATCGCTTTACCGGCGTGGCGATTACCCTTTGGTTGCTGATTTTGTCAGTAGTGATAGGCGGAATTCTGGCGCTGTTTCTGGCGATTGGTCGCGTCTCAAGTAATAAATACATCCAGTTTCCAATCTGGTTATTTACCTATATTTTTCGCGGTACGCCGCTGTATGTGCAGTTGCTGGTGTTCTATTCCGGCATGTACACGCTGGAGATTGTTAAAGGGACCGAGTTCCTTAACGCCTTTTTCCGCAGTGGCCTGAACTGTACCGTGCTGGCGCTGACGCTTAACACTTGTGCTTACACCACCGAGATTTTTGCCGGAGCGATCCGCTCGGTGCCGCACGGGGAAATTGAAGCTGCCAGGGCCTATGGTTTCTCGACCTTTAAAATGTATCGCTGCATTATTTTACCGTCGGCGCTGCGTATTGCTTTACCGGCCTACAGCAACGAAGTGATCCTGATGTTGCACTCTACTGCGCTGGCGTTTACTGCCACGGTGCCGGATCTGCTGAAAATTGCCCGTGATATCAACGCCGCGACGTATCAACCTTTTACCGCCTTTGGCATTGCTGCGGTACTCTATTTAATCATCTCTTATGTCCTGATCAGCCTCTTTCGCAGAGCGGAAAAACGCTGGTTGCAGCATGTGAAACCTTCTTCAACGCACTGAGAATACGATGTCCGAGAATAAATTAAACGTTATCGATTTGCACAAACGCTACGGCGAACATGAAGTGCTGAAAGGGGTGTCACTGCAAGCGAACGCCGGGGATGTGATCAGCATCATCGGATCGTCGGGATCGGGGAAAAGTACCTTTCTGCGTTGCATTAACTTCCTCGAAAAACCGAGTGAAGGCACGATCGTGGTTAACGGCCAGACTATCAATCTGGTGCGGGATAAAGACGGCCAACTCAAAGTCGCCGATAAAAATCAGCTGCGTTTACTGCGCACGCGCCTGACGATGGTGTTCCAGCACTTCAATCTCTGGAGCCACATGACGGTGCTGGAAAACGTCATGGAAGCGCCCATTCAGGTGCTGGGCCTGAGCAAGCATGAAGCGCGCGAGCGGGCGGTGAAATATCTGGCGAAAGTCGGCATAGACGAACGTGCGCAGGGGAAATATCCGGTGCATCTGTCCGGCGGTCAGCAACAGCGTGTTTCCATCGCAAGGGCGCTGGCAATGGAACCAGAAGTTCTGCTGTTTGATGAACCTACATCGGCCCTTGATCCGGAGCTGGTGGGCGAAGTGCTGCGCATTATGCAGCAGCTGGCGGAAGAGGGCAAAACGATGGTGGTGGTAACCCACGAAATGGAATTTGCTCGCCATGTCTCCACACATGTTATTTTCCTCCATCAGGGGAAAATCGAAGAAGAGGGTGCGCCAGAACAATTATTTGGCAACCCGCAAAGTCCTCGTTTGCAACAGTTCCTTAAGGGATCGCTGAAATAATTGCCTCTCCGGTGGCTAATGCTGCCGGAGTATTTTCAAGGCTAATTTGCGAGTTAGCTTCCGTTGAAATGTATATATTGCAGTCCACTTAAAATAGTTCTGAATTCGCTGTCCAGATATAAAAACTGCCTGCTGCCTTGCTTATAAAGGGTGGTTATTGTCTCGTCATCTTAAATTTGAGAGGTGACGGAACGCCATGACCATATCGACAACTTCCACACCGCATGATGCGCTATTCTATCGCGGCAATGCAAAATCATCTTGATGCAGGCTATAAAGAACTGCCTTTGGTGATCCCGATGCTGTTTTATCATGGTTGCAGAAGTCCTTATCCTTATTCTCTCTGCTGGCTTGATGAATTTGCGGAACCTGCTATTGCCCGCAAAATTTATTCATCGGCTTTTCCGCTGGTGGATATTACCGTGGTGCCGGATGACGAGATTATGCAACATCGCAAAATGGCGTTGCTGGAGTTAATGCAGAAACATATTCGCCAGCGCGATCTATTGGGATTAGTCGATCAAATCGTTTCTCTGCTTATTACAGGCAACACTAATGACAGGCAGCTAAAAGCCCTGTTTAATTACGTATTACAAACGGGGGATGCCCAGCGCTTCCGCGCATTTATTGGTGAGATAGCGGAACGCGCACCACAAGAAAAGGAGAAACTGATGACCATTGCTGACAGATTACGTGAAGAAGGGCGGAATGATGGATTAATTCTGGGCAAACGCGAAGAAGCCCTGCGTATTGCTCAGGAGATGCTGGAGAGAGGTTTAGACCGAGAGTTAGTTTTGACACTGACCCGACTTTCGCCAGACGAGCTTTTGGCGAAAAGCCACTAATTCTGAATTACCAGGAACTAACTGGCGGATGTTCGCGGTAAAACACATCAGTGAATAACGTCTGCCAGCGCCTCGTCTAAATCGTACCAGCGAAAAGCGAATCCCGCTTCTTCCAGCCTTTTTGGCAGCGCACGTTGCCCGCCTAATACCAGAACTGAAGATTCGCCCATTAACAGCCGAATAGCGGTGGCGGGGACGCGCATAATTGCCGGGCGATGCAGTGCATGACCGAGCGCGTGGGCAAATTGTTCGTTGCGTACCGGATAGGGGGCAACCATATTAAACGGTCCGCGCAGATCGTTATCCAGCAGCCAGAGAATCCCGTTGACCATATCATCGATATGAATCCAGGCCAGATACTGCCGACCAGAGCCAATTGGGCCACCTAAACCGAGGCGAAACGGCGGCAGCATTTTGCCGAGAATTCCGCCATCTGGTGCCAGCACCACACCGGTACGCAGCAGGCACACACGCGTTTTGTCGCTTTGCGCCCGACAGGCAATTTCTTCCCAACGAGCGCAGAGTTTATGGGTAAATTCGTTATGCGGAGGCTCTTCTTCGGTAACTACAACTTCACCTAAATCACCGTAATATCCCGTCGCCGAACCGGAAATAAGGACCGACGGCGGCGTGTTGCTGGCGTTAATTAAATCCACCAGTTTTTGCGTAATATTCCAGCGACTTTGGCACAGTCGGTCTTTTTGCTCGCGAGTCCAGCGTTTGTCGGCAATCGGTTCGCCAGCCAGGTTGATTACCGCATCAACGCCGTTGAGGTTGCTTTGATCGGCAAGCCCTTGCCATAGTGTCACTTGAGGGCCGAGGATTGAACTGGCTTTCTGCGTGTTACGCGTCACCACAGTGACCTGATGGCCCAACTCCAGCAAACGCGGGATTAAATGGCGACCAATTAATCCAGTCCCTCCGGTGATCACTATATTCATGCAGCCTCCCGATATGGCGGTTAACGCTGCCAGCTCAAGGTCATTGATACCGAATCGGCGTAGCGCAGCGCGTGCAGTTTATCGATCTCCACTTCAGCATAGGTTACCCAGTGATGTTCACGTGCGATATCGAGCACATCCTGAGTTAATTTTTCCAGCAAAGAGAAACGGTTATTCTCTACGTGTTGAATGATGTTTTTGGTGACGGTGCGATAGTTCAGCGCGTCATTAATATCTTCACTGGTACGCGCTTTATCGGCGGGGTAGTGGATCGTGACATTGATAACGATATCCTGACGGTTGTTAATCTCTTCGTCCTTAATTCCGATAAATGTACGTAAACGAAGGTTCTTTATACGAATAATAGCGGCAGGTTGTGACATTGCAGGTTCCCTGTTGTTTTACTTAGACTGGAATAATACACGAGAACCTTTCTCAGTTAACTATCTGAGATCTCATCATTCAATTGGGCCTTTAATAGTGATTGTCCGGTGGCTGGGCGTGAACGGATCCGCTCATGCCAGTTCTTCGCTGCCGGGTACATAGCAAGGTCAATCCGCTGACGAGCATATGCATTTACCCACGGCCAACAGGCAATATCCGCAATGCTGTAATCTTCGCCGCCAAGCCAGGGGGCGTTTTCCAGGCGCTTATTGAGTACCTGATACAGACGCTGGGTTTCAACCTGATAACGTTCAATAGCGTAAGGAATAGTCTGTGGCGCAGCATGATTAAAATGATGATTCTGTCCGAGCATTGGCCCCAGGCCGCCAACCTGCCAGAATAACCATTGTAAGGTGGTGGCGCGCTCACGCGGGTCGTGACTTAAAAATAGTCCCGTTTTCTCTGCCAGATACAACAATATTGCACCTGACTCAAAGAGGCTTAACGGTTCGCCGCCATCAGTCGGTGAATGATCAACAATTGCCGGAATCTTATTGTTCGGTGAAATGCGCAAAAACTCCGGGCGAAACTGACAGCCTTTCCCCAAGTCAACCTTAATTAAACGATAATCCAGGCCAGCCTCTTCGAGAAACAGCGTAATTTTGTGGCCATTTGGGGTAGGGGCATAATAGAGATCGATCATTGCAGCTCCGGTTGTCTAATAATCTGAACATCTCAAGTATAGAAACCCGGGAGGCTTGCGTGAGTTTTCATCAAGTAACCGTGGCAAAAAGGCTCTATAGTTTGAGAGCAAGCCCCTTTATCGCCGAGGATATAATGAGTAAACCCGCTATCACGCTTTGGTCAGATGCCCATTTTTTCTCCCCCTACGTGTTATCTGCCTGGGTGGCGTTGCAGGAGAAAGGACTACCTTTTCATATAAAGACTATCGACCTTGACAGCGGTGAACATTTACAGCCGACGTGGCAAGGTTACGGGCAGACACGCCGCGTGCCTTTGTTACAGATTGATGATTTTGAGTTGAGTGAATCCTCTGCCATAGCGGAATATCTGGAAGACCGTTTTGCGCCGCCGACCTGGGAACGCATTTATCCATTGGATCTGCAAAACCGGGCGCGTGCACGGCAGATTCAGGCATGGCTGCGGAGCGACCTGATGCCTCTGCGTGAAGAGCGTTCGACGGATGTCGTTTTTGCTGGCGCAAAAAAAGCACCGCTAACGGCGGAGGGAAAAGCCAGCGCGCAGAAATTGTTCGCAATGGCAGAACATTTACTGACGCATAACCAGCCTAATTTGTTTGGCGAGTGGTGCATTGCCGACACTGATTTAGCGCTAATGATTAATCGTCTGGTGCTGCACGGCGATGAGGTGCCGGAGCGTATGGTGGATTATGCGGCATTCCAGTGGCAGCGTGCTTCAGTTCAGCGTTTTATTGCACTTTCAGCAAAGCAATCTGGCTGATAGCAGCGACAGAATCCAGTATCATAGCTTACGTTTTTTCGACGAGGAGTGAGTGATGAAACTGATGTTTGCATCGGACATTCATGGGTCGTTACCGGCGACGGAACGTGTACTGGAGTTGTTTGCCCAAAGCGGCGCGCAGTGGCTGGTGATTCTTGGCGACGTGCTGAATCACGGCCCACGCAATGCTTTACCGGAGGGCTATGCGCCGGCAAAGGTGGCGGAACGCTTGAATGAAGTGGCGCATAAAGTCATCGCTGTACGTGGCAACTGCGACAGTGAAGTGGACCAAATGCTGCTGCATTTCCCAATGACCGCGCCATGGCAACAGGTGTTGCTGGAAAAACAGCGCCTGTTTCTGACACATGGGCATCTGTTTGGCCCGGATAATCTGCCGGCGTTAAACCAGAACGACGTGCTGGTGTATGGTCATACCCATCTGCCGGTGGCGGAGCAGCGGGGGGAGATTTTCCACTTCAACCCCGGTTCGGTTAGCATTCCGAAAGGCGGCAATCTGGCGAGCTACGGCATGCTCGAAGATGACGTACTAAGCGTAATCGCACTCAATGATCAAAGTATCATTGCGCAGGTCGCGATTAATCCGTAATTTACCCAACAACTCAAAATGCGCCGTAAGAGCGCCAGAAAAAGAAGGTTTCCTGATAATGGAACAGCGTCGTTTGGCAAGTACTGAATGGGTGGATATTGTCAATGAAGATAACGAAGTCATTGCACAAGCCAGCCGGGAACAAATGCGGGCACAGTGTCTGCGTCATCGTGCAACTTACATCGTCGTGCATGATGGTATGGGCAAAATTCTGGTCCAGCGTCGTACCGAGACAAAAGACTTTTTACCCGGCATGTTAGATGCTACTGCTGGTGGTGTGGTCCAGGCTGATGAACAACTGCTGGAATCCGCACGTCGCGAAGCGGAAGAAGAGTTGGGCATTGCCGGTGTCCCCTTTGCCGAGCACGGGCAGTTCTATTTCGAAGATAAAAATTGCCGTGTCTGGGGCGCGTTGTTCAGCTGTGTTTCTCACGGCCCTTTCGCCCTTCAGGAAGATGAAGTCAGCGAGGTCTGCTGGCTGACGCCAGAAGAAATCACCGCGCGTTGCGATGAGTTCACACCAGACTCGCTAAAAGCTTTGGCGTTGTGGATGAAGCGCAATGCCAACAATGAAGCCGTAGAGACTGAAACGGCAGAATGAAAAAAGAGCCGCAGTTGCGGCTCTCAGGTTGTAGACAAAGTGCGCTTTGTTTATGCCGGATGCGGCGTAAATGCCTTATCCGGCCTACAAAATATTGCAAATTCAATATATTGCATGGGCCATGTAGGCATGATAAGCGTAACGCATCAGGCAATTTTTCCGTTGTCATCAATCTAAGAGCCGCAATCGCGGCTCTTAACGTTTTTAATGGTAGCCCATCAACTGGGCGCCTATCACCACCACGCTGGACATAATAAACAGCAGCCCAAGCAGTGTTGCCCCCACTTTTATCCAGTTACGGAAGTCCACCCGGCAAACACCGAGCGTGGCCATTAACGAAGCCGAGGTCGGGTAAATGATATGACTGAAGCCATCGCCAAACTGGAAGGCCAGCACGGTAACCTGACGGTTAACGCCGACCAGATCGCCAAGCGGTGCCAGTAACGGCATGGTTAACGCGGCCTGGCCAGAACCGGATGTCACGAAGAAATTAAATACCGCCTGGAAGAGCAGCATAAACCACGCCGCGACCGCGTTATCAAGGCCGCTAATGGCATTGGCAATGCTGTTGAGGATGGTATTCAGTACGCTGGCATCACCGGCTTCGCCGTTACCTACCAGCAGCAAAATCCCTTTGGCGAAACCAACCAGCAGGGCGGGGGCTATCATCATTCGCGCGCCTTCGGTAAATGATGAAGCCATGGTGTTTACCGTCATACCATTCAGACGGAAGACAACGCCGATGATGCCAATTACCAGACCCATAGCGAAGAACTGGCTGGCAATTTCAGGAATAAACCAGGCATTGACAATAACGCCCCAAATCACCCAGATCATGACGGCGGTTAAAACAATTAATACCAGCCAGTCACCAAAGGTAAATGGGCGCTGTTCGACATCCGCCTGTTTTTCGCGGAAGAAACGATCGGACTCATGAACGCGTGACAACAGAGGATTCTTTTTCACCCGTGAGGCGTACACCATGGTGAAGACCAGGCCAATCAGAGTAGAGATTACCCATACCACGATGCGCAAACCGGAGCCAGAAAGCACCGGAACACCAGCGATCCCCTGGGCGACGACCACGCAGAACGGGTTCATCCACGAGCTGGCAAAACCGATTTGCGTAGCGATATAGGTTACCAGGACGGTGGTGATACTGTCATAACCTAGCCGTACCATGAGTGGCGCGATGATGATGGCAAAGGCGACTGCCTCTTCTCCCATGCCAAATACCGCACCGCCGAGTGAAAAGAGAATAAATAACGCCGGAATGAAAAGAATTTCATTCCCTCGTGTGTGGCGGATAAGCGCCAGGATGCCGTTATCAATAGTTCCTGTACGCATCACGATGCCAAACGCGCCGCCAATCACCAGCATAAACATGATGATGCCAACGGCGGTCCCATATTTCGAACCAGAGGTTAGCCCTTCAAACGGGAAGTTCATCAGGCCGGGACGTTCATCGCCCGTCGAGAACAGTTGTACGCGGTGATACTCTGGTTCGCCCGCCTCGTTGGTCAGAATGCGAAATGAGTGAGGGTCTACAACCTTGCGTGTTTTTGTCTGACCATCAACCTGATATTGCACTTCCTGACTGTCAAACATTCCCACCGGAACAACCCAGGTGGCGAGACTGGTTAAAATAGCAACAAAAAAGATAATCACCAGAGTATCGGGCATTGCCCATCTTCTGGTTGGTTTGGATTCAGTGATTGCTGACATAGCGCAAATTTTCCCTTGCACAAGACAAAGTGGTAAGTATGCAAAGTGAGATGACGCAATTCATTGATGCAGCGCAGTTAAGCAAGATAATCAGAAAGGAGTAATGCAAATTAAGAGAATAAAAAACCGGAAATAGTGGCTATTTCCGGTTCTGATATCCGCAGCAGTAAGGCTGCGGATTATGACGAGATTACTGCTGCTGTGCAGACTGAATCGCAGTCAGCGCGATGGTGTAGACTATATCGTCAACCAGTGCGCCACGGGACAGGTCGTTAACCGGCTTGCGCATACCCTGCAGCATCGGCCCGATGGAGATCAGGTCGGCAGAACGCTGTACCGCTTTGTAGGTGGTGTTACCGGTGTTCAGATCCGGGAAGATGAACACGGTAGCGCGACCTGCAACCGGAGAGTTCGGCGCTTTAGATTTCGCAACGTCAGCCATTACCGCAGCGTCGTACTGCAGCGGGCCGTCGATCATCAGGTCAGGACGTTTTTCCTGCGCCAGACGAGTTGCTTCGCGAACTTTCTCTACGTCGCTACCTGCACCAGAAGTACCGGTGGAGTAGGAGAGCATAGCCACACGCGGTTCGATACCGAAGGCTGCGGCGGAATCCGCGGACTGGATGGCGATTTCAGCCAGCTGTTCTGCGGTCGGATCCGGGTTGATCGCACAGTCACCGTAAACGTAAACCTGTTCCGGCAGCAGCATGAAGAACACGGAAGATACCAGAGAGCTACCCGGTGCAGTTTTGATCAGCTGCAGCGGCGGACGGATGGTGTTTGCGGTGGTGTGAACAGCACCGGAAACCAGGCCATCAACTTCATCCTGTTCCAGCATCAGGGTACCGAGAACCACGTTGTCTTCCAGCTGTTCGCGGGCAACGGTTTCGGTCATGCCTTTGTTCTTACGCAGTTCGACCAGACGAGCAACATATTTTTCGCGAACCACTTCCGGATCAACGATTTCAATGCCTGCGCCCAGTTCTACGCCTTGAGACGCTGCAACTCGGTTGATCTCTGCCGGGTTACCCAACAGTACGCAAGTTGCGATACCACGTTCAGCACAGATGGCGGCTGCTTTAACGGTACGCGGTTCGTCGCCTTCCGGCAGAACGATACGTTTGCCCGCTTTGCGCGCCAGTTCAGTCAGCTGATAACGGAACGCAGGCGGAGACAGACGACGGCTGCGCTCGGAAGTGGCAGTCAGAGAGTCAATCCAGTCAGCGTTGATGTAGTTAGCAACGTATTCCTGAACTTTCTCGATGCGCTCGTGATCGTCAACCGGAACTTCCAGGTTGAAGCTCTGCAGGCTCAGAGAAGTCTGCCAGGTGTTGGTGTTCACCATGAATACCGGCAGGCCGGTGGCGAAAGCGCGTTCGCACAGTTTAGAAATGCGCGCGTCCATTTCATAGCCGCCAGTCAGCAGCAGGGCGCCGATTTCTACGCCGTTCATTGCAGCAAGGCAAGCGGCAACCAGTACGTCAGGACGGTCTGCGGAAGTTACCAGCAGAGAACCTGCACGGAAGTGCTCCAGCATGTGCGGAATGCTGCGTGCACAGAAAGTTACAGATTTCACGCGGCGAGTGTTGATGTCGCCTTCGTTGATGATGGTGGCATTCAGGTGGCGTGCCATATCGATAGCACGAGTCGCGATTAGATCAAAGCTCCACGGCACAGCGCCGAGAACCGGCAGCGGGCTGGATTCTTGCAGCTTCGCTGGATCAACATTGTTGATTTTAGCTTTGGAAGAGTCGTCGAAAATCTCGGACAGATCCGGGCGAGTACGACCCTGTTCATCAACCGGTGCGTTCAGTTTGTTAACGATAACGCCAGTGATGTTGGTGTTTTTGGCACCACCGAAGCTGTTACGAGTCAGTTCGATACGCTCTTTCAGCTGTTCCGGGGTGTCAGTACCCTGAGACATAACGAAGACGATTTCCGCGTTCAGCGTTTTGGCGATTTCGTAGTTCAGAGACTGGGCAAACTGGTGTTTACGTGTCGGTACCAGACCTTCAACCAGAACCACTTCAGCGTCTTTGGTGTTAGCGTGGTAGTTCGCGACGATCTCTTCCATCAGCACATCTTTTTTATTGCTGGAAAGCAGACCTTCAACGTAGCTCATTTTCAGCGGTTCGGCGGCTGTCGTGGTGGAAGAGCTCGCACGCACGATAGTCGTTGTCTGATCGGGCGCATCGCCACCGGTACGCGGCTGAGCAATAGGTTTGAAAACGCTCAGACGAACGCCTTTGCGTTCCATTGCACGGATCACGCCGAGGCTGACGCTGGTCAGACCGACGCTGGTTCCGGTAGGGATCAGCATAATAATACGGGACACGGTTTATCCTCTTTCGTTACCGCCGGTTGGCGGGTTACAAAACAGCACCGCCAGCTGGGCTGGCGGTGTGAAATCAGGCAGTCAGGCGGCTCGCGTCTTGCGCGATAACCAGTTCTTCGTTGGTTGGGATAACCACCGCAGGACGGGTACCTTCTTTGTTGATGAAACCAGATTTGCCGAAACGTGCAGCCAGGTTGCGTTCGCGATCAACTTCAAAGCCCAGCACGCCCAGTTTGCCCAGAGACAGTTCACGAACCATCGCTGCGTTTTCACCGATACCACCGGTGAATACAACAGCGTCCAGACGACCATCCATCAGCGCGGTGTATGCACCGATGTATTTCGCCAGGCGGTGGCAGTAAACGTCCATTGCGCGCTTCGCGTCTTCTTTCGTCGCGTAGTTATCTTCAACATAGCGGCAGTCGCTGGTCACTTCGGTCAGACCCAGCAGGCCAGACTCTTTGGTCAGCAGTTTGTTGATGGCATCAACGCTCATGCCGAGGGTGTCGTGCAGGTGGAAAATGATCGCCGGATCGATGTCACCAGAACGAGTACCCATTACCAGGCCTTCCAGCGGAGTCAGACCCATAGAGGTATCAACGCATTTGCCGTTACGGATAGCAGAAACGGAACCACCGTTGCCCAGGTGGCAGGTGATGATGTTCAGTTCTTCTACCGGTTTGTTCAGCATTTTTGCCGCTTCCTGAGTTACATAGAAGTGGCTGGTGCCGTGCGCGCCATAACGACGGATGCCGTGCTCTTTGTACAGGTTGTACGGCAGGGCGTAGAGGTAAGACTCTTCCGGCATAGTCTGGTGGAACGCCGTGTCAAATACAGCAACGTTTTTATCTTTCAACTGCGGGAAAGATTTCAGTGCTTCTTCGATACCGATCAGGTGAGCCGGGTTGTGCAGCGGTGCAAAAGAAGCTGCATCTTTGATACCCTGAATAACAGACTCGTCGATCACTACGGAGCTGGTATACTTCTCACCGCCGTGTACGATACGGTGACCGATAGCGGTCAGCTGCGCAGACAGTTCTGGTTTTTGTGCCAGAATAGTATTAACGATAAAGTTGAGCGCTTCGCTGTGAGCGGCGCCTGCACCTAAAGCCGCTTCTTGTTTATTGCCGTCCATTTTCCATTTGATACGTGCTTCGGGCAGGTGGAAACATTCGGCTAAACCAGAAAGGTACTCTTCACCATTCGCTGCATCGATGATTGCAAATTTCAGTGAAGAACTACCGCAGTTCAGAACCAGTACTAACTTACTCGACATGGAAGTACCTATAATTGATACGTGGCTAAAAAAACGTCAGGGAGCCATAGAGCGTAGCGCATGATGACACCGACATTTATGATTAACATCATGCACTGCAAATTTTTTTTGCATGATGGAAGAAATATCTTGAGTCTATGCCATTTTGCGTAATTTTCAGCCAATGGCATAATGTTTATGAATTTGACGACTCAATGAATATGTACTACTCGGCCATTTCAGGCTGCTAAAGGATACCTGATTGTGGGTATGGAAGACAAAATGTTTTGAACGTTGTCCCGCTGAGTTGTGAATTTGCACAAATTTTTGAATCTTTATATGTGAAGTTGAGGTGAAGCATGTCAACGCCGGATAATCGTTCTGTTAATTTTTTTAGCTTGTTTCGCCGGGGACAGCATTACTCAAAGACGTGGCCGCTGGAAAAACGCCTTGCCCCGGTCTTTGTTGAGAATCGAGTCATTAAGATGACGCGCTATGCGATCCGCTTTATGCCGCCGATCGCCGTGTTTACTCTCTGCTGGCAGATTGCGCTGGGCGGTCAGCTTGGTCCGGCAGTCGCCACTGCGTTGTTCGCCCTAAGCTTACCCATGCAGGGACTGTGGTGGCTGGGCAAGCGCTCTGTAACGCCATTACCACCTGCAATCCTCAACTGGTTTTATGAAGTTCGCGGTAAATTGCAGGAGTCTGGACAGGTGCTGGCACCTGTTGAAGGCAAGCCTGATTACCAGGCATTAGCTGACACGCTTAAGCGCGCCTTCAAACAACTGGATAAAACTTTCCTTGATGATTTGTAATTGACCCCTGATTACGCATATAAAAGAAGGCAGACATCGGCCTTCTTTTTTTTCACCGTAGTAGAGTGATACAGGAGTCAACAATGGAAATGACCAACGCGCAACGTCTTATTTTGTCTAACCAGTACAAAATGATGACTATGCTCGATCCGGCAAATGCTGAACGTTACCGTCGCCTGCAAACAATCATTGAGCGTGGTTATGGTTTACAAATGCGTGAACTGGATCGCGAGTTTGGCGAGCTGAAAGAAGAAACCTGCCGCACTATCATCGACATTATGGAGATGTATCACGCGCTGCATGTTTCCTGGTCTAATTTACAGGACCAGCAATCCATCGATGAACGTCGTGTCACCTTCCTCGGCTTTGACGCCGCCACCGAAGCACGTTATCTCGGTTATGTCCGCTTTATGGTTAACGTTGAAGGGCGTTACACCCATTTTGATGCCGGAACTCACGGTTTTAATGCCCAGACGCCAATGTGGGAGAAATATCTGCGCATGTTGAATGTCTGGCATGCCTGCCCGCGTCAGTATCACCTGAGCGCTAACGAAATTAACCAAATCATCAACGCCTGAGGAGGCCCGCGTGCGGTGTAAAGGTTTTCTGTTTGATCTGGATGGAACGCTGGTGGATTCTCTGCCCGCGGTAGAGCGGGCGTGGAGCAACTGGGCCAGACGTCATGGGCTAGCACCGGAAGATGTGCTGGCGTTTATTCATGGTAAACAGGCGATTACGTCTCTGCGCCATTTCATGATGGGCAAATCGGAGACGGAAATTGCCGCCGAGTTTACCCGTCTGGAACAAATCGAGGCCACGGAAACCGAAGGTATTACCGCACTCCCAGGGGCGATAGCTTTACTCAATCATTTGAATAAAGCGGGGATTCCGTGGGCCATTGTCACTTCTGGTTCCATGCCTGTTGCGCGAGCACGTCACAAAGTCGCCGGACTTCCCGCGCCGGAAGTGTTTGTTACCGCAGAGCGGGTTAAACGTGGAAAACCAGAGCCGGATGCATATCTGTTAGGTGCACAACTGTTGGGCCTTGCGCCGCAGGAATGCGTGGTAGTAGAGGATGCGCCCGCTGGTGTGCTTTCTGGCCTGGCGGCGGGTTGCAAGGTTATCGCAGTCAATGCGCCGACTGAGACGCCGCGTCTGAATGAGGTAGATTTGGTCCTCCATAGTCTGGAACAAATTACTGTGATCAAACAGCCAAATGGTGACGTTATTATTGCGTGAAACGCCAGATCATGATTTAGCCCCGTCCCGACGGGGCTTTTTTGTGGCAGAATCAGGCCATCCCCCTCAATTAACAAGGATACGTTGTGAACGGTGAATTGATCTGGGTTCTTTCATTACTGGCGGTTGCCATCGTCTTGTTTGCGACTGGCAGAGTGCGTATGGATGCGGTCGCTTTGTTTGTCATTGTTGCGTTTGCATTAAGCGGTACGCTGACCGTCCCTGAAGTGTTTTCCGGTTTTTCCGATCCTAACGTGGTACTGATCGCCGCCTTGTTTATTATTGGCGATGGTTTAGTCCGCACGGGTGTCGCCACTGTAATGGGGACATGGCTGGTTAAAGTGGCAGGCAACAGTGAAATCAAAATGTTGGTTTTGTTGATGCTGACCGTTGCGGGCCTTGGCGCGTTTATGAGTTCAACGGGCGTCGTCGCTATCTTTATCCCTGTGGTGTTAAGCGTCGCTATGCGCATGCAAACGTCGCCGTCGCGCCTGATGATGCCGTTAAGTTTTGCCGGGCTGATCAGCGGCATGATGACGCTGGTGGCAACGCCACCTAACCTGGTGATTAACAGTGAATTGCTGCGTGAAGGCTATCATGGTTTTAGTTTCTTTAGCGTAACCCCCATCGGCCTGGTCGTACTGGTGCTGGGCATCTTGTATATGTTAGTGATGCGTTTCATGCTGAAAGGGGATGCCCAGACCCCGCCGCGCGAAGGCTGGACGCGTCGTACCTTCCGCGATCTTATCCGTGAATACCGACTTACCGGGCGCGCGCGTCGCCTGGCCATTCGTCCCGGTTCGCCGATGATTGGCCAGCGACTGGACGATCTCAAATTACGTGAACGTTATGGCGCTAACGTCATCGGTGTTGAACGCTGGCGGCGTTTTCGTCGCGTTATTGTGAACGTGAACGGGGTTTCTGAATTCCGGGCGCGTGACGTTTTGCTTATTGATATGTCTGCGGCTGATGTCGATCTCCGACAATTTTGTAGTGAACAATTGCTGGAACCGATGGTGCTGCGCGGCGAGTATTTTTCCGATCAAGCCCTTGATGTTGGCATGGCGGAGATTTCATTAATTCCTGAGTCTGAGTTGATTGGTAAATCGGTGCGCGAAATTGGCTTTCGTACGCGCTACGGACTGAATGTGGTGGGCCTGAAACGCAACGGCGTGGCGCTGGAAGGTTCGCTGGCGGATGAGCCTCTGCTGCTAGGCGATATCATTCTGGTCGTCGGTAACTGGAAGCTTATCGGTATGTTGGCAAAACAGGGCCGCGACTTCGTGGCGCTGAACTTACCGGAAGAAGTGAGTGAAGCATCGCCTGCGCACAGTCAGGCACCCCATGCCATTTTCTGTCTGGTGTTGATGGTGGCGTTAATGCTGACTGATGAAATCCCTAATCCCATCGCGGCTATCATTGCCTGCCTGCTGATGGGGAAATTCCGCTGTATCGATGCTGAAAGCGCCTATAAATCCATTCACTGGCCGAGCATTATTTTGATCGTTGGGATGATGCCGTTCGCGGTAGCGCTACAGAAAACAGGCGGTGTCGCGCTGGCGGTGAAAGGGTTAATGGACATCGGCGGCGGTTACGGGCCGCATATGATGCTTGGCTGTTTGTTTGTCTTGTCGGCGGTGATTGGTTTGTTTATTTCGAATACGGCAACGGCTGTGTTGATGGCGCCGATTGCGCTGGCCGCGGCTAAAACAATGGGCGTCTCGCCGTATCCATTTGCCATGGTGGTGGCGATGGCAGCATCCGCCGCCTTTATGACGCCAGTTTCCTCGCCGGTTAACACGTTGGTTTTAGGGCCGGGAAATTACAGCTTTAGTGATTTTGTGAAGCTGGGAGTACCGTTCACCGTTATTGTGATGGCGGTTTGCGTGGTGATGATTCCGATGCTGTTTCCGTTTTAACGAGAGCCCGATGCGACGCTGGCGCGTCTTATCAGGCTGCGTCGGCTGGTATCTGTCTGCTTACAGCGGCGAATCCTGGCTAATCTCATCGAGCGATAGTTGGAAGCTGGGAACAAAGACTTCAATGAAGTAGTCCATCTCCTGGCTGCGGCGCGCTTCAAGCGTCGCTTCCAGCCGCGTTTTTGCCAGCAAAAATTCATTATTTCCGGCTGCGAGCTCTTCCAGACATTTCAGATAGGCACAAAGTGCATCAGCCTGTTTCACCAGCGACTTTTCTTCATCGCTATACGCATTTTCATCGATTAATGGCGCGAAAATATCCCGCAACTCCTCCGGAACCATATCGACCAGCTTTTGTTGGGCGATTTTTTCAATGGCTTTGTATTCCTGAGCGATTTGCGAGTTGAAATATTTCACTGGGGTAGGGAGATCGCCGGTGAGCACTTCAGAGGCATCGTGGTACATCGCCAGCAGAGCGATGCGTTCAGCGTTGACATTTCCGCCAAACTTACGGTTTTTAATGGCAGCCAGCGCATGGGCGACCATCGCCACCTGCAAACTGTGCTCAGACACATTTTCTGTCCGTACATTGCGCATTAACGGCCAGCGGTTAATGAGTTTCAGACGGGAGAGATGGGCAAAAAAATGGCTCTGCTTCATAACGACCTTGCGTGTGATGACTTCATGAGATCATTGTGGGGGGATAACACTGCCGGATGCAATCTCCGGCAGTGAATTTAAGATTACAGCTGATGATAGCCAGAAAGGAAACGAGCGAATTTACTTAATGACAGTTCGATATCATCAACGCGCGGCAGCGTAACTATGCGGAAGTGATCCGGCCACGGCCAGTTAAAAGCCGTTCCCTGAACCAGCAGAACTTTTTCCTGTAACAGGAAGTCCAGCACCATCTTCTGGTCGTCGTGAATATTAAAACGTTTGGCGTCGATTTTTGGGAACATGTACAGCGCGCCGCGTGGCTTCACGCAGGAAACGCCTGGAATGTCGTTAATCAATTCCCATGCGCGATTACGCTGCTCGTAAAGACGCCCGCCTGGTAAGATAAATTCACTGATACTCTGATAGCCACCCAATGCGGTCTGAATCGCGTGTTGTGCGGGAACGTTGGCGCAAAGTCGCATTGAGGCCAGCATCTCCAGACCTTCGATGTAGCCTTTGGCGTGTTTTTTCGGCCCGTTCAGCACCATCCAGCCCTGACGGAAGCCTGCCACGCGATACGTTTTCGACAGACCGTTAAAGGTAATGGTCAGCAGGTCAGGCGCCATCGCCGCAATCGAGTGATGCTCGGCGTCGTCGTAGAGAATTTTGTCGTAAATTTCATCGGCGAAGATAATGAGATTATGCTGACGCGCAATCTCCACAATTTCCATTAAAAGCTCTTTGGAATAAACCGCGCCGGTAGGGTTGTTCGGGTTGATAATAACGATACCGCGCGTACGAGGCGTAATTTTAGCGCGAATATCATCGAGGTCCGGAAACCAGTCAGAGGACTCGTCACAAAGGTAGTGCACCGCTTTACCGCTGGAGAGCGAAACCGCCGCGGTCCATAGTGGGTAATCAGGTGCAGGAACCAACATTTCATCCCCGCTGTTCAGCAAGGCCTGCATTGCCTGAACGATAAGCTCCGATACACCATTGCCGATGTAAATATCTTCCACGGTAACATCACGCATGCCTCGCGCCTGATAGTGCTGCATGATGGCTTTACGCGCAGAGTAGAGGCCTTTTGAATCACAATAGCCCTGAGCGGTCGGGAGGTTGCGTATCACGTCAACCAGGATCTCATCAGGAGCGTCAAAACCGAACGGGGCAGGGTTGCCGATGTTCAGTTTCAATACCTTGTTACCTTCTTCTTCCAGGCGTTTTGCTTCTTTCAGCACCGGACCACGGATGTCATAACAGACATTCTCTAACTTGCTGGATTTTTCAATGGGTGACATGAATCTTGACCTTTTTTGCTGTTATCGCCACTCCCTGCCGTGGAAGTCAGCTTAGAACAATGTACTCCCCCGAGGCGGTGTTTTGAAGTTCTGCAGAACAAGATTTTGCGAGAGTAAAAGAAGGGAATGTGCTGTTAATAACTTAATAATCGTTAAATATTGAGATGCATATGCTTAATGATTTGTGTTTTGTAGTGATTTATTCTAAGTATTAATCTAATGCATAGTTTTTTGTCTGGTAGATAAATGTGCGAATTTCCTTTGATTTAAGAAATCACGAACATAACATATTCATGATATTTTCATTATAAGTGAAACATTAACAGATAGTGATTGCCGAAGTGTCGTATAGGTGATGACGTGCGAAACTATTGTTAAGCGTAATTAATGAATGCAGGGTGTGCTAATTAATTATTATTTAATATTCAAAAAGGTTTTGTTGTGCTTATTAATAATAGAAGATTACTTTGCCTAACATAACATAACTTTGCATCAGATAATTCGCAATGGCCCTTATAAATAAATGGGTTTTAGGGTAAAATGCTCGCTTAAATGACGGAACCCCCACTTTTGATGCAGACAAATCATCGCCGCTTATGCGTGTTCACGCTGGGTTGGTGCCGCTTTGCTAGTAGTGGAACAAGGATCAACATTTACATTTACACAAACACTCGCATGTCATAAATAGAAAAGAGTGAGTAACTTAATAGATATGCGATTCCTGAAGATATATTCTGTGAACTACTTCAGGCATTATAACGGAACAATGTGAGTCGTTCTTATTAGTGCAACTCATATGCATTTTAACTTTCATCCAGACTTCCGGATGAAACTGCCAGGGAGGCACATTACAAATGGAATTGCTTGTTTGTGTGTGCACAGCATTAACCAGCTCAGTATGAGCCGCCAGTAAGTGATAATATATGATAAGTGCAAATCGTCCGATAATTAACCTCGACCTCGATCTGCTGAGAACATTTGTTGCTGTTGCCGATCTGAACACTTTTGCTGCCGCAGCTGCCGCCGTGTGTCGTACTCAGTCCGCTGTTAGTCAGCAAATGCAACGTCTTGAACAACTCGTTGGGAAAGAACTGTTCGCTCGGCATGGTCGTAACAAACTGTTAACTGAACATGGCATTCAGCTTCTTGGCTATGCCAGGAAGATCCTGCGTTTTAATGATGAAGCTTGCTCATCATTGATGTTCAGTAATCTTCAGGGCGTGTTAACAATCGGCGCTTCAGATGAATCTGCTGATACGATCTTACCTTTCCTGCTTAATCGCGTGAGTTCGGTTTATCCGAAACTTGCGCTGGATGTCCGCGTTAAGCGTAATGCTTACATGGCAGATATGCTGAAGTCCCAGGAAGTGGATTTAATGGTTACCACAAATCGTCCTGATACCTTTAAGGCGTTAAACCTGAGAACTTCTCCAACGCACTGGTATTGCGCTGCGGAATACGTATTGCAAAAAGGCGAGCCGATCCCTCTGGTGTTGCTGGATGATCCTAGTCCGTTCCGCGATATGGTTCTGGCAACACTCAATAAAGCAGATATTCCATGGCGTCTGGCTTATGTCGCCTCCACGTTGCCGGCGGTCCGTGCTGCCGTTAAAGCGGGATTGGGTGTAACGGCCAGGCCGGTTGAGATGATGAGTCCGGACCTGCGCGTCTTGAGTGCTGTGGACGGTTTACCACCACTGCCAGATACCGAATATTTGCTCTGCTATGATCCGTCCAGCGGTAATGAACTGGCCCAGGTGATATATCAGGCTATGGAGAGTTATCAGAATCCATGGCAGTTCAGCGCGACAGGAGCCCATGAAGGGGATGATTCTCTGTTAATTGAAGGCGATTACGAATAATTGCCTGGTACCAGGTAACCACATTTGTAAAAACAAGCCACTGATGTTTTTTTGAACGTCAGTGGCTTTTTTTTACAATAAATGATGACGACTTTTCCTGATTTTGAACAAATGTGTTCATTTTTCAACCGACCTCCATTCTCTATACGCGCGAACAAAAAATCGCCTGATAAAAATCTCCTGCTACAATAATGTTAAAAAATACGTGAACTTGTTGCTGTATTTTTGTTATGGATTAACAAAAGCGTGTCACAGATCAAGAAAATACTCTCTTTTAGGGGGAGGAATCGACACAAATTCCTGTCAAAATAGGCCCGTATTTTTTCCATTGCTTCACAACGGACACGATTCAACAACATCTAATTTTCCTGGAGTCGTCAATGATCTGGGATGAAGAGCATTAAATGCAAGGGTTGTTGGTATTATGTAAATTAATGTGAAGAAACTTTTGTTAAAGTTGACAAAAGGTTATAGAAAGGGGTAAAAGACCACATCAATTCACTGTATAAAATTGTTATTACAGTAGTTGTAAGGTTTTTTTTATTCCTCCCCATGAATCGATGTGGCGTCCATCTGCCGTGAAGAGCAGTGAATCTGGCGCTACTTTTGATGAGTAAGCAATGAGTATGTCAACATCCACTGAAGTCATCGCTCATCACTGGGCATTCGCTATCTTTCTTATCGTTGCCATTGGCCTGTGTTGCCTGATGCTGGTAGGCGGTTGGTTTTTAGGCGGTCGCGCACGCGCGAGGTCGAAAAACGTGCCGTTTGAATCCGGTATCGACTCGGTCGGCTCCGCCCGCTTACGCCTGTCCGCCAAGTTTTATCTGGTGGCCATGTTCTTCGTTATCTTCGACGTTGAAGCGCTGTATCTGTTCGCATGGTCAACCTCTATTCGCGAAAGCGGCTGGGTAGGCTTTGTGGAAGCTGCAATTTTTATTTTTGTGTTACTGGCAGGTCTGGTTTATCTGGTGCGTATTGGCGCGCTGGACTGGACGCCCGCGCGTTCACGCCGCGAGCGTATGAACCCGGAAACGAACAGTATCGCTAATCGTCAACGCTAACCGCGAGGCATTAAGATGGATTATACGCTCACCCGCATAGATCCCAACGGTGAGAACGACCGTTACCCCCTGCAAAAGCAGGAGATCGTAACCGACCCTCTGGAGCAAGAAGTTAACAAAAACGTGTTTATGGGCAAGCTCAATGACATGGTTAACTGGGGTCGTAAAAACTCAATTTGGCCGTATAACTTCGGTCTTTCCTGCTGTTACGTTGAGATGGTGACTTCGTTTACCGCGGTGCATGACGTGGCGCGTTTTGGCGCAGAAGTATTGCGTGCTTCGCCGCGTCAGGCTGACCTGATGGTGGTGGCAGGAACCTGCTTTACAAAAATGGCACCGGTTATTCAGCGTCTTTATGACCAGATGCTGGAACCAAAATGGGTTATCTCAATGGGTGCCTGTGCCAACTCCGGCGGTATGTACGATATTTATTCCGTTGTGCAGGGCGTCGATAAATTCATCCCGGTTGATGTGTATATCCCGGGCTGCCCGCCGCGTCCTGAAGCGTACATGCAGGCACTGATGCTGTTGCAGGAATCTATCGGTAAAGAACGTCGTCCGCTCTCCTGGGTGGTTGGCGATCAAGGCGTTTATCGCGCCAATATGCAATCAGAGCGCGAACGCAAGCGCGGTGAACGCATTGCCGTAACCAACCTGCGTACACCTGACGAGATTTAATTTGCGCCTGTCGGCAAAGGGATTTTTCTTCGCTTATTCCTAAATCTATTTCGCGAAGCTTACTGCGCCGACAGTCACCACGGACCATTTGCAATGGTGAACAATATGACCGACTTAACCGCGCAAGAACCCGCCTGGCAGACCCGCGATCATCTTGATGATCCGGTGATTGGCGAACTGCGCAACCGTTTTGGGCCGGATGCCTTTACTGTTCAGGCGACTCGCACCGGGGTTCCCGTTGTGTGGATCAAGCGTGAACAATTACTGGAAGTGGGCGATTTCTTAAAGAAACTGCCGAAACCTTACGTCATGCTGTTTGACTTACACGGCATGGACGAACGTCTGCGCACACACCGCGAAGGGTTACCTGCCGCGGATTTTTCCGTTTTCTACCATCTGATTTCTATCGATCGTAACCGCGACATCATGCTGAAGGTGGCGCTGGCAGAAAACGACCTGCACGTACCGACCTTTACCAAACTGTTCCCGAACGCTAACTGGTATGAGCGTGAAACCTGGGATCTGTTTGGCATTACTTTCGACGGTCACCCGAACCTGCGCCGCATCATGATGCCGCAAACCTGGAAAGGTCACCCGCTGCGTAAAGATTACCCGGCGCGCGCTACCGAATTCTCGCCGTTTGAGCTGACCAAAGCCAAACAGGATCTGGAGATGGAAGCCCTGACCTTCAAACCAGAAGAGTGGGGGATGAAGCGCGGCACCGAAAACGAGGACTTCATGTTCCTCAACCTCGGTCCGAACCACCCGTCGGCGCACGGGGCTTTCCGTATCGTTTTGCAACTCGATGGCGAAGAGATTGTCGACTGCGTACCCGACATCGGCTACCACCACCGTGGCGCTGAGAAAATGGGCGAACGCCAGTCCTGGCACAGCTACATTCCGTATACCGACCGTATCGAATATCTCGGCGGCTGCGTTAACGAAATGCCTTACGTGCTGGCGGTAGAGAAACTGGCCGGGATCACCGTGCCGGATCGCGTTAACGTCATTCGCGTAATGCTCTCCGAACTGTTCCGCATCAACAGTCACCTGCTCTATATCTCCACCTTTATTCAGGACGTCGGCGCAATGACGCCAGTGTTCTTTGCCTTTACCGATCGGCAGAAAATTTACGATCTGGTGGAAGCAATCACTGGTTTCCGTATGCACCCGGCGTGGTTCCGTATTGGCGGCGTAGCGCACGACCTGCCGCGTGGCTGGGATCGTCTGCTGCGTGAGTTCCTCGACTGGATGCCGAAACGTCTGGCGTCTTACGAGAAAGCGGCGCTGCAAAACACCATTCTGAAAGGTCGTTCCCAGGGCGTTGCCGCCTATGGCGCGAAAGAGGCGCTGGAGTGGGGCACCACTGGCGCGGGCCTGCGTGCTACCGGGATCGACTTCGACGTGCGTAAGGCGCGTCCTTATTCTGGCTATGAAAACTTCGACTTTGAAATCCCGGTGGGTGGTGGTGTTTCTGACTGCTACACCCGCGTAATGCTTAAAGTGGAAGAGCTGCGCCAGAGTCTGCGCATTCTTGAGCAGTGCCTCAACAACATGCCGGAAGGCCCGTTCAAAGCGGATCACCCGCTGACCACGCCGCCACCGAAAGAGCGCACGCTGCAACATATCGAAACCCTGATCACCCACTTCCTGCAAGTGTCGTGGGGTCCGGTGATGCCTGCCAATGAATCCTTCCAGATGATTGAGGCGACTAAAGGGATCAATAGTTACTACCTGACCAGTGACGGCAGCACCATGAGTTATCGCACCCGTATCCGTACGCCGAGTTATGCGCATTTGCAGCAAATTCCGGCGGCGATCCGCGGCAGCCTGGTGTCTGACCTGATTGTTTATCTGGGCAGTATCGATTTTGTTATGTCAGATGTGGACCGCTAATTATGCACGAGAATCAACAACCACAAACCGAGGCTTTTGAGCTGAGTGCGGCAGAGCGTGAAGCGATTGAGCACGAGATGCACCACTACGAAGACCCGCGTGCGGCGTCCATTGAAGCGCTGAAAATCGTTCAGAAGCAGCGTGGCTGGGTGCCGGATGGCGCGATCCACGCGATCGCCGATGTGCTGGGTATTCCGGCGAGCGACGTCGAAGGTGTGGCAACGTTCTACAGCCAGATCTTCCGTCAGCCGGTAGGCCGCCATGTGATCCGTTATTGCGACAGCGTGGTTTGTCACATCAACGGTTACCAGGGCATTCAGGCGGCGCTGGAGAAAAAGCTGAACATCAAACCAGGGCAAACGACATTTGATGGCCGCTTTACGCTGCTGCCAACCTGCTGCCTGGGGAACTGTGATAAAGGGCCAAACATGATGATCGATGAGGACACTCACGCGCATCTGACCCCGGAAGCGATCCCTGAACTGCTGGAGCGGTATAAATGAAAAACATTATCCGTACTCCCGAAACGCATCCGCTAACCTGGCGTCTGCGTGATGACAAACAGCCAGTATGGCTGGACGAATACCGCAGCAAAAACGGTTACGAAGGCGCGCGTAAGGCGCTGACCGGGCTGTCTCCGGACGAGATCGTTAATCAGGTTAAAGACTCTGGTCTGAAAGGGCGCGGCGGTGCAGGCTTTTCAACTGGCCTGAAGTGGAGCCTGATGCCGAAAGACGAATCCATGAACATCCGTTACCTGCTATGTAACGCCGATGAAATGGAGCCTGGCACTTATAAAGACCGTCTGCTGATGGAGCAACTGCCGCACCTGCTGGTGGAAGGCATGCTTATTTCCGCGTTTGCGCTGAAAGCCTACCGTGGCTACATCTTCCTGCGTGGCGAATATATTGAAGCAGCCGTGAATCTGCGCCGTGCCATTGCCGAAGCGACCGAAGCGGGTCTGCTCGGTAAAAATATTATGGGAACAGGTTTTGATTTTGAACTGTTCGTCCATACCGGGGCAGGGCGCTATATCTGCGGTGAAGAAACGGCGTTAATCAACTCCCTGGAAGGGCGTCGCGCTAACCCTCGCTCAAAACCGCCATTCCCGGCAACCTCCGGTGCATGGGGTAAACCAACCTGCGTTAACAACGTCGAAACCCTGTGTAACGTTCCGGCAATCCTCGCTAACGGCGTGGAGTGGTATCAGAACATCTCGAAAAGTAAAGATGCTGGCACCAAGCTGATGGGCTTCTCCGGTCGGGTGAAAAATCCGGGCCTGTGGGAACTGCCGTTCGGCACCACCGCACGCGAGATCCTCGAAGATTACGCCGGTGGTATGCGCGATGGCCTGAAGTTCAAAGCCTGGCAGCCAGGCGGCGCTGGGACTGACTTCCTGACCGAAGCGCACCTTGACCTGCCGATGGAATTCGAAAGTATCGGTAAAGCGGGAAGCCGTCTGGGTACGGCGCTGGCGATGGCGGTTGACCACGAGATCAACATGGTGTCGCTGGTGCGTAACCTGGAAGAGTTTTTCGCCCGTGAGTCCTGCGGCTGGTGTACGCCGTGCCGCGACGGTCTGCCGTGGAGCGTGAAAATTCTGCGTGCGCTGGAGCGTGGCGAAGGTCAGCCGGGTGATATCGAAACACTTGAGCAACTGTGTCGATTCTTAGGCCCGGGTAAAACTTTCTGTGCCCACGCACCTGGTGCAGTGGAGCCGTTACAGAGCGCCATCAAATATTTCCGCGAAGAATTTGAGGCGGGAATCAAACAGCCGTTCAGCAATACCCATTTGATTAATGGGATTCAGCCGAACCTGCTGAAAGAGCGCTGGTAACCGAATTTCGATTAACGCTCGGTCCCTGACCGAGAAAACTGGAAGCATGCTAATGGCTACAATTCATGTAGACGGCAAAGAATACGAGGTCAACGGAGCGGACAACCTGTTGGAAGCTTGTCTGTCTCTGGGCCTTGATATTCCTTACTTTTGCTGGCATCCGGCGCTGGGAAGCGTCGGTGCTTGCCGCCAGTGTGCGGTGAAGCAATACCAAAACGCGGAAGACACGCGTGGTCGCCTGGTGATGTCCTGTATGACACCGGCTTCCGATGGCACCTTTATTTCCATTGACGACGAAGAAGCGAAACAGTTCCGTGAAAGTGTGGTCGAGTGGTTGATGACTAACCATCCGCACGACTGTCCGGTATGTGAAGAAGGCGGTAACTGCCATCTTCAGGATATGACCGTGATGACCGGGCATACCTTCCGTCGCTACCGTTTCACCAAACGTACCCACCGCAATCAGGACCTGGGGCCGTTCATCTCTCACGAAATGAACCGCTGCATCGCCTGCTACCGCTGCGTGCGTTACTACAAAGATTACGCTGACGGTACAGATCTGGGCGTTTATGGCGCACACGATAACGTCTACTTCGGTCGCCCGGAAGACGGCACGCTGGAAAGCGAATTTTCCGGTAACCTGGTCGAAATTTGCCCGACCGGCGTATTTACCGACAAAACGCACTCCGAGCGTTACAACCGTAAATGGGATATGCAGTTTGCGCCGAGCATCTGCCAGCAATGTTCCATCGGCTGTAACATCAGCCCCGGTGAACGTTACGGCGAACTGCGTCGTATCGAAAACCGTTACAACGGTACGGTAAACCACTACTTCCTCTGCGACCGTGGTCGTTTCGGTTACGGCTACGTCAACCTGAAAGATCGTCCGCGTCAGCCAGTACAGCGTCGTGGCGATGATTTCATTACCCTCAACGCCGAACAGGCAATGCAGGGCGCGGCAGATATTCTGCGTCAGTCGAAGAAAGTGATCGGCATCGGTTCTCCGCGCGCCAGCGTGGAAAGCAACTTTGCGCTGCGTGAGCTGGTGGGCGAAGAAAACTTCTATACCGGTATCGCTCACGGTGAGCAGGAACGTCTGCAACTGGCACTAAAAGTGCTGCGTGAAGGCGGCATTTATACTCCGGCACTGCGCGAAATCGAATCTTATGATGCGGTACTGGTGCTGGGCGAAGACGTTACCCAGACCGGCGCGCGCGTCGCGCTGGCAGTTCGTCAGGCGGTGAAAGGTAAAGCGCGCGAAATGGCGGCAGCACAGAAAGTGGCTGACTGGCAGATTGCGGCAATCCTCAACATCGGTCAGCGTGCGAAGCATCCGCTGTTTGTTACCAACGTTGATGACACCCGTCTGGATGATATCGCTGCGTGGACTTACCGCGCACCGGTTGAAGATCAGGCGCGTTTAGGTTTTGCCATCGCCCATGCGCTGGATAACTCTGCGCCAGCGGTTGACGGTATTGAACCTGAGCTGCAAAGCAAAATCGACGTCATCGTGCAGGCACTGGCTGGTGCGAAGAAACCGTTGATTATCTCCGGGACGAACGCCGGTAGCGCTGAAGTGATTCAGGCTGCGGCTAACGTGGCGAAAGCCCTGAAAGGTCGCGGCGCTGACGTCGGTATCACCATGATTGCCCGTTCTGTAAACAGCATGGGGCTGGGCATTATGGGTGGTGGTTCGCTGGAAGAAGCGTTAACCGAACTGGAAACCGGACGCGCCGACGCGGTGGTGGTGCTGGAAAACGATCTGCATCGTCACGCTTCCGCTACCCGCGTGAATGCTGCGCTGGCTAAAGCGCCGCTGGTGATGGTGGTTGACCATCAACGCACAGCGATCATGGAAAACGCCCATCTGGTGCTTTCCGCCGCCAGCTTTGCTGAAAGCGACGGTACGGTAATTAATAACGAAGGCCGCGCCCAACGTTTCTTCCAGGTTTACGACCCGTCCTATTACGACAGCAAAACTGTCATGCTGGAAAGCTGGCGCTGGCTGCACTCGCTGCACAGTACCCTGCTGAGCCGTGAAGTGGACTGGACGCAGCTCGACCACGTGATTGACGCCGTTGTGGCGAAAATCCCGGAACTGGCAGGTATTAAAGATGCCGCACCGGATGCGACATTCCGCATTCGTGGGCAGAAACTGGCCCGTGAGCCGCACCGTTACAGCGGTCGTACCGCCATGCGCGCCAACATCAGCGTTCATGAGCCGCGTCAGCCGCAGGATATTGACACCATGTTCACCTTCTCGATGGAAGGTAACAACCAGCCGACCGCGCACCGTTCGCAAGTGCCGTTTGCCTGGGCACCAGGCTGGAACTCCCCGCAGGCGTGGAACAAATTCCAGGACGAAGTGGGCGGCAAACTGCGCTTTGGCGATCCGGGCGTGCGTCTGTTTGAAACCAGCGAAAATGGTCTGGATTACTTCACCAGCGTACCGGCACGCTTCCAGCCGCAGGACGGGAAATGGCGTATCGCGCCGTACTACCACCTGTTTGGCAGCGATGAATTGTCACAGCGTGCTCCGGTCTTCCAGAGCCGTATGCCGCAGCCGTACATCAAACTCAACCCAGCGGATGCCGCGAAGTTAGGTGTGAACGCAGGTACACGCGTCTCCTTTAGTTACGATGGCAACACGGTCACGCTGCCGGTTGAAATCGCCGAAGGGCTGACGGCAGGGCAGGTTGGCTTGCCGATGGGTATGTCCGGCATTGCTCCGGTGCTGGCCGGCGCGCATCTTGAGGATCTCAAGGAGGCACAACAATGAGTTGGATATCACCGGAACTGATTGAGATCCTGCTGACCATCCTCAAAGCGGTGGTGATCCTGCTGGTGGTTGTCACCTGTGGGGCATTCATGAGCTTTGGCGAACGTCGCCTGCTGGGTCTGTTCCAGAACCGTTACGGACCTAACCGTGTTGGCTGGGGCGGTTCGCTCCAGCTGGTTGCGGACATGATCAAAATGTTCTTTAAAGAAGACTGGATCCCGAAATTCTCGGATCGCGTCATCTTTACCCTGGCACCGATGATTGCTTTTACCTCGCTGCTGCTGGCCTTTGCGATTGTGCCAGTCAGCCCTGGTTGGGTGGTTGCTGACCTGAACATCGGGATTTTGTTCTTCCTGATGATGGCCGGTCTGGCGGTTTACGCGGTGCTGTTTGCGGGCTGGTCAAGTAACAACAAATACTCGCTGCTGGGTGCGATGCGTGCTTCTGCGCAGACCCTGAGCTACGAAGTGTTCCTCGGGCTTTCCCTGATGGGCGTGGTGGCGCAGGCCGGTTCATTCAACATGACCGACATCGTCAACAGCCAGGCGCATGTGTGGAACGTCATCCCGCAATTCTTTGGTTTTATTACCTTTGCCATCGCGGGCGTGGCGGTGTGTCACCGTCACCCGTTTGACCAGCCGGAAGCCGAGCAGGAACTGGCGGATGGTTACCACATTGAATATTCCGGCATGAAGTTCGGTCTGTTTTTCGTGGGTGAATACATCGGGATTGTGACCATCTCTGCACTGATGGTGACGCTGTTCTTCGGTGGCTGGCAAGGCCCGTTGTTACCGCCATTCATCTGGTTCGCGCTGAAAACCGCGTTCTTTATGATGATGTTCATTTTGATTCGTGCGTCGTTACCGCGTCCGCGTTATGACCAGGTAATGTCCTTCGGCTGGAAAATCTGCCTGCCGCTGACGCTGATCAACTTGCTGGTAACGGCGGCTGTCATTCTCTGGCAGGCGCAATAAGGGGCAATAAGACCATGACCTTAAAAGAATTGTTAGTAGGTTTCGGCACCCAGGTTCGTAGTATCTGGATGATCGGCCTGCACGCGTTCGCCAAACGCGAAACGCGAATGTACCCGGAAGAGCCGGTCTATCTGCCGCCCCGTTATCGTGGTCGTATCGTTCTGACCCGCGACCCGGACGGCGAAGAGCGTTGCGTAGCTTGTAACCTCTGCGCGGTAGCCTGCCCGGTCGGCTGTATCTCGCTGCAAAAAGCAGAAACCAAAGACGGTCGCTGGTATCCGGAATTTTTCCGCATCAACTTCTCACGCTGCATTTTCTGTGGTTTGTGCGAAGAAGCCTGTCCGACCACGGCGATTCAGTTAACCCCGGATTTCGAAATGGGGGAATACAAGCGCCAGGACCTGGTTTACGAGAAAGAGGATCTGCTGATCTCCGGTCCGGGCAAATACCCGGAATATAACTTCTACCGGATGGCAGGTATGGCAATCGACGGCAAAGATAAGGGCGAAGCAGAGAACGAAGCCAAGCCTATCGACGTCAAGAGCCTGTTACCGTAAGGAGAGGGGCAATGGAGTTCGCTTTTTATATCTGTGGCCTGATAGCCATACTTGCGACCTTGCGAGTGATCACCCATACCAATCCGGTACACGCACTGCTGTACCTGATTATTTCGCTGCTGGCGATTTCCGGGGTGTTCTTCTCGCTGGGCGCTTACTTCGCCGGTGCGTTGGAAATTATCGTCTACGCGGGTGCCATTATGGTGCTGTTCGTGTTCGTGGTGATGATGCTCAACCTGGGCGGTTCGGAAATCGAACAAGAACGCCAGTGGCTGAAACCGCAGGTGTGGATTGGTCCGGCAATTTTGTCGGCCATCATGCTGGTGGTGATTGTTTACGCCATCCTCGGTGTTAACGATCAGGGTATCGACGGTACGCCAATCAGTGCTAAAGCAGTGGGTATTACGCTGTTCGGGCCTTACGTACTGGCGGTGGAACTGGCTTCTATGCTGCTGCTCGCGGGTCTGGTTGTGGCCTTCCACGTCGGTCGTGAAGAGCGTGCGGGTGAAGTGCTGAGCAATCGTAAAGACGACAGCGCGAAAAGAAAAACGGAGGAGCACGCATGATCCCCTTACAACATGGACTGATCCTCGCGGCAATCTTATTCGTTCTTGGCTTAACCGGTCTGGTTATCCGTCGCAATCTGCTGTTTATGCTGATTGGTCTGGAAATCATGATTAACGCCTCCGCGCTGGCCTTTGTGGTCGCCGGAAGCTACTGGGGCCAGACCGACGGTCAGGTGATGTACATTCTCGCCATCAGCCTCGCGGCGGCAGAAGCGAGTATCGGCCTTGCGCTGCTGCTGCAACTTCACCGTCGTCGCCAGAACCTGAACATCGATTCAGTAAGTGAGATGCGCGGATGAACATGCTTGCCTTAACCATTATTTTGCCATTGATTGGCTTCGTCCTGCTGGCGTTCTCCCGTGGGCGCTGGTCTGAAAACGTCTCGGCGATCGTCGGCGTTGGCTCTGTGGGCCTGGCGGCGCTGGTAACTGCCTTTATCGGCGTTGACTTCTTCGCTAACGGTGAGCAGGCATACAGCCAGCCGCTGTGGACGTGGATGTCGGTAGGCGACTTTAACATCGGTTTCAATCTGGTGCTGGACGGCCTGTCGCTGACCATGCTCTCGGTGGTTACCGGTGTGGGTTTCCTGATCCACATGTACGCCTCCTGGTACATGCGCGGTGAAGAGGGCTACTCTCGCTTCTTCGCCTACACCAACCTGTTCATCGCCAGCATGGTCGTTCTGGTTCTCGCCGATAACCTGCTGCTGATGTACCTCGGCTGGGAAGGCGTGGGCCTGTGCTCCTATCTGCTGATCGGTTTCTATTACACCGATCCGAAGAATGGCGCAGCGGCAATGAAAGCGTTCGTCGTGACCCGTGTGGGTGACGTGTTCCTCGCTTTCGCGCTGTTCATTCTCTACAACGAGTTGGGTACGCTGAACTTCCGTGAAATGGTGGAACTGGCGCCTGCGCACTTTGCTGACGGCAATAACATGCTGATGTGGGCGACGCTGATGCTGCTGGGCGGTGCGGTTGGTAAATCTGCGCAGCTGCCGTTGCAGACATGGCTTGCTGACGCGATGGCGGGCCCGACGCCTGTCTCCGCGCTGATCCACGCCGCAACGATGGTAACCGCAGGTGTCTACCTGATCGCCCGTACCCACGGCCTGTTCCTGATGACGCCGGAAGTTCTGCATCTGGTGGGTATTGTTGGGGCGGTTACGCTGCTGCTGGCCGGTTTTGCCGCGCTGGTACAGACCGACATCAAACGTGTTCTCGCTTACTCTACCATGAGCCAGATTGGCTACATGTTCCTCGCGCTTGGCGTGCAGGCATGGGATGCGGCGATTTTCCACTTGATGACCCACGCGTTCTTTAAAGCGCTGCTGTTCCTGGCATCCGGTTCCGTCATTCTGGCCTGCCATCACGAACAGAACATCTTCAAGATGGGCGGTCTGCGTAAATCTATTCCGCTGGTTTATCTCTGCTTCCTGGTGGGCGGCGCAGCACTGTCGGCACTGCCGCTGGTCACTGCGGGCTTCTTCAGTAAGGATGAGATCCTCGCGGGTGCGATGGCGAATGGTCATATCAATCTGATGGTGGCAGGTCTGGTCGGTGCGTTTATGACCTCGCTCTACACCTTCCGTATGATTTTCATCGTCTTCCACGGAAAAGAACAAATTCACGCTCACGCCGTGAAAGGGGTAACTCACAGCCTGCCGCTGATTGTGCTGCTGATCCTTTCCACCTTCGTTGGCGCACTGATTGTACCGCCGCTGCAGGGCGTGCTTCCGCAAACGACGGAACTGGCGCACGGCAGCATGTTGACCCTGGAAATTACCTCTGGCGTGGTCGCGGTTGTCGGCATTCTGCTGGCAGCCTGGCTGTGGCTGGGTAAACGTACTCTGGTGACCTCCATCGCCAACAGTGCGCCGGGCCGCCTGCTGGGCACCTGGTGGTACAACGCCTGGGGCTTCGACTGGCTGTATGACAAAGTATTCGTCAAGCCGTTCCTGGGGATTGCCTGGTTGCTGAAACGCGATCCGCTGAACTCAATGATGAACATCCCGGCGGTTCTTTCCCGCTTTGCAGGTAAAGGTCTGCTGTTAAGCGAGAACGGCTACCTGCGCTGGTATGTGGCATCCATGAGCATCGGTGCGGTCGTGGTGCTGGCACTGTTGATGGTACTGCGTTGAGTTGTTGGCTGAGTGAATATACCCGGCGCTGCGCCGGGTCTGTGAACTAAGAATAAATTTTAGGTAACTGTTCCTGAAGTACAGGCGTCATCGGCGAAGTCAGACCGGATACCGCCAGCGCACAGCAACCGGAGCGTACTTAAGTACGTGAGGATTGCGAGCACTGCCGGGATTCGGGCTGGCGAGTGAGATAGCCTGAGCAGGAGTAAATATAAGGGACATACTTAGCTATGTTATTACCCTGGTTAATACTAATCCCCTTTATCGGCGGCTTCCTGTGCTGGCAGACCGAACGCTTTGGCGTAAAGGTGCCGCGCTGGGTAGCGCTGATCACCATGGGATTGACGCTGGCGCTGTCGCTGCAACTGTGGTTGCAGGGCGGTTATTCACTGACGCAATCCGCCGGAATTCCGCAGTGGCAGTCTGAATTCGACATGCCGTGGATCCCGCGTTTTGGTATCTCTATCCATCTCGCCATTGACGGTCTGTCGCTGCTGATGGTCGTGCTGACCGGTCTGCTCGGCGTGCTGGCGGTACTCTGTTCGTGGAACGAGATCGAAAAATATCAGGGCTTCTTCCACCTCAACCTGATGTGGATCCTGGGCGGCGTTATCGGCGTGTTCCTTGCCATCGACATGTTCCTGTTCTTCTTCTTCTGGGAAATGATGTTGGTGCCGATGTACTTCCTGATCGCACTGTGGGGGCATAAAGCTTCTGACGGTAAAACGCGTATCACGGCGGCAACCAAGTTCTTCATTTATACCCAGGCGAGTGGTCTGGTGATGTTGATCGCCATCCTGGCGCTGGTCTTTGTTCACTACAACGCGACCGGCGTCTGGACCTTCAACTATGAAGAGCTGCTGAATACGCCAATGTCTGGCGGCGTGGAATACCTGTTGATGCTGGGCTTCTTCATCGCATTTGCGGTGAAAATGCCGGTGGTTCCGCTGCATGGCTGGCTGCCGGATGCGCACTCCCAGGCACCAACTGCGGGTTCCGTTGACCTCGCGGGGATCTTGCTGAAAACCGCCGCTTACGGTCTGCTGCGTTTCTCCCTGCCGCTGTTCCCGAACGCGTCGGCAGAGTTTGCACCAATCGCTATGTGGCTGGGTGTTATCGGCATCTTCTACGGTGCGTGGATGGCCTTCGCCCAGACCGATATCAAACGTCTGATCGCCTACACCTCGGTTTCCCACATGGGCTTCGTGCTGATTGCCATCTACACCGGCAGCCAGTTGGCCTACCAGGGCGCGGTAATTCAGATGATTGCGCACGGCTTGTCAGCGGCGGGTCTGTTTATTCTCTGCGGTCAGCTCTATGAACGTATCCATACCCGCGACATGCGCATGATGGGCGGTCTGTGGAGCAAGATGAAATGGCTGCCAGCACTGTCGCTGTTCTTTGCGGTGGCAACGCTTGGGATGCCAGGCACCGGTAACTTCGTCGGCGAATTTATGATTCTGTTCGGCAGCTTCCAGGTTGTCCCGGTGATTACCGTTATCTCTACCTTTGGGCTGGTCTTTGCATCTGTTTATTCGCTGGCAATGTTACATCGCGCTTACTTCGGTAAAGCGAAAAGCGAGATTGCCAGCAAAGAACTGCCAGGGATGTCGCTGCGCGAGCTGTTTATGATCCTGTTGCTGGTGGTGCTGCTGGTACTGCTGGGCTTCTATCCGCAGCCGATTCTGGATACCTCGCACTCCGCGATTGGCAATATCCAGCAGTGGTTTGTTAATTCCGTTACTACTACAAGGCCGTAAATCGCCATGACAATAACTCCACAAAACCTGATCGCACTGCTACCGTTGCTGATCGTCGGCTTGACGGTGGTGGTTGTGATGCTCTCCATTGCGTGGCGACGCAATCATTTCCTCAACGCTACGCTCTCGGTTATTGGGCTTAACGCGGCGCTGGTTTCGCTCTGGTTTGTCGGCCAGGCGGGCGCTATGGACGTTACGCCGCTGATGCGCGTTGATGGTTTCGCCATGCTTTACACCGGGCTGGTATTGTTGGCGAGCCTCGCCACCTGTACTTTCGCCTACCCGTGGCTTGAAGGCTATAACGACAACAAGGACGAGTTCTACCTGTTGGTGTTAATTGCTGCGCTGGGCGGGATCCTGCTGGCGAATGCCAACCATCTGGCGTCCTTGTTCCTCGGTATCGAACTGATCTCTTTGCCGCTGTTTGGTCTGGTCGGTTACGCTTTCCGCCAGAAACGTTCGCTGGAAGCCAGTATCAAATACACCATTCTTTCTGCCGCAGCGTCTTCTTTCCTGCTGTTTGGTATGGCGCTGGTGTATGCGCAGTCTGGGGATCTGTCGTTCGTTGCACTGGGTAAAAACCTCGGCGACGGTATGCTCAACGAGCCGCTGTTGCTGGCAGGTTTCGGCCTGATGATTGTTGGCCTCGGCTTCAAACTCTCTCTGGTGCCGTTCCACCTGTGGACGCCAGACGTATACCAGGGCGCGCCTGCGCCGGTTTCCACTTTCCTGGCGACGGCGAGCAAAATCGCTATCTTCGGTGTGGTGATGCGTCTGTTCCTTTACGCACCAGTGGGTGACAGCGAAGCGATTCGCGTGGTGCTGGCGATTATCGCCTTTGCCTCCATCATCTTCGGTAACCTGATGGCGCTGAGCCAGACCAACATCAAACGTCTGCTCGGTTACTCATCTATCTCTCACCTCGGCTATCTGCTGGTGGCGCTGATTGCGCTGCAAACTGGCGAGATGTCGATGGAAGCGGTAGGGGTTTACCTGGCCGGTTATCTGTTCAGCAGCCTCGGCGCGTTCGGCGTGGTCAGCCTGATGTCCAGCCCATATCGTGGCCCGGATGCTGATTCCCTGTTCTCTTACCGCGGTCTGTTCTGGCATCGTCCGATCCTCGCGGCAGTGATGACGGTGATGATGCTGTCTCTGGCCGGTATCCCGATGACGCTGGGCTTTATTGGTAAGTTCTACGTGCTGGCGGTCGGTGTCCAGGCACACTTGTGGTGGCTGGTGGGTGCCGTGGTTGTCGGTTCGGCAATCGGCCTTTACTACTACCTGCGCGTGGCGGTGAGCTTATACCTGCACGCCCCGGAACAACCGGGTCGCGATGCACCGTCAAACTGGCAGTACAGCGTGGGCGGTATCGTGGTGCTGATCTCTGCACTGTTGGTACTGGTGCTGGGTGTATGGCCGCAACCGCTGATTAGTATTGTGCGTTTGGCAATGCCGCTGATGTAAGGTTGAGTGTTGATGTTAAAAAACCGCCGATTTCGGCGGTTTTTTTATGGTGTTATGATTTGATTGGGTTTGTGCAGGTTTTATTTTGGAAACGTTTATTGTATTTATAATTATAGTCTGAAGAGACAATAGTATTATAGTTTATGGTTGACGCACTTGCATAACACGCCACATCAACGTTTAAATCGTTAATGATGAAGTCGATCATGTCTTCTGTACCATTCATTATAATAAACTTTACTAATGTTATATTTTCACCAAAATCACCATATTCTTGACCAATCACGGAAGGTAGGTATTCTTTGTTCTTTATTTTTGATATTACGGACTGGTTATCACCTAAAACAACATGCATAGCGATAATGTCATTTTCATTTTCAGGTTGAACAAATTTTGAAAAATAAGAAACACTAAGCTTATTTGAGTTTAAAATAGAATTATGCAAGTCTACCGGTTTGATAAATAAATGCTTTTGCCATTTTGGAACGAGCTTTAGTAGAAAATCGAGCATTTGGATTTTTTGTGCACTGCACTTTTCGTCTCTTAAACATCGCTTTAAATCAATTAATCTAGTGTCTATAATACCTTTATCATTCTGAATCTCTTTCTTTTTATTATCATCTATTTTGCTATATAGAAATTTTAAGAAATTAATGCTTGTTACGTTAGCAAAAGAATAGTTGACAGCATAATCGCTGGTAAAGTCGTCTTTAAATTCACTACACTGGATAACTTTCTCGAATGAAGTGATTGGGTAGTCAAAGTTATATGTTCTGTTATAGTTAAATTTCATATTGAACAAAAGTGAATTGATACCCTCCGGGCATGTTTTCCAAAGTTTATCCAATGCAGTACCATCCCCTTGTCTTAGTGCCGTATTCACAGCAGTGTCATAATCTGATTCGTTTTTCATGGGGAATAAATAGAATGTATGTAAAACAAATATAATGGCAAAGGCGCGCCAGCCTGTAAATAAAATCTTGCGTGGGCTGCAATATATGCTTTTCCTTAGAAAACACACATACCATAAAATTAATGTATAGGGTATCAGGTTGAAAATATATTCAAAGAAAGAATCGAAATACTTATTGAAATAAAATAAATAGGCTAATGCGGTAGTGCCGATTGGCAATTCCAGATAGATTAAAGAAATGAAACCGGTGTTATCCATTTTCTCTTTATCCCATCGAAGAAGAAACGGTACGATAAAGAGTATTGGTATGATAAAGGCTAATGCATAACACGCAAAAATGATAATTACAGCACCCGTTGAAAATGACAATATACATCCTCCATGAAGTATTTTAAAAATTTTTCGTAATGAGCAATATGTTTTAATCCCACCAACAATTAACCGGATGCATACCCGCAGGGACTTCAACCCATCCATGATCTGTATCTTCTTCCCATCCTTCCCGGCACTCATCAGGGGCAATTTCTTCTGCAAACCAATTCTGAACTTCTTCGGGTGAGGCAGAAGTGATAACTGAAATTCTTTCGCTAAAGGGCCAGTTAGGGTCATCGAACATCGTAATTTCTACCAAAACATCACTGACATCGTTACGCTCACGAATTTTCAGCAAATGGTGGTAGATAGCTTGCGGAGATTGTTCTGGAGTCACATTGCAACATATTGAACCGAGGATATTATTGCCGATAAAAAAATCCTCAAGAGATAACAATGGACGGGGGGTAGCAGGCTCGTTAACATCACCATTGATATTAACAAGTTGGGTAATGCGTTCTAAAGGTGTCATAATTATTCCCTGAAATAATTCATTCATCAAATGAATGGCATTGTTTGAATTCAATAGCGGATAAATAGTGACAATGCCACACGTCTTATTAGTTTCAGGCACATCATAGCATGGATGTTAAGCAGGGAAAGGTGAAATATTCAGTCAGGCTGGGTCGTGATCCAGACGTTGTTATATATAACATCATAAATATTTAAAGGGGTTTGACATGGAATGGTTAAGTGAAATTCGCAAACTTCGGGAGCACGTACCTGTCGGTATCCAGTCTGCCAGACGTTTGCTAGAGAGGACTGGCGGTAATGTTGATGAGGCCATTAAATTCTTTCATATTGATCAAATCAATATATTGACTGCAAAAGCAGACGTCACACATCAGGAAGCAGAGAATGTTTTGTTGGCTACAAACTATGATATTGCAGAAACTCTTCGGCGTATTGATGAACAACGCTATACACTGACGGAATTGATTTTGCGTAAAAATAAGGATGCCGGAGATGCCTTAAACAAAATAGCATTGGCGATTGAATATGAGTGGGATCTCAAGCGTAAGTTTTGGTTTAGTTTTGCAGATATCCAATTATTACAGCCAGTTTTACAAACTTTTATGCTGGTTTATGAATGGCATGAATATGTTGGTTGGGAAGGAATGGATTGTGGGATCTTTTTTGAAAGTGATCATATTCACCAACAATTGCAAGCGTTGGGATTGTTAGAACTTGCCAAAAAAATGGTTACTGCAAGAATCCGATATAATGAGTTAAAAGAGAAGGTAGAAAATTTTCATGAGATTACAAAGGATGAAATATTCAAAATGCTTATCACACATTGTGACCAACTTGCAAAAGATGTTGATTCTGTGTTACTGCAATTTGTGGAGGATAATATTGAGTTTTTCCCATGTCGTCACAATGGACACGATTTTTTAAAAAATCATCTCAAAATTGAACAGGCTTTTTATCTGCCTGGTAATTTCCAGGTAATGACAGGTTGAGTTCCGTTTTCATCCAAGATTCCAAATCGTTGCCAGCACAGATGACATCGCTGTTATATACCGAATACACGGCATTGCTTTAAGAATGCGACTAAGCAAGCATTTAGCGATATTTATACAAGGGGATAAAAACCGGACCATGGTTAAATATTTTTTCAAGATGATCTTGGCGTAAATTTTAACTAATGGGTATTTCTCCCCCAGGCATCAAGCTATATCACCCAACAATAACCGTCAGCGCATGATTCCCTTGTCGCAGCATACGTCGATACGCGCTAATCAGCTTTTCCATATCAAGCATGATCGAAGCAAAGAGTTGCCCCTCTAACTCTTCTGAAAAGGTCACTCCCGGATAAATCTCCATTTCATTGAGTCGCTGAATGGAAAACTGTTTACGCAGCTCACTTCGATCCAGTGATTCCAGGCGGTCGATTGTCGCGGCTAACTCCTGATTCCAGGTCAATCCCAGGAAACCATCTATGCCATCTTCGAGGCTGTGTTCACCAAGCACGGCACGACTCAGCGGATCATTCTTCGCTGGATCAAAAGCAGAGGTACCCGTTAGGCCAAAATGTAAAAAATCCCAGCGTTTATCAATATCCAGTCGCCGTAAACCTGAAAGCGTGTCATGAATATTGTCCATTAAGGGTTTTTCAGTAGACTCAAGCAGTCGGTTAATTCTTTCTGAGTCAATTTCTGCAAAATAGCCAATCATTCCCATTTGTTTTTCCTCCGTTGAATTTAATTTTTCGCATCTTAAAACAGACGAGGGAAAATAAAATGCGCATGTTGCTTTTTCTGGATCTTCCTCGAGAAATTTTTATTATTTACTGTTTTGCAACAAGGTTATAACGCCATCCACCACCTGAGCCATTTTCTGATAATTGAGTCTGTCTGCGGTATCGCCAGGTAAGTGATATTGTTTATTACGATAAAAAGCGGTGTCAGTAATCATTACGGCGGGAATATCGTGTTGCCAATAATTAAGGTGGTCGGAGAAATCGATACCGGGAATAAAACCAGGTGCATTAATAGAATAAACAGGCAACTCTTTTGCTGATAACAACGCAGATTTTACCTGACGCACAGCGCTGATATCCTGCACTCTGCCGACGACAGCAATAAAATCACCATGGTCGGGATAAAGCCAGGACATGACAGAGTAAGGGTAATCCTGACTCCCTGGTGCGGAGTCGTAATAACCTATCATCTCCAGTGCTATCATTAATTTCACCGGACGCTCAAGCGAAGCGGCGTGTACCGCGCTCCCCATTTCATTGCTACGAAAGAAGGGCGGTTCTTCCGACGCATAGGCGACCAGTTGCACACCTATTTTCGGCGCTTGCTGCTGTAACAAACGTGCCAGTTCGAGTAATCCTGCCACACCGCTGGCGTTATCATCCGCTCCCGGCGTATAGGTTAATTGATTGTTTTCGTAACTACTGGCAGAGTCATAGTGCGCACCGATAATAATCTGTGGTCCATCGGTAGGACCATAATCAGCAACAATGTTTTTGTAGGGGCCACCAGTAATGGGGACATCCTGCCCGGTAACTCTGGCGCCGCTACTGACAAAGACCTCTTTTATATACTCTGCGGACCTATTCAGATTATCAATATTGTCGGCACTACGTGGATGCACAGTTTGTGTAAAATAACGAACTGTTTTTTCTAATTGCTCGGGACTTGCGTGCTGGGGCGTTGGTGGTAATGCATTGACCCAGGGTTGGTAAAAAACAATCAGAGGAAGTGAAAACAGGAACAATATAAAAAAGGAAAAGGTTATTTTTTTCATATATAAATTGTTGATAGGTTTCGTTGTTGAATCATTATTTGTTATAGGTTTCGAGATCGTATTTTATTAAGATTAGCCGGATTATACAAAGAGTCTATTTTATGTCTGGTGGTTGAGTTTATTTAAAAGGATTTTATATGCGAAATAAAAATATAATCATGTTGCTTATTAGTAGTTTGATTTTGTCAGGATGTGGGCCGGAATCTGATGATAAGGAAAGTCAGCAACAACAATCTACTACACCCACAGACCAGCAAGTACTTGCCGCGCAACAAGCGGCAACAAAAGTGGCGGAGCAAAGAGCCGCCGCCGCTAAAGCAAAAACCTTAGCCCAGCATGAAGCGCAACAATCCTCAGACAAACAGGCTTTGCAGGGGCGATTACAGGAAGCGCCAACATTTGAAAGAGCGGCTAAAGCAAAAGCTACACGTATCGCAAATCCAGGAACCGCTCGCTATCAGCAGTTCGATGATAATCCGGTTAAGCAGGTAGCGCAAAACCCGTTGGCGACGTTTAGCCTTGACGTCGACACCGGCAGCTAACTCTGAATGGGCAAAAAGCATCAATTGATAAGTTACGCTATGCCCCGGATAACAAATCAGCGAAATCAGATAAAGCGAAAGAACTGGCCTGGTTAAAGATTCGTTGGAAATACCCGCAGGGAAAAGAAAGTCAGTTAGTTGAATTCCCGTTGGCACCCACAATAAACGCACCGTCAGAAGATATGCGTTTTCGCGCAGCAGTCTCTGCGTATGGGCTAAAATTGCGCGGTTCTGAATACCTGAATAATACATCCTGGCAGCAGATCGAACAGTGGGCGCGGCAAGCAAAAGGACCGGATCAACAAGGCTACAGAGCGGAATTTATTCGTCTGATTGGGCTGGCGGAAGATCTGGACAATTCACAAAACTATAAATGATAAATCTGTTTGCCGGATATCGACATCAAGCGTATTCGGCAAACAGATGAAAAATAAATGCGTTGGCATCATTAAATTAATCTGCCAACTAACCACCGCTTTCGACTTAAATGCTAAACACCGCGAAATCGCTCGCCAGTTCAGTTGCCGGGAAAATCGTCCGGCACTCGTGTAACAAGTGCTGACAGCCTTTATCATCATAGCGTGAACTAACATGGGTAATGATTAGCTTACCGACACCAGCTTCACGGGCCAGTGCCGCCGCCTGGCGTGTGGAGCTGTGGCCGCGACTGTTGGCTTTGGCCTCCATCGCCAAATCCAGAGTCGCTTCGTGAACCATTACGTCGACACCTTTGGCCAGCGCCAGCGCGGCATCGCAAGGACCAGTATCGCCGAAAATGGCGATCGCTTTTCCTGGTGTAGGCGCGGCTAAGTAATCAGCGCCGTTAATCTGCCGACCGTCTTCCAGTGTGACAGTTTTTCCGGCTTTCAAATCCTGAAACAATGGGCCTGGCGGTACTCCTGCAGCCTTTAATGCCCGGGCATTCAGCGCACCAGGCTTATCATGTTCTTCTACGCGATAGCCGTAACATTCCAGCGGATGTTCCATCGGATAAGCTGTCACTTTACGCAAGCCATCATCAAGAATTTCGCCTGCGCTAATTTCAATAATCTCCAGTGGATAATCGGTCCACGAGCCACTAATGCGTAGCGCTGTCTCAACAAATTCACGGATACCTTTCGGACCATAAATGGTTAAGGGTTGCACAATACCTGACATGGAACGACTGCACAGCAAACCGGGCAGGCCGAAAAGATGATCGCCATGAAGATGGCTAATAAAAATCCTGTCCAGTTTGCCGGGATTAAACACCGTGTGCAGCATTTGGTGTTGAGTGCCTTCGCCACAGTCAAATAACCAAAGTCCGGCCTGGGTCGGATGTTGCAGATTAAGCAATATCGCCGTGACATTACGCGCCCGGGTCGGAACTCCCGCCGAAGTACCTAAGAAAATTAATTCCATAAGACCATCACATTTCTAAAAATAATCCGGCTAGTATAAGGCATACAACCAAAAGGAGCGCATCATGATCGACTGGCAGGATCTTCATCACTCTGAATTATCGGTTTCTCAGCTTTATACCTTATTACAACTGCGTTGTGCGGTATTCGTTGTCGAACAAAACTGTCCTTATCAGGATGTCGATGGTGACGATCTGGTAGGGGAAAATCGTCATATTCTCGGCTGGCAAAACGGGAAACTGGTAGCGTATGCGAGGATTCTGAAAAGTGATGATGATCTCGAACCGGTGGTGATTGGTCGGGTGATTGTCAGCGAAGCGTTGCGGGGCGAAAAAGTGGGGCAGCAATTGATGAGTAAGGTGCTGGAATCATGTACGCGCCACTGGCCGGACAAGGCGATTTATCTGGGAGCGCAGGCGCACTTACAAAACTTTTACCGCAGTTTTGGCTTTATCCCCGTAACGGATATCTACGAGGAAGATGGTATTCCCCACATTGGGATGGCGCGCGAAGTCATTCAGGCGTAATTGATAACCGTTGTCTATAGTTAGTGGCAGGTTTTAAGCAAATGGAGAACGAGAATGTCTAATCAATTTGGTGATACACGCATCGATGACGACCTGACGTTGCTGAGTGAAACACTGGAAGAAGTGCTGCGCTCCTCTGGCGATCCCGCCGATCAGAAATATGTTGAGCTGAAGGCGCGAGCAGAGAAGGCGCTGGATGATGTGAAAAAAAGAGTCAGTCAGGCTTCAGACAGCTATTACTATCGGGCGAAGCAAGCGGTTTATCGTGCCGACGACTACGTTCATGAAAAACCGTGGCAGGGGATTGGCGTTGGCGCTGCGGTTGGTTTGGTATTAGGACTGTTGCTGGCACGCCGTTAAAACCTCCCTACACTGGGGTACTGCATTTTTTTTGCAGTACCCCGTATAATGTGAGGCTTTTAACAGGGAGAGGTCCGCGTGCAATCACTCACTACGGCGCTGGAAAATCTATTGCGCCATCTGTCGCAAGAGTTTCCAGCGACGCCCGGCATTCGGGTTTTTGATGTTCCTTTCCCATTAAATGACGCCTTTGATGCCTTAAGCTGGCTGGCCAGCCAGCAAATGTATCCGCAATTTTACTGGCAACAACGCAATGGTGATGAAGAGGCTGCCGTGCTGGGTACAATAGCCAGCTTTTCGTCGCTGGCGCAGGCGCAGCGTTTTCTCCGACAATACCCGGATCACACCGACTTACGTATCTGGGGGCTGAATGCGTTTGACCCTTCCCAGGGCAATTTACTCCTCCCGCGGTTGGAATGGCGACGCTGTGCAGGCAAAGCGACCCTTCGACTGACCCTTTTCAGCGAAAACTCCCTTCAGCAAGACGCACATCAGGCAAAGGAATACATTGCTGCTCTGGCAAACATTAAACCGTTGCCAGCTCTGCATTTAACCATCATCCAAGAAAATCACTGGCCGGACAAATCAGCCTGGACGGGGTTAATTAAACTGGCGACAGACACCATTGCTGAAGGTGAACTGGATAAAGTGGTGTTGGCGCGGGCGACCGATCTGCATTTCTCCGATTCAGTTAACGCGGCGGCAATGATGGCTGCCAGCCGTCGGTTGAACCTGAACTGCTACCATTTCTACATGGCCTTTGATGGCGAAAGCGCGTTCCTGGGTTCATCTCCTGAGCGGCTTTGGCGGCGGCGTGACAAAGCGTTGCGTACTGAAGCACTGGCGGGAACGGTGGCGAATCATCCTGATGATAAACAGGCGCAGCAACTGGGCGAGTGGCTGATGGCGGATGATAAAAACCAGCGCGAGAATATGCTGGTGGTGGAAGATATCTGCCAGCGATTACAGAGCGACACCCAGGCGCTGGATGTTTTACCGCCGCAGGTGCTTCGTCTGCGTAAAGTGCAGCATCTGCGTCGCTGTATCTGGACCTCGCTTAATACGGCAGATGATGTGGTTTGTCTGCATCAGTTGCAGCCAACGGCAGCGGTGGCAGGTTTACCGCGCGATTTGGCACGGCAGTTCATCGCCCGGCACGAACCGTTTACCCGTGAATGGTATGCGGGTTCTGCGGGCTATCTCTCATTACAACAAAGCGAATTCTGCGTTTCCCTGCGCTCGGCGAAAATCAGTGGCAATGTCGTGCGATTGTATGCCGGAGCGGGTATTGTCCGAGGCTCAGACCCCGAACTGGAGTGGCAGGAAATCGACAACAAAGCGGCAGGACTGCGCACTTTATTACAATTGGAATAGTAATGAGTCGCATCATTACCGATTCATATCAATAATCTCTATTTGTAGCTCCTTATACTTAGCCGCAATATTGATACCGGACAAACTCATGTCAGTAAGCGCATTTAACCGACGCTGGGCGGCGGTCATTCTGGAAGCATTAACACGTCACGGCGTCAGACACGTCTGCATCGCCCCTGGCTCTCGTTCTACGCCATTAACTCTGGCGGCGGCGGAAAATTCCGCTTTCATTCATCACACTCATTTTGATGAGCGTGGGCTGGGGCATTTGGCGCTGGGGCTGGCGAAAGTCAGCAAGCAGCCGGTGGCGGTGATAGTGACTTCCGGCACGGCGGTAGCGAATCTCTATCCGGCACTGATTGAAGCTGGGTTAACCGGAGAAAAACTGATCCTGTTAACCGCCGATCGTCCTCCGGAATTGATTGACTGCGGCGCAAATCAGGCAATTCGTCAGCCGGGCATGTTCGCCTCTCATCCTACGCATAGCATTTCACTACCGCGCCCGACGCAGGATATTCCCGCCCGTTGGCTGGTTTCTACTATCGACCATGCTTTAGGCACGCTGCATGCGGGTGGAGTCCATATCAACTGCCCGTTTGCCGAACCGCTTTATGGCGAGATGGACGATACCGGACTTAGCTGGCAACAACGTCTTGGCGACTGGTGGCAGGGCGACAAACCGTGGCTGCGTGAAGCGCCTCGTCTTGAGAGCGAAAAACAGCGCGACTGGTTCTTCTGGCGGCAAAAGCGCGGCGTGGTGGTTGCCGGGCGCATGAGTGCGGAAGAGGGCAAAAAAGTTGCCCTGTGGGCGCAAACTCTTGGCTGGCCGCTGATTGGCGACGTTCTGTCGCAAACCGGGCAGCCGCTGCCGTGTGCCGATCTCTGGTTAGGCAATGCCAAAGCGACCAGCGAACTGCGACAGGCGCAGATTGTCGTGCAACTGGGGAGCAGCCTGACCGGCAAACGGTTACTGCAATGGCAGGCAAGCTGTGAACCAGAAGAGTACTGGATTGTTGATAACATCGAAGGGCAGCTTGACCCGGCACACCACCGTGGACGTCGCCTGGTCGCCAATATTGCCGACTGGCTGGAGCTGCATCCGGCTGAAAAACGCCAGCCCTGGTGCGTGGAGATCCCGCGTCTGGCTGAACAGGCAATGCAGGCAGTTGTTGCCCGTCGTGATGCGTTTGGCGAAGCACAACTGGCGCACCGCATCAGAGACTATTTGCCTGAACAGGGGCAACTGTTTGTCGGTAATAGCCTGGTGGTACGTTTGATCGATGCTCTCTCGCAACTTCCGGCAGGCTATCCGGTGTACAGCAACCGTGGGGCCAGCGGAATTGATGGGTTGCTCTCTACCGCCGCAGGCGTTCAGCGGGCCAGCGGCAAACCGACGCTGGCGATTGTGGGTGATCTCTCAGCACTTTACGATCTCAATGCGCTGGCGCTATTGCGTCAGGTTTCCGCGCCGCTGGTATTAATTGTGGTGAACAACAACGGCGGACAAATTTTCTCGCTGTTGCCGACGCCGAAAAGCGAGCGCGAGCGTTTCTATCTGATGCCGCAAAACGTCCATTTTGAGCACGCTGCCGCGATGTTTGAGCTGAAATATCATCGTCCGCAAAACTGGCAGGAACTTGAAACGGCACTTGCCGACGCCTGGCGCACTCCGACCACCACGGTGATTGAGATGGTGGTTAACGACACCGACGGCGCGCAAACCCTCCAGCAACTGCTGGCGCAGGTAAGCCATTTATGATCCTGCACGCACAGGCAAAACACGGCAAGCCAGGTTTACCCTGGCTGGTGTTTTTGCATGGTTTCTCCGGCGATTGCCTCGAATGGCAGGAAGTCGGCGAGGCGTTTGCAGACTACTCGCGGTTGTATGTTGATCTTCCAGGTCACGGCGGTTCGGCGGCAATTAGCGTCGATGGATTTGATGATGTCACCGACTTACTGCGTAAAACTTTGGTTAGTTACAACATCCTTAACTTCTGGCTGGTGGGGTACTCGCTCGGTGGACGGGTGGCGATGATGGCGGCTTGTCAGGGGATGGCGGGGCTTTGTGGCGTGATTGTCGAAGGTGGGCATCCCGGGCTGCAAAATGCTGAACAACGCACGGAACGTCAGCTTTCCGATCATCGCTGGGCGCAGCGTTTTCGCACAGAACCGTTAACGGCGGTATTTGCCGACTGGTATCAACAGCCTGTTTTTGCCTCGCTCAATGACGATCAACGCCGGGAGCTGGTGGCGCTGCGCAGCAACAATAACGGCGCAACCCTTGCCGCCATGCTGGAGGCCACTTCTCTCGCCGTCCAGCCTGATTTACGTGCTAACCTTAGCGCCCGCACATTTGCGTTTTATTATTTATGTGGTGAACGTGACAGCAAATTCCGCGCTCTGGCGGCGGAACTGGCTGCCGACTGCCATGTCATTCCTCGCGCCGGACATAACGCGCATCGGGAAAATCCCGCTGGCGTAATCGCAAGTCTGGCGCAGATCTTGCGTTTCTGACTAAAGGACACAATATGATTTATCCTGATGAAGCAATGCTTTACGCACCGGTTGAATGGCACGACTGCTCCGAAGGTTTCGAGGACATTCGTTATGAAAAATCCACCGACGGTATAGCAAAAATCACCATTAATCGTCCGCAGGTGCGCAATGCCTTCCGTCCTCTGACGGTAAAAGAGATGATCCAGGCGCTGGCGGATGCCCGTTATGACGACAACATCGGCGTGATCATTCTGACTGGCGCGGGCGATAAAGCGTTCTGCTCCGGCGGTGACCAGAAAGTACGTGGCGACTACGGCGGTTATAAAGATGATTCCGGCGTACATCACCTCAACGTGCTGGACTTCCAGCGTCAGATCCGTACCTGTCCGAAACCGGTTGTCGCGATGGTGGCTGGCTACTCCATCGGCGGCGGTCATGTTCTGCACATGATGTGCGACCTGACTATCGCGGCAGATAATGCCATCTTCGGTCAGACTGGCCCGAAAGTCGGTTCCTTCGACGGCGGCTGGGGCGCTTCCTACATGGCTCGCATCGTCGGGCAGAAAAAAGCGCGTGAAATCTGGTTCCTGTGCCGTCAGTACGATGCAAAACAGGCGCTGGATATGGGCCTTGTGAACACCGTGGTGCCGCTGGCCGATCTGGAAAAAGAGACCGTCCGCTGGTGCCGCGAAATGCTGCAAAACAGCCCGATGGCGCTGCGTTGCCTGAAAGCTGCACTGAACGCCGACTGTGACGGTCAGGCGGGTCTGCAGGAACTGGCGGGTAACGCCACCATGCTGTTCTACATGACGGAAGAAGGTCAGGAAGGTCGCAACGCCTTTAACCAGAAACGTCAGCCTGACTTCAGCAAATTTAAACGGAATCCGTAATGCGTAGCGCGCAGGTATACCGCTGGCAGATCCCCATGGACGCGGGGGTGGTTCTGCGCGACAGGCGGTTAAAAACCCGCGACGGGCTATACGTTTGCCTGCGTGAGGGCGAGCGCGAAGGGTGGGGGGAGATCTCCCCACTGCCGGGCTTCAGTCAGGAAACCTGGGAAGAGGCGCAAAGTGTGCTGCTTGCCTGGGTACATAACTGGCTGGCAGGCGATTGCGAGCTACCACAGATGCCTTCCGTCGCCTTTGGCGTAAGCTGCGCGCTGGCTGAACTGGCAGATACGCTCCCGCAGGCGGCCAATTACCGTGCTGCGCCGCTGTGTAATGGCGATCCGGACGATCTGATCCTCAAACTTGCCGATATGCCTGGCGAGAAAGTGGCGAAGGTCAAAGTGGGATTGTACGAAGCCGTGCGCGACGGCATGGTGGTCAATCTTTTGCTGGAGGCAATTCCGGATCTGCATTTGCGTCTTGACGCGAACCGCGCCTGGACGCCGCTGAAAGGCCAGCAGTTTGCCAAATACGTTAACCCGGACTATCGCCACCGCATCGCGTTTCTCGAAGAGCCGTGCAAAACCCGCGATGATTCGCGTGCATTTGCCCGTGAAACCGGCATTGCCATTGCCTGGGATGAAAGCCTGCGCGAGCCGGATTTTGCCTTTGTGGCGGAAGAGGGCGTGCGTGCGGTGGTGATCAAACCCACGCTCACGGGCAGCCTGGAGAAAGTCCGCGAGCAGGTGCAGGCGGCGCACGCGCTGGGGCTGACGGCGGTGATCAGTTCTTCCATCGAGTCGAGCTTAGGCTTAACGCAACTGGCGCGGATTGCTGCCTGGTTAACGCCAGACACCATTCCGGGGCTGGATACGCTGGATCTGATGCAGGCGCAGCAGGTTCGTTGCTGGCCGGGTAGCCCGCTGCCATTAGTGGAAGTTGATGCACTGGAGCGGCTGTTATGATCTTCTCTGACTGGCCGTGGCGTCACTGGCGGCAGGTGCGGGGAGAAGCCATCGCCTTACGTCTTAATGACGAGCAACTCAACTGGCGCAAGCTTTGTGCTCGCGTCGATGAATTAGCCTCCGGCTTTGCGGCGCAGGGTGTGGTTGAGGGCAGCGGCGTAATGTTGCGGGCGTGGAATACGCCGCAAACGCTGCTGGCCTGGCTGGCGTTACTGCAATGTGGGGCGCGGGTGCTGCCCGTGAATCCACAACTGCCGCAACCGTTGCTTGAGGAATTGCTGCCAAATCTCACTCTGCAATTTGCGCTGGTGCCGGAAGGGGAAAACACGTTTCCGGCGTTAACGTCGCTGCACATTCAGCTGGTTGAAGGCGCATATGTCGCTGCGTGGCAGCCGACGCGCCTGTGCTCAATGACGTTAACCTCTGGCTCCACTGGCTTGCCGAAAGCCGCAGTTCATACTTATCAGGCCCATCTTGCCAGTGCCGAAGGGGTGTTATCGCTGATTCAGTTTGGCGAGCATGATGACTGGCTGCTCTCTTTGCCGTTGTTTCACGTCTCTGGTCAGGGAATTATGTGGCGCTGGTTATACGCTGGTGCGCGGATGACGGTACGTGATAAACAGCCATTGGAGCAAATGCTGGCAGGCTGTACTCACGCTTCACTGGTGCCAACACAGCTCTGGCGTTTGCTGGTTAACCGCAGTTCAGTTTCCCTGAAAGCGGTGTTACTTGGCGGCGCGGCAATTCCGGTTGAGTTGACGGAGCAGGCGCGCGAGCAGGGCATTCGTTGCTTTTGCGGCTATGGTCTGACGGAGTTCGCTTCCACGGTTTGCGCGAAAGAAGCGGACGGCCTGGCTGACGTCGGTTCGCCGCTGCCGGGGCGGGAAGTGAAAATCGTTAATGATGAAGTGTGGCTGCGGGCTGCCAGTATGGCAGAAGGTTACTGGCGTAACGGGCAACTGGTGCCGCTGGTTAATGATGAAGGCTGGTACGCCACGCGCGATCGCGGTGAGATGCATAATGGCAAGCTGACCATTGTCGGACGTTTAGACAATCTGTTCTTCAGTGGTGGCGAAGGCATTCAGCCAGAAGAAGTCGAACGTGTGATTGCCGCGCATCCTGCGGTTTTGCAGGTGTTTATCGTCCCCGTTACTGACAAGGAGTTTGGTCATCGACCGGTAGCGGTGGTGGAGTATGACCACGAAACCGTTGATCTTAGCGAATGGGTGAAAGACAAGTTGGCCCGTTTTCAACAACCGGTGCGTTGGCTGACGCTTCCGCCGGAGCTGAAAAACGGCGGCATTAAGATTTCACGTCAGGCATTAAAAGAGTGGGTGCAACGCCAGTATTAAGAAATCATTAGTTTCATCTCTCATTTCCGCTATTCCATTGCCATTGATAATGAGTTTATCTGTTAATCTGTAAATTAATGTGACAATTCTTATCAGACAGGATAGTGCAATGGAATGGCTGGTTAAAAAATCATGCAGCGATAAACAAGACAACAGACATGTACTAAAGCTTTGTGATACTGGCGGCACGATAAAAATGATTGCCGAAGTGCAAACTGACTTTAGCGTTAAATCAGGTGACCTGCTTTCTCCGCTACAGGATGCGCTTTATTGCATCAACCGGGAAAAACAGCGCACGGTGAAAGTCATTTCGGCGAGCAGTTATAGTGTTGAAGAATGGGGGCGACAATGTCAGTCTGGCTGCAAAAGTTAGCAGCGTTGTTTTGCTGCTGGTAGAAAAATCAGCGTTAATCCACCCATAATACAGGCTACGCCCAGCATAGCCTTCAGCGAGAAGGTCCCTTCCCAGCCGGGAAGTACCATTGATGCAATCCATACCAGTACATAACTCATACTCAGTAAGGCATAGGCTTTGCTGAGTGCCAGCCGATGCAACGCCTTATACCAGCAAAAAACGGAGATCAGATAGCCAACCAGGCCGACGACCAGCATTCTGGCTCCGGGACCAAAGGCAAAAAATGCCGCAATAAATTCCCAGAATTGCGTTATCGGCGGCAGATGACTCGCCGCAAAACCCAGGCTTAATTGCGCAGCGGAGGCAATAATAACGCTACATAATCCCCACATCAGGCCCATTACACCGTACTCCCGAGAATCACAATGCCACCAATAATGAACGCCACCCCACACCAGTGCCGAAAAGACACCGGTTCGTGCCAGAGTTTTGTCGCCGCCAGTGTCACCCAGACAAAATTCAGGCTTAGCATAGGGTAGGCGATTCCAACCGGCACGTTCTGTAATACCAGCAGCCAGAGCACCATTGCCAGCCCCAGACACATCAATGCCAGCGCCAGCCACAGTGCAATATGTTTGCGCCGTTTACTTATTGCCACAAAGCGAGTTGCCTGTTTCTGGCAGAGCTGCCCGGCTACGCTAAGCAGGCTGGCAAAGACTAAAATCAGCCAGATCATTTGGGCCGATACTGAATGAGCACCAGACGCCCCTGATGATCGATAGCATCTGCAGGTGGAATGGCAAGGCTGTTGATATCCTCATCGCGGTCTACCGAAAGCACGAGAGTAATAATCCCCTCCTGGCGATGTTGAGTAAGCCAGCTGGCGAAATCATCACCGCTGACAAATCTGCCTTTCGCATCCGGATAATTGAGGCCATATTTCAACTCCCCCGTCTGGCGATACATGATGATGTCATCGCGTTGCAGACTCCATGCCAGACCTGCGGCAACGCCGACGCTATCAGTAAGAATATAGCGGCTCGGCTGGAGTGATTCTTGCGTCATCTCGACAAAAAATTGCGGATGTTTGCCTTCCATGACCCTGTCGGGGATCGCAATACCCACGAGCAACGCCAGCCCCAACGGGCAAAGTGCCGCAAAAGGCCAGTTTTTTTCAATGTTCGTTAATGTGTACCAGCCGAAAAATGCCCATAGCGAAAAAATCGACCATGCGCAAAAGACTTTATAGATTTCGAAAGTTTGCCAGACTGGCGTACTCATTGGTCCCCAGGGAGAGACTACAAACGTGGCAATAATGCCAGTGACGCCAAATGCGATATTGATCCAGCCATTAATCCGCAGCGCCAGAGGATTATTTTTTGCTGCCTGCAACGCGTAATACGCCACCAGTATTGCCAGAGGCGCAAAGCAGGAAAGAATATAGGTCGGCAGCTTGCCTTTAGCGACGGAGAAAAACAGCAGTGGCATCACCGTCCAACTCAAGAGATAGACGGTTGCGGAATGGTTGCGGTTTTTCCAGCCAGAACGCAGCGCACCGGGGAGTAATCCCAGCCATGGCAGGCTACCGGCAATGATGATAGGCAAGTAGTACCAGAACGGGGCTTTATGTTGGGCATCATCCATCGCAAAGCGTTGAATATGCTCAATCCAGAAAAAATAGTGCCAGAAGTCAGGCTCCCGTTGCGCTATTGCTAACCCCCAGGGGAGAACCGTCAGTACACAACTGATGATTGCCAGCCAGCCGTAAATAAAGAAATCTTTCCAGCGTTTTTGCGTCGCCACCCATGGCAGCACGCTTAATACCGGCACGGCGAGGGCGAGAAAACCTTTGGTCATTACCCCCATACCGCAGGTGATTCCCAGCAGTAAAAATCCCGCGCTTTTGCCTTTCCACGTTTGCGCATCCATTGCCAACCAGAAGCTACACATTCCCGCCACCAGCCAGAATGCAATAAACGGATCGAGCACGGCGTAAGTGCCGATGGCGTAGACAATAAGCAGCGAGAGATAAATCACAGCGGCGAGTAGTGCCAGACGTTTATCGCGCCATAAGCGCAGAGTAAACCAGGTCACCAGCGCGGCGGTTAACAGAGTCGCAAAGATAACACCTGCTCGCACACCAAAGTTATTCGCGCCAAATAGCCATTGCCCAATGCTGTTAATCCAGTATCCGGCAATCGGTTTTTCGAAATAACGTAGCCCTAACAGATGGGGCACAATCCAGTCGCCGGAAGCCAGCATTTCCCGACTGATTTCCGCATACCGCGTTTCATCAGGTTGCCAGAGCAGGCGATAATTAATCGGCAAGAGATAATAGACGGTAATAAACGCAAAGAATGCTGCGTAATAGCGAATGGATTTCATGGACGAGTTCCCGCAACTTGTTGGCAACCCAGCCAGCCTTCACGTCCAGCGATTCTTCCACGCACCACATGTCCGAGCGGCAACGTCTCCGGCAGCAGCTCGCCTAATGGACAAAACGTAATGCCTTCACGGGCGGCACGCTTCAGGAGATCAACAAAATCAGGATGATAAGCACAACCTTCAACTTCAGCATGGATGGTATAAACCGGCGTCCCTTTATCTCGCAGGATGCGGTTGAGTAGCCAGCCGTTAAAATCTTGCGCTTTCACATCCCGGCCAATCACTTCATCCCAGGTAGGTAATGTCACTGGAATTTGTGCAGTGCCAGGTTTTCCTGATTCGAGCAAGGGACGAAACGGCATCGCCCCACGACAATCGCTGTTGTAGCGCAAATGGAACGCTTCTTTTGCTTCGATCACCTGTTGGTCGGCACGCCAGCCAGCGGCAGCGGAGCAGGTTATCGGTTGGCCGATAATCTCTTCCAGGGTACGAAGGCCGCGGGCAATATCGTCTACCATTGTTTGCCGATCCCAGTTGCCGCTATGGGCTTGCCAGGCGTGGTGATCCCAGGCGTGCAGGCCGACTTCGTGGTATTTAGCCGCTTCACGAATGATATCGGCATTGGCATGACCAATCTCTTTTCCTGGCCATGCCGTACCTGCCAGTAAAATATCCCAGCCATAAAGCGATGCCGCGTTTGAGCGCAGCATCTTCCACAAAAACTGGGGCTTCACCAGTCGCCAGAGATGGCGGCCCATATTGTCCGGGCCGACGCTGAAAAAAATGCTGGCCTGAATATTATGCTTACTTAAGGTTTCCAGCAGACGTGGCACCCCTTCGCGGGTGCCACGAAAAGTATCGACATCAATACGTAAACCTACTTTGGTCATGATGACTTATCCGTAAGATCGACAGTGCGCAGGAAGAAATCCAGCGTCTCATCGATGGTTTCCTGCATATCAATTTTCGGTTCCCAGCCGAGGCAACGGCGGGCATTGCGGATGCTCGGTTTACGATGCTCTACGTCCTGATATCCTTTGCCGTAGTAGCTGCTACTTTCTACCACGCGAAAGCCCGCAAACGGTGGGAAGTGATGGCGCAGTGGATGTTTTTCGAAGCTCGCCAGCAGCATCTCGCCGAGCTCTTCAATACTCGCTTCGTTATCAGGATTGCCAATGTTGATAATTTCGCCGTCGCAGCGATTTCCCGCATTTTCGATAATGCGGTATAACGCCTCGATACCATCCCGAATATCAGTAAAGCAGCGTTTTTGTTTTCCGCCATCAATCAGCTTAATCGGTGAACCTTCCACCAGATTGAGAATGAGTTGCGTAATAGCGCGTGAGCTACCAATTCGCGCAGCATTAAGGTTATCCAGTCGTGGCCCCATCCAGTTAAACGGGCGGAAGAGGGTGAACTGCAACCCCTCTTTTTCGCCATAGGCCCAGATCACCCGATCAAGTAATTGTTTTGATACTGAATAAATCCAGCGTGGTTTATTCACCGGGCCGACGATTAAATTAGAATGGTCTTCATCGAAGTATTTATCGCTACACATCCCATAAACTTCTGAAGTCGACGGGAAGATGATTCGCTTACGGTACTTCACGCAGTAACGGATAATGCGCAGATTCTCTTCAAAATCGAGTTCAAATACGCGTAGCGGGTTGCGGGTATATTCAATCGGCGTGGCTATCGCCACCAGCGGCAACACGACATCACATTTTTTGACGTGATACTCAATCCATTCGGAATGAATGCTGATATCGCCTTCAACAAAATGAAAATGCGGATGATTCAGAAAACGGCTTATCGCGTCGCTGCCAATATCCAGACCGTAAACTTCATAGTGATCTTCACGCAGCAGGCGTTCTGTCAAATGGTTACCGATAAAGCCATTCACCCCGAGGATGAGTACCCGGGTACGGCGTCGGGCGGCACAGGCAGGCTGGCTATTCAAGCGTGAACCTTGCACCAGGCCCAGTGTCTGCGCTAATTGTGAGCCCTGCATAGTAATGCCGTCGCCCGCTTGTCCGGTGACGATTTCCAGCGCGCCATCGCCACAGGCAATCAGCAACGGCGCAACAGAAATCACGCTTCCCGGCTGCGCTGCGGATGTATGAGGATGTACGCGTGACGACCAGACGGTAAATTTTTGATTACCAACATAGCTGAAGGCACCCGGCCACGGATCGGCGACGGCGCGGACCATGTTATGCAATACGGCTGCCGGTTTGTGCCACTCGAGGAAGCTGTCTTCTGGTGTTCTGCGACCAAAACAGGTGGCTTCGTTCTCGCGTTGGGCTATTTCCAGAATCTTACCGTGTTTAATGGCGGGTAACGTCTGTTCCAGCAACTGACGCGCGGCATGGCACAATTTATGATGCAGCGTAATGGCGATATCATCTGGCGCAATGGCAACGCGCAGTTGGGCAACAATGGCCCCGGCATCGGCACGTTTAACCATTCGGTGCAATGTAACGCCCGTTTCCGTTTCACCGTTCACCAGCACCCAGTTCAGCGGCGCGCGACCACGATATTTTGGTAACAGCGAACCATGCAGATTAAATGCACCTGCGGGAGCGAGCTGTAAAATCTCATCGCTAATGAGATGGCGATAATAAAAAGAGAAAATCACCTCTGGTGACAGTTGGGCAATGCGTTCCACCCACAGCGGATGATTAATGTTATCCGGCGCGTAAACCGGAATGCCTCTTTCCGCCGCCAGGCGAGCGACCGAACCATAAAAGGCTTTTTCGCCAGGATTATCAGTATGGGTAAAAATGGCGCTAATTTCGTAACCGGCAGCCAGCAGGGCTTCAATACCGAGGCATCCCATATCGTGGTAGGCAAAAACGACGGTTTTCATTATTCATTTTCCTTGCTGGATGGACGGATAACTTGCTGAACAAAATAGCGGGGGCGGGCGCGGACATCGGTGTAGATCCTGCCAATATATTCACCGAGCAATCCCATGCCGATAAACTGAGCGCCAATAAAAGTAAACAGCACGGCAAATAGCATAAAGACGCCTTCCGCGGCCCATTGTGGTCCGAAGGTCAGGCGTAAAATCACCAGCAGTACCGCAATGCTGAAACCCCCAATCGCAATCACGCTGCCGAGAAGACTCAGCATACGTAGCGGTGTGGTCGTGAGGCAGGTCACCAGGTCGTACATCAAATTAATCAGGCGCATAAAGCTGTATTTAGATTCGCCATACTCACGCTCGGCATGATGTACCGGAATTTCAATGGCGCGGCGAGCGAAGATATTCGCCAGAATCGGGATAAAGGTGCTGCGTTCATGGCAGTGCAACATGGCATCGATAATATGACGGCGATAGGCGCGTAACATACAGCCATAGTCGCCCATCGCTTTGCCGGTGGTGCGCTGAATAAGTCGATTAATCATCTTCGATGCCGTTTTACGAAACCAGGTATCCTGGCGATTCTGGCGTACAGTACCCACCACGTCGTAACCTTCATCGGCTTTTTCTACCAGACGGGGGATCTCCTCTGGCGGATTCTGGAGATCGGCATCGAGGGTAATAATTAAGTCGCCGGTAACGTGGCTGAAACCTGCCATGATCGCCGAATGCTGTCCGTAATTACGATTAAGCAAAATAGACACGATGTGGCTGCCCTCTGCTTGTGAGGCATCGACGAGCATTTGTGCGGAATTATCGCTACTGCCGTCATCAATCAGCAGGATCTCATACTCTTTCCCCAGCGATTCACAGGCTGCGGTGGTGCGCCTGATTAATTCCGGTAAGCTTTCCTGCTCGTTATAGACGGGAATAACCACCGAGACTTTCTTAACAGGGTGGATTTCAAACATGGCTTATTGTCCTGCGAGTTGCTGAAGGGCAGCGATGACGCGGTCGGCATCGGCGGTGGTCATATCTGGAAAAAGCGGCAACGAACAGATGCGTTCGCTGTTCCATTCGGTATTCGGTAACGACAGTGTGGGAAAACGCTCGCGATAATATTTTTGCGTGTGAGCGGCGCGGAAATGTAACCCGGTGCCAATGCCTTTTTCTTTTAACGCTTCCATCAACGCATCGCGGCTGATACCACAACGTTGTTCATCAACACGAATAATAAACAGATGCCAGGCGTGAATGTGCGGCCATGCGGGAAGGCTTAAAGGCTGGAACGGGAGAGCTGCCAGTGCTTGCTGATATTGCAGGGCAATTTCCCGACGACGGGTGTTGAGTTGCTCTAATTTGGCTAACTGTGTCAGGGCAATCGCGGCGTTAATATCGGTCAGATTGTACTTATAGCCTGGCGTTAATACTTCTGCCTGCGGTGCACGGCCCCAGGTTTGTCTGTCATATGCATCGACGCCCAGACCATGAAATTTCAGCATCCGTAGCTGGCGGGCGAGGTTTTCATCATCAGTAACAATCAGGCCGCCTTCTGCACAGGTAATATTTTTGATGGCGTGAAACGAAAAAATAGCAGTACCTTTCGCACCAATATGTCGGCCTTTGTAATACGTACCGACGGCATGGGCGGCATCTTCAATAACCGCGATACCGTAACGTTCGCCAATGGCGCGAATGGCGTCAATATCTGCTGGCGCACCGGCATAATGCACTGGAATGATGGCTTTGGTACGCGGCGTAATGGCTGCTTCGATCGCTTCAGGCGTGACCATCAGCATATCGCGATCGACATCTACCATTACCGGCGTAGCGCCCAACAAAGAAATCATATTAAGAGTTGATACCCAGGTCAGAGAAGGCGTGATCACTTCATCGCCAGCACCTATCTCCAGCGCCATCAGCGTAATATGCATTCCGGCTGTGGCTGAACTGACCGCGATGGCATGTTGGTTTCCCGTCAACTGGCAAAAGGCTTGTTCAAGCGCCTGATTCTTCGGACCTGTGGTGATCCATCCAGATTCGAGAACATCTTTAACCGCAGCGAGTTCTTCCACACCCATTGCCGGACGTGAAAAGGGCAAAAAATCTGACATTATTATTCCTTCGGCCATTGAATACTTTTCCCATCTATTCACTAATATTGGTTATAGGGAGCGTTATATGTATTTTGCCATTTGGCGTAAAATTCTAAGGGTAGAATATTAATTTAACCTTAAGGAACTAATATAGTACTTAAATATTAGTTTTTTTCGTTTTTTTATCTTTTTCAGGCTTTTCATTTGACAAGATTTAAGGCATTTTGCGTGCATCGTAATGTTTTAATACTATCCCCAGCCCCTATTTTCCGGTGAAAATGTTATTTTTTTTCACGGTCATTTAGCTGGCTACGCGTGTCTATAGGTGGAGCTTAAGTGTTAGCTTTTTGTCGGACTTCGATGAAGTCTAAAAAATATATCTTCATTTTACTGGTGCTTGCTGTAATTGCCGGGTTGGGTAGTCATGCAGCCTGGAGTAGCAATGGGTTACCACGAATCGACAATAAAACGTTGGCCAGGCTGGCGCAGCAGCATCCGGTGGTGGTTCTGTTTCGCCATGGAGAACGCTGCGATCGTTCCTCCAATCAATGCTTGTCAGACAAAACAGGTATTACGGTAAATGGCTCTCAGGATGCGCGTGAACTGGGCAAAGCCTTCAGCGCAGATATCCCTGATTTCGATCTTTATTCCAGTAATACCGTTCGGACTATTCAGTCGGCAACCTGGTTTTCTGCGGGCAAAAAACTGACGGTAGATAAACGACTGCTACAATGTAGTAATGAGATTTATAGCGCAATTAAAGACTTACAAAGTAAAGCGCCTGATAAAAATATTGTTATCTTCACCCACAATCACTGTCTGACGTATATCGCGAAAGATAAACGTAACGTGACATTTAAACCAGATTATCTGGATGGACTGGTGATGCATGTGGAAAACGGTAAAGTTTTACTGGATGGGGAATTTGTCAATCACTGATCTTTGAATCTGACAGCCAGTAATGGCTGTCATCACTATCACAGAAGACCCTTCAAACGTAATGTTTTCTTGGTCGCAACATTCAAATCGTATTGCGCCAGATCTTCAGGTTTTACCCACGCGTATTCCTGAAACTCTTCGTTTATTTTCACTTCACGGTTGGCAGAAACACAATCAAAGATCAGGTAAATCATATAAATCTCTTCCTTACGACCATCTGCATATGTCTTAGTGCGAATGTCATCGCTGAAAGTCCACGGAGTGATGTCGGTAAGAATCAGTTGCTCGCCTAACTCTTCTCTGATTTCACGGCGTAATGCTTCTTCAATACGTTCGCCAGGTTCCACGCCACCACCCGAAAGCGCCCATTGACCCGGGAAAACGCCGCGATCGTCAGCCATTTTGCATAGCAGATAAGCACCATCATTTTGAATCAAAGGGCAAACAATAGTCCGTTGTCGCACAGGGATGTTCCTTATAATCGAAAATAAACCAAGAGAATACGGCAACTCAGAAATATGCGAAAGTGACATTAGTCTCTTTTGCGATGATAACTGCGCTGATTATTATTTTGGTTTATAACGTAAATCATGTTTATTTTTTCGGCGTTAAATTATTAAAGACGTATTTAGTTACAATAAGTTAGCAGATCGCTTTTTTCACGCATTGAATCCTCTGCGTCAGGCAGTACAATCCCGCAGCTTTGGGGAATGTTGATTATCTTCTTGCGGAAAAAGGTAAAAATGAAAAAATTTGCGCTACCAGTTCTGGCTGGAATGCTGTTGGTTTCTGCATCGGCAAATGCGATAAGCATCAGCGGCCAGGCAGGTAAGGAATACACCAATATTGGCGTCGGTTTCGGGACCGAGTCTACGGGACTGGCGTTAAGCGGTAACTGGACACATAACGACGACGACGGTGATGTCGCGGGCGTGGGGTTGGGCCTGAATCTTCCTCTGGGGCCGTTAATGGCAACTGTAGGTGGGAAAGGTGTTTATACCAACCCGAATTACGGCGATGAAGGCTACGCGGCAGCAGTCGGTGGTGGTTTGCAGTGGCAAATTGGCGACAGCTTCCGTCTGTTTGGCGAGTATTATTACTCTCCGGATTCGCTCTCCAGCGGTATTCAAAGTTATGAAGAAGCGAATGCTGGCGCGCGTTATACCGTTATGCGTCCAGTCAGTATTGAGGCAGGCTACCGTTATCTGAACCTGTCGGGGAAAGACGGCAATCGCGATAATGCCGTGGCTGACGGCCCTTATGTCGGGGTTAACGCCAGCTTCTGATACCTTCCGGCGCGGCGTTCTGTCGCGCCATTCAGTTTCTTACTACGCCTTATCTCCCTTTGCGTTATAGTGATTCGATAACAAAAGCAGGAGATAACCATGTTAAAAGTGGAAATGCTATCCACCGGGGATGAGGTGTTACACGGGCAAATCGTTGACACGAATGCAGCCTGGCTGGCCGACTTTTTCTTTCATCAGGGCTTGCCGCTATCTCGCCGTAATACGGTAGGCGATAACCTTGAAGATTTAGTCACCATTCTTCGAGAGCGCAGTCAGCACGCCGGTGTGCTGATCGTCAACGGCGGACTGGGGCCAACCAGCGATGATTTAAGCGCGCTCGCTGCTGCGACAGCAAAAGGTGAAGGTCTGGTGCTACATGAAGCCTGGCTTAAAGAGATGGAACGTTATTTCCGCGAACGTGGTCGCGTGATGGCGCCGAGCAACCGTAAACAGGCAGAATTGCCAGCGAGTGCCGAGTTCATCAATAACCCCGTAGGCACCGCCTGTGGTTTTGCCGTGCAGCTTAATCGTTGCCTGATGTTCTTTACCCCCGGCGTACCGTCAGAATTTAAGGTGATGGTCGAGCACGAAATCCTGCCGCGCCTGCGCGAGCGTTTTTCTTTACCGCAGCCGCCGGTTTGTCTGCGTTTGACTACCTTTGGTCGTTCGGAAAGCGATCTGGCACAAAGCCTGGACACTCTACAACTGCCGCCGGGCGTAACAATGGGCTATCGCTCCTCGATGCCGATAATTGAACTGAAGCTGACCGGACCGGCAAGCGAGCAACAGGCGATGGAAAAACTGTGGCTGGACGTTAAACGTGTTGCCGGACAGAGCGTGATTTACGAAGGCACCGAAGGACTGCCCGCGCAGATCAGTCGCGAATTGCAAAACCGCCAGTTCAGCCTGACGTTGAGTGAGCAATTCACCGGTGGTTTATTGGCTTTGCAACTTTCTCGCGCAGGTGCGCCATTGCTGGCGTGTGAAGTGGTTCCTTCACAGGAAGAGACTCTGGCACAAACCGCGCACTGGATTACAGAACGGCGGGCCAACCATTTTGCCGGGCTGGCACTGGCTGTTTCGGGGTTCGAGAACGAATATCTCAACTTTGCGCTAGCCACGCCGGACGGCACTTATGCTCTGCGCGTACATTTCAGCACTACGCGCTACAGTCTGGCTATTCGTCAGGAAGTGTGTGCAATGATGGCGTTGAATATGCTGCGCCGTTGGCTGAACAGTCAGGACATCGCCAGCGAGCACGGCTGGATTGAGGTTGTTGAGTCCATGACCTTATCCGTCTGATCAGTCATTCTGTGCCGGTTTACTGCACCGGCACATTCCCCTCCCGCAAATTTGTCCAACCTGTTGCACTCAATAAGAAAAAATCCGTGCGCTGATTCACAAATTTGTGCGTAATTTCTCCAGTCCGCTGGACGAGAAACGGGATTTGATGCGCTTCACAATTTTACTCACCCTGAGCGACGAGACTGATTCCAGTATCTAAGACTGGAGTCCAGTATGTTGGAATCAAGCAAAGTACCCGCCCTGACACGGGCTATTGATATTCTCAATCTGATTGCCCGCATTGGCCCTTGTAGTGCTGCAACGATCATTGACACATTGGGGATCCCGAAAAGCACGGCCTATCTGCTGCTTAACGAACTTAAGCATTCATCGGATCCGCGCTGCGGGTAAAGCGGCTGGTTTTCTGGCTGTGGCTCCTGATATGGCGCAGCAATGTTTGGCGTGGGGAGCGAACTTTGTCGCTGTTGGCGTTGACACGATGCTCTATAGCGATGCCCTGGATCAACGACTGGCGATATTTAAATCAGGCAAAAATGGGCCACGCATAACAGGAAGTTATTAATATCAAAGGCCCATAGGGATTACCTGTGGGCCTGTATGTTAGTTAGTGGTTTTTCACTGTCAGATCGGCTTCGTTTAGCTGGGTGGTTGCGAGTACCAGGTCACGATCGATGCCCTGTTCCAGCATTCGCAAGGCAATTTTAATGGCTTGTTCATGCATGCCTTCCTGCAAACCTTCTAATTTACCTTCTTGCCAGCCTTCAATCTTGCCTTCCTGCCAGCCAATTTGGTGCCCTTCCTGCCGTAGCCGTTCAGCAATAGTCATCAATCTCTCCTTTTAATGACAGTTCGGAATATCAGCATCAGTGAGTTGGGTTGTCGCCAGCACAATCTCACGTTCAAAGCCCTGTTCCAGCATGCGCAAAGCAATTTTAATGGCTTGTTCATGCATGCCCTCCTGCCAGCCAATTTGGTGTCCTTCCTGCCGCAGCCGTTCAGCAATAGTCATCAATCTCTCCTTTTGTAGTGGTGAACGTTCGGCAATCTCCTGAATAAAGCGGGTGAAACGGGAGGTATCGCCGCATTGCAGCAGATAATTAAACAGCGTTTGCACCTGGCTGTCATTAGTGAAGCCCCTAACCAAAAGCGTGGTGATCCTGTCGACCAGACCGATTAAATCGCGCTCGCGAATATGCTTTTGAATCAGTTCCAGCAGAGCTATACGCCGATGTTGCATGATCTCATCGTCAGGTACGATGGTGATATCCACCAACGGAAAAGCTTCGGTGTACAACTGCCGGGCAAGCTGCGGGTCGTCAAATTCATCCAGCCAGTTAAGTGAATATGGGTAGGGTGAGGTTTCGCCGTGATAAAACAGCATTGGCACTACCAGAGGGACTCTGTCATAGCCTTTGTCCAGATGGCGCTGCATGACGGCAGTGGCATAACGCATCAGTCGAAAGGCCATGTTTTTTTCCGCAGTACTCTGATGCTCAATCACGCAGTAGATATAACCTTCGCCGTCGGTGGTTTCTACCGACCACAAAACATCCGAGTAGTAAGCGCATAAACTTTTTTCAATAAAACTGGTGGGCTCCAGCCTTAAAGTTTGCAGATTGCAAAGTTTTCTCAGCGGTTCCGGCAGATGTATTTCCAGAAAATCCCGCGCAGTTTCGGGTGAGAACATAAACGTTTTAAACACCGCATCATGCGGGGAGGAGGTTGTTGATTCGGTCATGGTTGTCCGTCACCTGATTTTTATGATGACGGGACATTACGGGGATCGCAGGCCGATGGCATCTGCCAGTTTTAGCCTTTGCGAGACGTTTTCAGAAGTATTTTTACTGCGATGCAACGCATACATTGGGTCCGGAACCGTGCACGCAAAAATGCCCGATAAGCCATGAACTCATCGGGCATCAGAAGGGCGCTTAAGCCAGCGCTTTTGCCAACAGTGTGATCGGATGCTCGCAGCGAAGGCTTGTGGACATCTCAATCTGCCATTTGCAGGTTTCGCAGTCGGTAACGACCAGATCTGCGCCGCTCTCTTCTATCTGGCGGAACAGTGGTGCGCCGATGGCTTGTGAGGTGGGATAGTTCTCTTTTTTGAAACCGTAAGTACCCGCAATACCGCAGCACTGGGAATCCAGCACTGTCAGCTCAAGCCCTGGGATCTTACGCAACAGTTCCAGGGTGTAGAGCGTCCAGCCCATTTTTTCCATATGGCACGGAGTGTGATAAACCACTTTCAGCGGCAGCGGTTTCAGCGGTAACGTTTTGCCTTCGTCCAGCTTGCGCCACAGCCAGCGGGTCGCCAGTTCAATATGATCGCGCAAGCCTTTGTTGTCGACATTCAGCACTTCCGGGTATTCGTCGCGCAGGGCAAATGTACAGGTTGAGGAGGTGGCAATCACCGGAATGCCTTTTACTCCCACAGCTTCGCGGATCGACTCTACATTCGTAATTGCCTGTTTACGTGCTTTATCGGTAAAGCCGTTGGCGATCAGTGGTACACCGCAGCATTTTTCTTTGCTGAGTAATTGCACTCCCGTTCCCATCGCGTTGAGCACTTTAATTAAATCTTTACCCAGTTGCGGATGGTTGTAGTTGACGAAGCAGCCGTGGAAAAAGGCGACCTGGTCTTTATACTGCGCTTGCTGGGCCGCTACGCTGCGATACCAGCGACGGAACGTGCCGAAGGAGTATTTCGGTAGCGTGCGGCGATGATCGATTTTTAACGCCGCATCAAGCAGTTGCCGCACCGGTTTCAGTGAAGTTGCGGTGTTGACGATTGGCGCGAACGGCGTGGAAACGCTGCCCATCAGATCGGTATGACTTAAAACGAAGTTACGCAGCGAGGGACGCGTGGTGTCATATTTCGCTCGTGCGCGCTGGATGATATCGCCAATCTTCACATCGGACGGGCAGGCGACTTCGCAACGTTTGCAGTTGATGCAATATTTCAGCGCCTCGTCATACAGTGCGCCATCTTTCAGACGCAGACGCTCGCCATCCGGCCCGGCTTGTTTTGGCCCTGGATAGCCGGGATTCACCCGGCTCACCGGGCAGGCGGTGGTGCAGACGGTGCACTTAATGCAATTTTCGAAGCTGGTATCGTTCATTATTGGCCTCCTGCGCGTTGGGCAATCTGTTGAGCGGCATGTAAAGCACTGACGGCACAGACACCGCCGCCGCATCCCTGGGCGATGGGATCAAATCCGCCCAGCACCGAACCGATGGCAAACAAGTTCTCTACTGTTTGACTAGCCTGCGACGGGCGTAGCGCCTCGTCAGTGGTTACGCCGAACTGTTGCCACGGTTGCGCAGCAAAAAAGTCACTTCTATACCACTCACCCCGCGTGGGGGTTTGCAGTACATCAAGGCCGAGAATTGGTTCGCGAATGCCGTCGCGTTCTGCCACCAGCCCGCCGCTAAAGAAACTGCCGCTGGCGAGAACCGCGAAACGTGGACGCAGCGGGATGTCGGCGTGATTGCGGGTCCAGATTTCACTCACCACGCCGTTTTTACAGGTGACTTTTTTCACTTCATCGCCCGGCATCCACACGCCGCCCTGGCGTACAAACTGGCGCTGTAACTGGTTTTGCAGACGAATACCCAGCACGGAAGGCGGCAGCGTTGGCAAAAGCATCAGTGAGCAAGGTAGTTTTTCATTCAGCCAGCGCCACAGTTTGTCATCGGCCAGGCCGAAGCTGGCGGGCATCAGGATCATTTCACAGGTATTGGCGACAGGGATTAGTGCATCAATTAACAGCGGCCAGTTTTCTTCGTTATCAAGGAAACGGGCGATATTCACCGCGCGAAACTCGGTGGCGTTATTGCGTAACACATCCAGTTCCGGCAGTTCAATTTCAGCAGTTTCAACCGAAAGATCCAGTTCGCGCAACGAAGCCGCCGCAAGATGTGCCTGAAAATCCATCAGACCGCTTATCCCCACTACACATATCTTCTTCGCGGGTAGCGGCCAGACGGGAACTTCTGGCGAACTTAACCAGGTCGAACGCAAAGTGCCGAGCGGGGTAACGCGCTGATGGGCCAGTTCCACGCTGCCCTGCAATTGCGCGCCGCTTTCCGCAATTAATGTCTGCGCCTGACAAGCGAGATCCAGTACGCGTTGTGGGCCGAGAAGACTGTAAGGGTGGGCAGGTGCCTGATGGCACAAAGACTCCAGCCCTGCATGAATGTCTGCCACCGGCTGACCGTCTGGCAGGTGGCTCAGTAAGTCCAGCGATCCGGATGAGAAATGCAGAGCGCTCTGTCCACGGGTGACAATGGCACAGCGCAGACCGTGTTTTTGCAATCGCAGGCCGCAGAGTAATCCGGCAAGACCGCCGCCCATAATGACAGTATCAAATCGCATCTTTCTGCTCCTTCTCCAGACCACACAGTCCCTGATAAACCCAGCGGGTAAATTCGCTTTCGCGCAATGCGTCTCCCCATGCAATGGGCTGCACACCTTTCCAGCGTTCGTTAAGGAAGGTGGAAAGTTGTTCGATAGATTGCGCGGAGGTGGTGACGTTAAAGCGTTGCAGCAGCCCAGCGGCGCGGCAGGCGCAGAGCTCGCCCTGGCAGGTGCCCATCCCCACACGGGTGCGACGGCGTAAATCTAACAGGCTATTCACGTTTAGATTTTCTACCGCGTACTGTACTTCGCCAGCGGTAACGGCTTCACACTCACACACCAGACTGCGATGCAAACGGCCTTCACTTAACCAGGCGGGTGTGCGATCGCCATGACGGTAAACCGCAGAGCCGCGTAGTGGGGCAGGAAGGGAAATGACTTTACGTAAGGTGACTTCAGCAGGTTCCTGTGAACCAGGAAGTGCCAGATCGGCGGTCGTACAGGGGCGCGTGTTGCCCAGCTTGCGGCAGACGGCATCCGTAGCCCATTCCGCCATCAGACGATAGGTCATCAGTTTGCCGCCGGTGATGGTGATAAATCCGTCCAGGCCATCGCGTTCGGCATGGTCGAGCAGCACGATGCCACGACTGACGTTACGGCCGCTCGGGTCGTCATCGCTGGCAACCAACGGGCGCACGCCAGAGTAGGCCCGCAAAATGCGCGTTTTCGCCATAACGGGGGCCAGTTTTTCCCCTTCACGCAGCAGAATATCCACTTCTTCTGCCGTCACTCGGTTATCGTCTATCTCATCGTAATTAATGCGTAAAGAGGTGGTGCCAATCAGCGAAATGGTATCGCCAGGCACCAGAATATCGGCGTCGGAAGGTTTACGGCAGCGGTTGATCACATGCTGATTAATGCGGTGGTCCATGATCAGCAGAGATCCTTTCGCCGGGAACATACGAATGCGCAGATCGGCATATTCGGCAATATGTTGCCCCCAGATCCCAGCGGCGTTAACCACCACTGGCGCATGGAGTGCCTGAGTTTCGCCGGTGAGATGATTACGTACACGAACACCGCACACCGTCGCGCCTTCACGAATTAGTCCCGTGACTTCATGAGCGGTAAGGATAACGGCACCATGTTCTTTTGCATCGAGCATGTTCGCTGCGGTCAGCCGGAATGGGTCAACGGTGCCATCCGGAACTTTTACCGCGCCAATCAGTGCCGGGTTAACGGAAGGTTCGATAATGCGTGCTTGCTGCGGATCAATGGCTTCAGCACTGATTCCAGCCTCTTCGCAAGCACGAATAAAAGTCGCCTGGAAGGAGAGATCATCTTCCGGCAGGGTGATAAACAGGCCGTTGGTTGGTTCGACACAGTGACGCGCAATGCGTTTTAAAATCTGGTTTTCACTAATACATTCGCGGGCCGATTCCGCATCGGTAACCGCATAGCGTGCGCCGCTGTGCAGCAGACCGTGGTTACGCCCGGTGGCTCCCGTTGCGATGTCGTGGCGTTCAACCAAAATCACTTTCAGCCCGCGCAGGGCACAGTCGCGGGCAATCCCGGCTCCCGTTGCGCCGCCGCCAATGATAATCACGTCACTTGTTTGCGAATCGCGAGTTTTCATTGTTATCCCTCAAAAGTTCGTTTTGTCTCATTTAGCCACAGAAAAAACATAGATTGTTTGATTTCGCGCATAATCGCTCATAATTCGAAAGTGAAACATGATTTCATGCGTCATTTTGAACATTTTGCAAATCTTATTTAATAATGTGTGCGGTAATTCACATTCATGGAATGAATGATTAATTAACATCGCGGCAACTCAAGAAACGGCAGGTTCTTCCATTGAATCAGGCTGTTAATCATAAATAAGACCACGGCCACGGAGGCTATAAATGTTGAGTATTTTTAAACCAGCGCCACACAAGGCGCGCTTACCTGCTGCGGAGATCGACCCGACTTACCGTCGATTACGCTGGCAAATTTTCCTGGGGATATTCTTTGGTTATGCCGCTTACTATTTGGTTCGTAAGAACTTTGCTCTCGCGATGCCCTACCTGGTGGAGCAGGGGTTCTCACGTGGTGATTTAGGTTTTGCCCTTTCAGGGATCTCAATTGCCTACGGATTTTCCAAATTCATCATGGGGTCAGTGTCGGACCGCTCGAATCCGCGCGTTTTCCTGCCGGCAGGTCTGATTCTTGCTGCGGCAGTTATGCTTTTTATGGGCTTTGTACCGTGGGCGACATCGAGCATTGCGGTGATGTTTGTGCTGCTGTTCCTCTGCGGTTGGTTCCAGGGGATGGGATGGCCGCCGTGCGGTCGTACTATGGTGCACTGGTGGTCGCAGAAAGAACGTGGCGGCATTGTGTCGGTGTGGAACTGTGCGCATAACGTCGGTGGTGGTATTCCGCCGCTGCTGTTCCTGCTGGGGATGGCCTGGTTTAATGACTGGCACGCGGCGCTTTATATGCCGGCTTTCTGTGCCATTCTGGTGGCTCTGTTCGCCTTTGCGATGATGCGCGATACCCCACAATCTTGTGGCCTGCCGCCGATCGAAGAGTACAAAAATGATTACCCGGACGACTATAACGAAAAAGCGGAACAGGAACTGACCGCGAAACAGATCTTCATGCAGTACGTGCTGCCGAATAAACTGCTGTGGTACATCGCCATCGCCAACGTGTTCGTCTATCTGCTGCGCTACGGTATCCTCGACTGGTCACCGACTTACCTGAAAGAGGTGAAACACTTCGCGCTGGATAAATCCTCCTGGGCCTACTTCTTCTATGAGTATGCGGGCATTCCAGGCACTCTGCTGTGCGGCTGGATGTCAGATAAAGTCTTCCGTGGTAACCGTGGGGCAACTGGCGTCTTCTTTATGACTCTGGTGACTATCGCCACCATAGTTTACTGGATGAACCCGGCAGGCAACCCAACTGTCGATATGATTTGTATGATTGTTATCGGCTTCCTGATCTACGGCCCAGTCATGCTGATTGGTCTGCACGCGCTGGAACTGGCGCCGAAGAAAGCGGCAGGTACGGCGGCGGGCTTTACCGGACTGTTTGGTTACCTTGGTGGCTCCGTAGCGGCAAGCGCGATTGTCGGCTACACCGTTGACTACTTTGGCTGGGATGGCGGCTTCATGGTGATGATTGGCGGCAGCATCCTGGCGGTTATCTTGTTAATTGTCGTGATGATTGGCGAAAAACGTCGCCATCAGGAATTACAGCAAAAACGCAACGGAGGCTAATGGCATGAAATTGACGCTGAAAAACCTTAGCATGGCGATCATGATGAGCACTATGGTCATGGGAAGCAGTGCAATGGCGGCGGATAACAGTGAGAAAATAGTGATTGCCCATCGCGGCGCCAGTGGTTATTTGCCGGAGCATACGCTGCCTGCAAAGGCGATGGCGTATGCGCAGGGGGCCGATTATCTGGAACAGGATTTGGTGATGACGAAGGACGACCATCTGGTCGTTCTGCATGACCACTATCTTGACCGGGTAACCGATGTTGCCGATCGTTTCCCGGATCGGGCGCGTAAAGATGGCCGTTACTACGCGATAGATTTTACACTGGATGAAATTAAGTCTTTAAAATTCACTGAAGGCTTCGATATTGAAAACGGTAAAAAAGTGCAGACTTTTCCCGGGCGTTTCCCGATGGGTAAATCTGACTTCCGGGTGCACACTTTCGAAGAGGAAATTGAATTTGTTCAGGGGCTAAACCATTCGACCGGGAAAAATATTGGTATCTATCCAGAGATTAAAGCGCCGTGGTTCCATCATCAGGAAGGGAAGGATATTGCGGCAAAAACCCTGGAAGTGCTGAAGAAATATGGCTACACCGGTAAGGATGATAAGGTTTATCTGCAATGCTTTGATGCTGATGAACTGAAGCGTATTAAGAATGAGCTGGAACCTAAAATGGGTATGGACCTCAACCTGGTACAGCTGATTGCCTATACCGACTGGAACGAAACTCAGCAGAAACAACCGGACGGAAGCTGGGTTAATTACAGCTATGACTGGATGTTCAAGCCGGGTGCCATGAAACAGGTAGCGGAATATGCTGATGGTATTGGCCCGGATTACCATATGGTGATTGATGAGACATCGCAGCCGGGTAATATCAAGCTTACCGGAATGGTAAAAGATGCACAGCAGAATAAGCTGGTGGTGCATCCTTATACCGTGCGGGCCGACAAGCTACCGGCCTACACAACGAATGTGAATCAGCTTTATGACATTTTGTATAACAAAGCCGGAGTGAACGGTTTGTTCACTGACTTCCCGGATAAAGCGGTTACCTTCCTGCAACAACAGAAATAATCTCACCTTCGGCATTCCGGTCTGCCCGGAATGCCGCTTTGCTTCTGTAACAAGTCCATTTTTGTACACAAAAATCTTAAGGATTTCTTAAGGCAACACTTTATATTTCCATCCTGATAATTAACGTGCACATAGTGCCGGATGGTAAGTAATGGTGTCAGGAACGGAAGACGAACAATTTGAACGTTGGTGGGCGACCACAGGAGACTGGGTCGAAGAACCCAATTATCGACGCAATGGTATGAGTGGTGTGCAGTGTGTAGAGCGCGATGGTAAAAAGCTTTATGTGAAGCGTATGACTCAGCATCTCTTTCATTCGCTGCGCTATCCCTTTGGACGCCCGACGATTGTGCGGGAGATTGAGGTGATAAACGATTTGGAGCGCGCGGGCGTTATCGTGCCGAAAATCGTATTTGGTGAAGCAATCAAACGAGAAGGGGAATGGCGGGCGCTACTGGTTACCGAGGATATGACCGGTTTCATCAGTATTGCAGACTGGTATACACAACATGCTATTACCCCTTACCCAGACGATGTGCGTGAAGCAATGCTACACGCGGTGGCACAAGCGTTTAAAAAATGCATAGCGTCAAGCGTCAGCATGGCTGTTGCTACGTTCGTCATATTTATGTGAAAACGGAGGGTGTGGCGGAAGCGGGGTTTCTTGATCTGGAAAAAAGTCGCCGCCGATTGCGTCGTCAAAAAGCAGCTCAGCATGATTTCGCCCAACTGGAGAAGTATTTATCTCCCATTCCTCCCGACGACTGGGAGCAGGTGAAAGCGTATTACTACGCCATGTAATCGTTGTAGGCCAGATAAGACACATAAGCGTCGCATCTGGCACTAGTACCCGATCACAACTCTATTTCAATATCGCCTTTTGCCCGGCAACAACAGGGCAAAATCTCCCCTGGCTGAATAAAGGCTAACGGTTCGGCAATCCAGTCAACCTGACCTGCAACCAGGCGAGTGCGACAGGAGCCGCAGTAGCCTTCGCGACACTGGTACTCAACCGCCACATTATGGGATTCCAGCGCCGCCAGAAGGGAAGGGTGTTCATCCTGGCACAGCAGTTGTGTGCCAGTGATGCGCAAGGTAACGCGGGTCATCAGAGCTGGAAGTTACTCAAATCGTCGGTGTCCACTTCCGAGTCAATTTGACCGACCAGATAAGAACTCACCTCAACTTCCTGTGGGGCAACCTGCACGTTATCCGACACCAGCCAGGTATTGATCCACGGGATCGGGTTGGAACGTGTCTGGAACGGCAGATCCAAACCGACAGCTTGCATGCGGATGTTGGTGATGTACTCGACGTACTGGCAGAGAATGTCCTTGTTCAGACCAATCATCGAACCGTCACGGAACAGATAATCCGCCCAGTCTTTCTCCTGCTGTGCCGCCTGAACAAACAGCTCATAGCACTCTTGCTTACACTCTTCGGCTATTTCCGCCATTTCCGGATCATCCGCGCCGCTGCGCAGTAGATTCAGCATATGCTGAGTACCGGTCAGGTGCAGGGCTTCGTCACGGGCAATCAGGCGAATAATCTTGGCGTTACCTTCCATCAGTTCGCGTTCTGCAAAGGCAAAGGAACAAGCAAAGCTGACGTAGAAACGAATGGCTTCCAGCGCGTTAACGCTCATCAGGCAGAGATAAAGTTTTTTCTTCAGCTCGCGCAGGCTAACGGTCACGGTTTTACCGTTGACGGTGTGGGTGCCTTCGCCCAGCAAATGCCAGTAACTGGTCATCTCGATCAGTTCATCGTAATAGCGGGAAATGCCTTCCGCGCGTTTCTGGATCTGTTCGTTGGTGACGATATCGTCGAATACAACAGACGGATCGTTAACGATATTACGAATGATATGGGTATAAGAACGAGAGTGAATCGTTTCTGAAAATGCCCACGTTTCTACCCAGGTTTCCAGTTCCGGAATAGAAATTAGCGGCAGCAGTGCCACGTTCGGACTACGACCCTGAATGGAATCGAGCAACGTCTGGTACTTCAGGTTGCTGATAAAAATGTGCTTTTCGTGTTCAGGCAGTGCCTGATAATCGATACGGTCGCGAGAGACGTCAACTTCTTCCGGACGCCAGAAGAAAGAGAGCTGCTTTTCGATCAGCTTTTCGAAGATTTCATATTTTTGCTGATCGTAGCGGGCCACGTTGACCGGCTGACCAAAGAACATCGGTTCTTTGAGCTGATCATTCTTCGTCTGTGAAAATGTGGTATATGCCATGAATATGTCCTGTTGGGAGTTTAATGCCGGATAAGGCATTTTACGCCGCATCCGGCATCCAGAGCCTGATGCGACGCTGGCGCGTTTTATCAGGCCTACAAAATTCGAGACGTAGGCCGGATAAGACATTTTACGCCACATCCGGCATCTCAATATCAGATCTTACATGCGCCGCTTTCGCAGCCATCGTCCTGGATTGACGGCACCAGATCGTCCTGCGCATCTTCTGCGCCGTCACGGGTGTTCTGATAATACAGCGTTTTGACCCCGAATTTGTAGGCGGTGAGCAGGTCTTTCAGCAACTGCTGCATCGGCACTTTTCCTGACGGGAAGCGTGACGGATCGTAGTTAGTATTCGCAGAGATCGACTGATCGATAAATTTCTGCATGATACCAACCAGTTGCAGATAACCATCGTTACCCGGCATTTCCCACAGCAGTTCATAGGCATCGTGCAGGTGTTCGTAGTCTGGAACGACCTGGCGCAGAATACCGTCTTTCGACGCTTTAATGCTGACATAACCGCGCGGCGGTTCAATGCCGTTAGTAGCATTAGAGATCTGCGAAGAGGTCTCGGAAGGCATCAGCGCTGACAGTGTAGAGTTACGCAGGCCGTAAGTTTTGATCGACTCACGCAATGCTTCCCAGTCGTAATGCAGCGGCTCATTAGCGATGGCATCCAGATCTTTCTTATAGGTATCGATCGGCAGGATCCCTTTCGCATAGGTGGTTTCGTTAAACCACGGGCACGCGCCTTGCTCTTTCGCCAGCTCATTAGATGCTTTCAGCAGGTAATACTGAATGGCTTCGAAGGTTTTATGCGTCAGGTTGTTGGCGCTGCCGTCGGAGTAGCGTTTACCGTGCTTCGCCAGATAGTAAGCGAAGTTGATCACACCAATACCCAGTGTACGACGACCCATCGCTCCACGTTTGGCTGCCGGGATCGGGTAATCCTGATAATCCAGCAGCGCGTCGAGTGCGCGTACCGCCAGAACGGCCAACTCTTCCAGTTCATCCAGGCTGTTAATTGCCCCCAGGTTGAAAGCCGAAAGCGTACACAGCGCGATTTCACCGTTTTCGTCGTTAACGTCATTCAGCGGTTTGGTCGGCAGAGCGATTTCCAGGCACAGGTTAGACTGGCGCACTGGCGCGATGGCCGGATCAAACGGGCTATGGGTATTGCAGTGGTCAACGTTCTGAATATAGATACGACCAGTCGACGCACGTTCCTGCATCATCAGTGAGAACAGCTCAACCGCTTTCACGCGCTGTTTGCGGATGCTGTCGTCTTTCTCATATTTGGTGTACAGGCGCTCAAACTCTTCCTGATCGGCGAAGAATGCGTCGTACAGCCCCGGTACGTCGGACGGGCTGAACAGGGTGATATCTTCACCTTTCAGCAGACGGGTATACATCAGTTTGTTGATTTGTACCCCGTAGTCCATATGACGCACGCGGTTGCCTTCTACACCACGGTTGTTTTTCAACACCAGCAGGCTTTCCACTTCCAGATGCCAGATTGGGTAGAACAGCGTTGCCGCACCGCCGCGCACGCCGCCCTGGGAGCAGGATTTCACCGCCGTCTGGAAATGTTTGTAGAACGGAATGCAGCCGGTATGGAACGCTTCACCGCCACGAATCGGGCTACCCAGTGCACGAATACGCCCGGCGTTGATGCCGATCCCCGCACGCTGGGAAACGTATTTCACAATCGCGCTGGAGGTCGCGTTAATGGAATCCAGGCTGTCGCCGCACTCGATCAGCACGCAGGAGCTGAACTGGCGAGTCGGGGTACGCACGCCGGACATGATTGGCGTCGGCAGCGAAATTTTAAATGTGGAAACCGCGTCGTAAAAACGCTTCACGTATTGCAGACGCGTTTCGCGCGGGTAGTTCGAGAACAGGCACGCAGCAACCAGAATATAGAGGAACTGTGCGCTCTCGTAGATTTCGCCGGTCACGCGGTTCTGTACCAGATATTTGCCTTCCAGTTGCTTAACGGCAGCATAAGAGAAGGTCATATCACGGTCGTGAACGATAAACGTGTCCATCTGCTTGAACTCTTCTTCCGTGTAGTCTTCCAGCAGATGATTATCGTATTTGCCCATCTCGACCATTTTAACCACGTGGTCGTACAGCGCAGGCGGCTCAAACTGGCCGTAGGCTTTTTTACGCAGGTGGAAAATTGCCAGGCGCGCGGCGAGATACTGATAGTCCGGTGCATCACGGGAGATCAGATCAGCGGCAGCCTTGATAATAGTTTCGTGGATGTCGGAGGTCTTGATTCCGTCATAAAACTGAATATGGGAGCGCAGCTCGACCTGGGAAATCGAAACGTTATGCAGTCCTTCTGCCGCCCAGTCCAGAACGCGATGGATTTTGTCGAGATTGATGCGCTCTGTGCTACCGTCGCGCTTTGTCACCAGCAGATTCTGATTCATGTATGTCGTACCTGTTTTTGGAATTCTTTCCGCAATAGTTTCACGGCAACTACCTGTAGTAAGGAAAGCTGCAACGAACACTATATATAGGGGGTATGTTTGGGATTCACTGCAAGATAGTGTGAAAACGGCCCTCTTGCAAGTGCATAACTTTGTGGATAACTCAGGAAGGAAAAAGCGACTTCCGCGTACCTTAGGTCAGACAAGGTGTCCGGGAAAGTCAATGGGAAGAGAAAAATTTGTTAAAAATAACCGTTCGGTGATTTCTTGAACGCTCAATTTAAGATAATTATTGATCCAGGTTATTTGTTGTGCTTTTGTCAGGTGTGGTGAAAATTGATGCCATCACAAATTCATATAACGTCGGCACTTAATGTTATGTTTATGATGTGAGCGAATGTAAATGGCTGCGGTTCACGGAACAGGTATTTTTTAATCAACAGATGTGAAATAAAAGTTTGTTATGTTGATTATTCCAGGTAAACAAGAAACGAATTAATCAGTTTAATGTGTTTTAATTATTGTTATTTCATAATTTGGTCAGTATCAAAAGGAATAATTTATTTCTTTTAGAAGGTATTATTTTAGTATATATGTTTTAAATGTTTCTTATTTACAATTAATCATTATCTACAATCACAATATGTCTTTTAATGATGGCGTGTTATTTCTCACAGGCTGTCAGATTATGAATAAAAAACGGATTGTTTTTATCAGGAAAGGATATCTATTAATTATCCCAGCCGTCGTTGCTTGCGTGTTTACGCGTGCAAACGCCGCGTCGCAGGTTCTGGCTTCATGTCAGGGTGTTAACGTGACTGCCAGTTGTCGGGCCAGCTATCAAAGTCTTTCAGGTAGTACACAGACCTGGAATGTTGCTGACGGGCAATGGCTTGTTTTTTCCTCTATGGCAAATGATGCCAGTGGAGGCGCGGTATTTTTACAACAAGATGCTGATTTCACATTATCAGCACAAGACGGAACAGGGATGACTCTGTTTGAAAATAATGCCGTGAGCGGTGAATATAATAATGGCGGAGCTATCTTTGCAAAAGAAAACTCAACGCTGAACCTTACTCAGGTTATTTTTGATAATAACATCGCTGGAGGGTATGGAGGGGCGATCTACTCTGCGGGAACAAATGACGCTGGTGATATTGATCTTAGCATTACCAATGCTGTATTTACGGATAATGTTGCTAATGATGGTAAAGGTGGCGCAATCTATTCGATTAATAATAATGTCTACTTAAATAACACTGTTTTTGATAATAATCAGGCATATACATCAACAAGTTACAGTGATGGTGATGGTGGAGCCATCGATATTACTGATAATAATAGCGATAAAACACACCCATCAGGATTTACCATTATTAACAATACTTCGTTCATAAATAACACTGCTGAAGGTTATGGTGGCGCAATTTATACCAGTAGCACGACTTCTCCTTATCTTATTGATATCGCTGTTGATGACAGCTACAGCCAGAACGGGGGCGTATTAGTAGATGTGAATAACAGCGCATCCGCTTATGGTGAAGACGCTTCGGCAGCAGCTGGAGGCTTTCTGTATACAGGGGCAAGTGAAATCCGTTTTGATGTTGCGGCTGATAAAACCTTGATCATTGGCAGTACAAAAAATGATGGGACTATCGACTCCATTGCGGGGACGGGCGTTATTACCAAAGCCGGAGCGGGCGAACTGGTGCTTAACGCTGATAACAATTATTTTACCGGCGAGATGAGAATTAAAAACGGTGAAGTCACGCTAGGGCGGAATAATTCGCTGATGAATGTCGGTGACAGTCAGTGCCAAAGTAATCCACAAAATTGCTATGGCTTGAGCGTTGGTAGTATCGGACAAACAGATAATCAGGCAGAACTTAACGTCGGTTCGACTCAGCAAACATTTGTACATTCGTTAACGGGTTTTCAGAATGGCACTTTAAATATTGACGCTGGCGGCAATGTTACCGTCAACCAGGGCGGTTTTGCCGGAACTATTCAGGGGGAAGGGCAACTGACTATTGCTGAAAACGGGAGTTATGTACTGGCGGGTGCGCAGTCGATGGCGCTGACCGGCGATATTGTGGTGGAAGATGGCGCAATCCTCTCGCTTTCGGGTAACGCCACGGATCTTGCGGAGATGCAAGACGATCCGCAGTCCATCGTGTTAAATGGCGGCGTATTGGATCTCTCCGATTTTACTACCTGGCAGAGCGGTACGTCAGAGAACGATGGTCTGGAAATCAGTGGCAGCGACGGTACGGTGATTGGTCAGCAGGATGTTGTCGATCTTTACGGTGGCGACGATCTGCATATTGGCGATGACGGGAATAATGGTGTTTATGTGGTGGTGGATGCAGGTGACGGGCAGGTCAGCCTGGCAAATGACAATCAATACCTCGGCACAACACAAATCGCTTCCGGTACGCTGGTGGTGAGCGACAACTCTCAGCTTGGTGATACCCACTATAACCGCCAGGTTATCTTTACTGATAATCAACAAGATAGCACGATGGAGATTAACTCCAACGTTGACACGCGTTCAGATGCGGCAGGCCACGGACGTGATATCGAAATGCGCGCCGATGGTGAAGTGATGGTGGATGCGGGTGTAGACACGCAGTGGGGCGCACTGATGGCTGACAGCAGCGGGCAGCAGCAGGACGCGGGAACCACACTGACGAAAACCGGTGCAGGAACGTTGGAACTGACTGCCAGTGGCACGGCGCAGTCGGCGGTGCGAGTGGAAGAAGGCACGTTGAAAGGCGATGCTGTGGATATCTTTCCTTATGCATCATCGCTGTGGGTCGGTGATGGGGCGACGTTCGAGACTGGTGCGGATCAGGATATTCAGTCTATTGATGTTACTTCCAGCGGCACTATCGACATCAGCGATGGTACTGTTTTGCGCCTGACCGGGCAGGATACTTCCGCCGCACTGGATGCCTCGCTGTTTAACGGCGACGGTACGTTGGTGAATGCCACCGATGGTGTGATGTTGACAGGTGAGCTTAATACCAACCTGGAAACCGACAGTCTGACTTATCTTTCAGACGTGACGGTTAATGGTGATCTGACCAATACGTCCGGTGCGGTTAGCCTGCAAAATGGCGTCGCTGGCGATACGCTGACGGTAAACGGTGATTATACCGGCGGCGGTACGCTACTGCTCGATAGCGAATTAAACGGCGATGACTCAGCAAGCGACCAACTGGTGTTGAACGGTAATACTGCTGGCAACACGACCGTGGTGGTTAACCCCATTACCGGGATTGGTGAGCCGACATCTACAGGCATTAAAGTGATTGATTTCACAGCCGATCCCACGCAATTTCAAAACAATGCGCAGTTTAGTCTGGCGGGCAGCGGCTACGTCAATATGGGCGCTTACGACTATACGTTGGTGGAAGATGATAATGACTGGTATCTGCGCTCGCAAAAAGTCACTCCGACGCCACCGCCCGATCCGGATCCGACTCCCGATCCCACGCCTGAGCCCGACCCAACACCCGCTTATCAGCCTGTGCTGAATGCCAAAGTTGGTGGATATTTTAATAACCTTCGGGCGGCAAATCAGGCGTTTATGATGGAGCGACACGATCACGCTGGTGGCGATGGTCAGACGCTGAATTTACGCGTTATCGGCGGAGATTATCATTACACAGCAGCAGGGCAGTTGGCCCAGCATGAAGACATTTCTACGGTACAGCTTAGCGGCAACCTGTTAAGCGGAGACTGGGGCGATGATGGCCAGTGGATGCTAGGGGCCGTAGGTGGCTACAGTGATAATCAGGGGGACAGTCGCTCAAACATGACCGGAACTCGCGCCGATAACCAGAACCACGGTTATGCTGTTGGGCTGACCTCAAGCTGGTTTCAGCACGGTAGCCAAAAACAAGGGGCATGGCTGGATAGCTGGCTGCAATATGCCTGGTTTAGCAATGATGTTTCTGAACAAGGTGATGGTGCGGATCATTACCATTCGTCGGGGATCGTTGCTTCGCTAGAAGCTGGCTATCAGTGGTTACCGGGGCGTGGTGTGTTAATTGAACCGCAGGCGCAGGTGATTTATCAGGGCGTGCAGCAGGATGATTTTACCGCCGCTAACCATGCGCGGGTGTCACAATCGCAGGGCGATGATATTCAGACGCGGCTGGGATTACACAGCGAATGGCATACTGCGCTTCATATCACGCCAACGTTGGATCTGAATTATTATCACGATCCCCATTCGACGGAAATTGAAGAAGATGGTAGCCAAATCAGCGACGATGAGGCGAAGCAGCGTGGTGAAATAAAAGTGGGAGTAACGGGCAATATCAGTCAGCGAGTTTCGCTGCGTGGCAGCGTGGCGTGGCAGAAAGGAAGCGATGATTTTGCCCAGACGGCCGGGTTTTTGTCGATGACGGTGAAATGGTAATCGCTGTCCGCCCGGCATCGTTGCCGGAGGCGGCGTAAACGCCTTATCCGGCCTACGGGAGCATTTGTAGGCCTGATAAGACGCGCCAAGCGTCGCATCAGGCATTGGCACGGTTGCCGGATGAATCCAACTACAACCTTACTTATTCTGCGTGTGCAGCATATAGTTCACATCAACGCCGGGGCCGAGCTTAAAAGTATTAGTGATCGGGTTATAATGCAGCCCGATCATATGGCGCTCTTTTAGACTGGTTTGATCCACCCAGCCCAGCAATTCTGCCGGTTTAATAAACTTCTTCACGTCGTGCGTGCCTTTAGGCACCATGCGCAAAATATATTCAGCGCCGACCACCGCCATTAGCCACGACTTGCCATTACGATTAAGCGTGGAGAAAAAGACATCGCCACCCGGTTTTACCAGTTGTGCACAGGCTCTGACAACTGACTGCGGATCGGGAACGTGTTCCAGCATCTCCATGCAGGTCACCACATCATACTGCCCGGCATGTTTTGCCGCGTGTTCTTCCACGGTTTCCTGTACGTACTCTACCTGAATACCGCTTTCCAGCGCGTGCAGCTTTGCCACCTGCAATGGCTCAAAGCCCATATCCAGACCGGTCACCGTCGCGCCTTCGCGCGCCATACTCTCGGCCAGAATGCCGCCGCCACAACCGACATCGAGCACCTTTTTGCCAAATAAACCGCCAGCACGCTCGGCAATATAGCCCAGACGCAGCGGGTTAATGCGGTGCAGTGGTTTGAACTCGCCTTCCAGATCCCACCAGCGGGAGGCGACGGCTTCAAATTTAGCGATCTCTTCGTGGTCTACGTTATGGTTTACCGGCGATTTTTCGGCATTCATTGGCACTTCTACTCCGTAATTGGCAAGACAATCGAGTATATCAGGCATTGGATGTGAATAAAGCGTATTGGTTTACCTCAATCTGCGCGGCTGTGTTATAATTTGCGACCTTTGAATCCGGGATACAGTAGAGGGATAGCGGTTAGATGAGCGACCTTGCGAGAGAAATTACACCGGTCAACATTGAGGAAGAGCTGAAGAGCTCCTATCTGGATTATGCGATGTCGGTCATTGTTGGCCGTGCGCTGCCAGATGTCCGAGATGGCCTGAAGCCGGTACACCGTCGCGTACTTTACGCCATGAACGTACTAGGCAATGACTGGAACAAAGCCTATAAAAAATCTGCCCGTGTCGTTGGTGACGTAATCGGTAAATACCATCCCCATGGTGACTCGGCGGTCTATGACACGATCGTCCGCATGGCGCAGCCATTCTCGCTGCGTTATATGCTGGTAGACGGTCAGGGTAACTTCGGTTCTATCGACGGCGACTCTGCGGCGGCAATGCGTTATACGGAAATCCGTCTGGCGAAAATTGCCCATGAACTGATGGCCGATCTCGAAAAAGAGACGGTCGATTTCGTTGATAACTATGACGGCACGGAAAAAATTCCTGACGTCATGCCGACCAAAATTCCTAACCTGCTGGTGAACGGTTCTTCCGGTATCGCCGTAGGTATGGCAACCAACATCCCGCCGCACAACCTGACGGAAGTCATCAATGGTTGTCTGGCGTATATCGATGATGAAGACATCAGCATTGAAGGGCTGATGGAACACATCCCGGGCCCGGACTTCCCGACGGCGGCAATCATTAACGGTCGCCGCGGTATTGAAGAAGCTTACCGTACCGGTCGCGGCAAGGTGTATATCCGCGCTCGCGCAGAAGTGGAAGTTGACGCCAAAACCGGGCGTGAAACCATTATCGTCCACGAAATTCCGTATCAGGTGAACAAAGCGCGCCTGATCGAGAAGATTGCGGAACTGGTAAAAGAAAAACGTGTGGAAGGCATCAGCGCGCTGCGTGACGAGTCTGACAAAGACGGCATGCGCATCGTGATTGAAGTGAAACGCGATGCGGTCGGTGAAGTGGTGCTCAACAACCTCTACTCCCAGACCCAGTTGCAGGTTTCTTTCGGTATCAACATGGTGGCATTGCACCATGGTCAGCCGAAGATCATGAACCTGAAAGACATCATCGCGGCGTTTGTTCGTCACCGCCGCGAAGTGGTGACCCGTCGTACCATTTTCGAACTGCGTAAAGCTCGCGACCGTGCGCATATCCTTGAAGCATTGGCCGTGGCGCTGGCAAACATCGACCCGATCATCGAACTGATCCGTCATGCGCCGACGCCTGCAGAAGCGAAAACCGCGCTGGTTGCTAATCCGTGGCAGCTGGGCAACGTTGCCGCGATGCTGGAACGTGCTGGCGACGATGCTGCGCGTCCGGAATGGCTGGAGCCAGAGTTCGGCGTGCGCGATGGTCTGTACTATCTGACCGAACAGCAAGCCCAGGCGATTCTGGATCTGCGTTTGCAGAAACTGACTGGCCTTGAGCACGAAAAACTGCTCGACGAATACAAAGAACTGCTGGATCAGATCGCGGAACTGCTGCGTATTCTTGGCAGCGCCGATCGTCTGATGGAAGTGATCCGCGAAGAGCTGGAGCTGGTTCGTGAACAGTTCGGTGACAAACGTCGTACTGAAATCACCGCCAACAGCGCAGATATCAACCTGGAAGATCTGATCACCCAGGAAGATGTCGTCGTCACGCTCTCTCACCAGGGCTACGTGAAGTATCAGCCGCTTTCTGAATACGAAGCGCAGCGTCGTGGCGGGAAAGGTAAATCTGCCGCACGTATTAAAGAAGAAGACTTTATCGACCGACTGCTGGTGGCGAACACTCACGATCATATCCTGTGCTTCTCCAGCCGTGGTCGTGTCTATTCGATGAAAGTTTATCAGTTGCCGGAAGCCTCTCGTGGTGCACGCGGTCGTCCGATCGTCAACCTGCTGCCGCTGGAGCAGGACGAACGTATCACCGCGATCCTGCCGGTGACCGAGTTTGAAGAAGGCGTGAAAGTCTTCATGGCGACCGCTAACGGTACTGTGAAGAAAACCGTCCTCACCGAGTTCAACCGTCTGCGTACCGCCGGTAAAGTGGCGATCAAACTGGTTGAAGGCGATGAGCTGATCGGCGTTGACCTGACCAGTGGCGAAGATGAAGTAATGTTGTTCTCCGCCGAAGGTAAAGTGGTGCGCTTTAAAGAGTCTTCTGTCCGTGCGATGGGCTGCAACACCACCGGTGTTCGCGGTATTCGCTTAGGCGAAGGCGATAAAGTCGTCTCTCTGATCGTGCCGCGTGGCGATGGCGCCATCCTCACCGCAACGCAGAACGGTTATGGTAAACGTACCGCAGTGGCGGAATACCCAACCAAGTCGCGTGCGACGAAAGGGGTTATCTCCATCAAGGTTACCGAACGTAACGGTTTAGTGGTTGGCGCGGTGCAGGTAGATGATTGCGACCAGATCATGATGATCACCGATGCCGGTACGCTGGTACGTACTCGCGTTTCGGAAATCAGCATCGTTGGCCGTAACACCCAAGGCGTGATCCTCATCCGTACTGCGGAAGATGAAAACGTAGTGGGTCTGCAGCGTGTTGCTGAACCGGTTGACGAAGAAGATCTGGATACCATCGACGGCAGTGCCGCGGAAGGGGACGATGAAATCGCTCCGGAAGTGGACGTTGACGACGAACCGGAAGAAGAATAATTTCATCGCTTCATGACCGAAGGGAGTAAACATCCCTTCTTCGAAATGAAAAGTCCAGGCTGCAAAGTCTGGGCTTTTGTCGTATTAGGGCGCGCTAAAGGGCGGGTTCGTTCGTCAAAAATGACGGTTATACACAAGGAATGTGGCAATGAGCGGTGAAAAAAAGGCGAAAGGCTGGCAGTTTTATGGCCTTGTAGGTGTCGGTGTTGTTGCGCTCCTTTCCGCGGGCGTCTGGGCATTGCAATACACTGGCAGCGGTCCAGAAAAAACGTTGTCGCCGCTGGTAGTGCACAATAATTTGCAAATCGATCTCAATGAGCCTGACCTCTTTCTCGATAGCGACTCTCTAAGCCAGCTTCCCAAAGATCTCCTTACTATTCCTTTTCTCCACGATGTCCTGAGTGAAGATTTCGTTTTCTATTATCAGAATCATGCCGATCGTCTGGGCATTGAAGGCAGTATTCGCCGCATTGTCTATGAACACGATCTCACGCTGAAAGATAAGCTCTTTTCGTCGCTCTTAGACCAGCCCGCGCAGGCGGCACTGTGGCACGATAAACAAGGCCATCTTTCACATTATATGGTGCTTATCCAGCGTAGTGGCTTGAGCAAGTTGCTGGAGCCATTGCTATTTGCTGCTACCAGCGACAGCCAGTTAAGTAAGACGGAAATCAGTAGTATTAAGCTAAATAGTGAAACCATCCCTGTTTATCAGTTGCGCTATAACGGCAATAATGCCCTGATGTTCGCGACATATCAGGACAAGATGCTGGTGTTTTCCAGCACGGATATGTTGTTTAAAGATGACCAGCAGGATACCGAAGCCACGGCGATCGCAAGTGATTTGTTGAGCGGTAAAAAACGCTGGCAAGCCAGCTTCGGTCTGGAAGAGCGTGCTGCCGAAAAAACGCCAGTACGCCAGCGCATCGTGGTCAGTGCAAATTTGCTGGGTTTTGGCTACCAGCGATTAATGCCTTCTTTTGCTGGCGTACGCTTCGAAATGAGCAACGACGGCTGGCATAGCTTTCTGGCGTTAAATGATGAATCCGCTAGCGTGGATGCCAGTTTCGATTTTACGCCGGTATGGAGCAGTATGCCTGCCGGGGCCAGCTTCTGCGTGGCGGTGCCTTACTCGCACGGTATTGCTGAAGAAATGCTCTCACAAATCGCTCAGGAAAACGACAAGTTGAATGGGGCATTAGATGGTGCCGCCGGGCTGTGCTGGTATGAGGATTCAAAACTGCAAACCCCGCTGTTTGTTGGTCAGTTTGATGGCACTGACGAACAGGCGCCATTGCCAGGGAAACTGTTTACCCAAAATATTGGTGCTCGTGAAAGCAAAGTGCCAGAAGGCGTATTACCGGTAACTCAAACTCAGCAGGGCGAAGCGCAAATCTGGCGTCGCGAAGTGAGTTCCCGATACGGTCAGTATCCGAAATCACAGTCAGCGCAACCAGATCAATTAATGTCGGATTATTTTTTCCGCGTGTCGCTGGCGATGCAAAACAAAACGCTGCTTTTCTCCCTCGATGACACGCTGGTTAATAACGCGCTGCAAACACTGAATAAAACCCGCCCGGCAATGGTGGATGTGATACCCACTGATGGCGTCGTTCCGGTCTATATCAATCCACAAGGAATGGCGAAACTGCTGCGTAACGAAACGCTGACCAGTCTGCCGAAGAATCTCGAACCGGTTTTTTATAACGCCGCACAAACTTTATTAATGCCGAAACTGGACGCTTTATCGCAACAGCCTCGTTATGTCATGAAGCTGGACCAGATGAAACCGGGCGCCGCCTGGCAATGGTTACCAATCAACTGGCAGCCATTATGAGGCGTGGACTGCTGGCACTGATTTGCTGGCTGTGTTGTTTTGTTGCTCATAGCGAAATGCTGAATGTCGAACAATCGGGACTATTTCGTGCCTGGTTTGTGCGCATTGCGCAGGAACAGCTACGCCAGGGGCCAAGCCCACGTTGGTATCAGCAGGATTGCGCAGGTCTGGTGCGCTTTGCAGCGAACGAGTCGCTGAAAGTTCACGATAGCAAATGGCTAAAAAGTAACGGTCTGTCAAACCAGTATCTACCGCCAGAAATGACGCTAACACCTGAGCAACGACAACTGGCACAAAACTGGAACCAGGGGAACGGGAAAACCGGACCTTATGTGACCGCGATTAATTTGATTCAGTACAACAGCCAGTTTATTGGCCAGGACATAAACCAGGCACTGCCAGGCGATATGTTTTTTTTCGATCAGGGCGATGCCCAGCACTTAATGGTCTGGATGGGGCGTTACGTCATCTACCACACCGGAAGCGCCACGAAAACTGACAACGGAATGCGCGCAGTCAGTCTGCAACAACTTATGACATGGAAGGACACCCGATGGATACCCAACGATTCCAATCCCAATTTCATTGGCATTTATCGTTTAAATTTTCTGGCGCAATAGCGGCCTGCCTGTGCCTGTCTCTTGTGGGGGCGGGGCTTGTTAATGCTGACGATTCGCTTCCTTCCAGCAACTATGCGCCGCCAGCCGGGGGAACGTTCTTTTTGCTCGCTGACAGCAGTTTTAGCAGCAGCGAAGAGGCGAAAGTACGTCTGGAAGCGCCGGGGCGCGATTATCAACGTTATCAGATGGAAGAGTACGGCGGCGTGGATGTTCGCCTGTATCGTATTCCTGATCCGATGGCATTTCTGCGTCAGCAGAAAAACCTGCACCGCATTGTAGTACAACCGCAGTATCTGGGTGACGGTCTGAACAATACGCTAACCTGGCTGTGGGATAACTGGTACGGCAAATCTCGCCGTGTCATGCAGCGTTCTTTCTCTTATCAGTCACGGCAGAATGTGACCCAGGCATTACCGGAATTGCAGCTCGGCAATGCCATCATCAAACCTTCCCGTTATGTACAAAACAGCCAGTTTTCACCGCTGAAGAAATATCCACTGGTGGAACAGTTCCGTTATCCACTATGGCAGGCAAAACCGGTTGAGCCGCAGCAAGGGGTAAAACTGGAAGGCGCATCCAGTAACTTCATCTCGCCGCAGCCGGGCAAGATCTATATCCCTCTCGGCAAACAAGAGCCGGGGCTGTATCTCGTCGAAGCGATGGTGGGTGGTTATCGGGCAACAACGGTGGTGTTTGTCTCCAATACCGTGGCGTTGAGTAAAGTGTCGGGTAACGAGCTTCTGGTATGGACCGCTGGCAAAAAGCAGGGGGAAGCGAAGCCTGGATCAGAAATCCTGTGGACTGACGGTCTTGGCGTGATGACCCGAGGCGTCACCAATGACAGCGGCACCTTGCAGTTACAACATATATCGCCTGAACGTTCATACATTCTGGGTAAGGATGCTGAAGGCGGCGTTTTTGTCTCCGAGAACTTCTTCTACGAAAGCGAAATCTACAATACCCGCTTGTATATCTTTACCGATCGCCCGCTATATCGCGCAGGCGACCGTGTCGATGTTAAAGTGATGGGCCGCGAGTTTCACGATCCGTTGCATTCATCCCCTATCGTCAGCGCACCGGCGAAGCTTTCAGTGCTGGACGCCAACGGCAGCCTGTTGCAAACCGTCGATGTCACGCTTGATGCGCGTAATGGCGGGCAGGGGAGTTTCCGCCTGCCAGAAAATGCCGTTGCCGGAGGTTATGAGTTACGCCTGGCTTACCGCAAGCAGGTCTATAGCAGCAGTTTTCGCGTGGCAAACTACATCAAACCACATTTCGAAATTGGTTTAGCTCTCGACAAAAAAGATTTCAAAACTGGCGAAGCGGTCAGCGGCAAACTGCAACTGCTCTACCCGGATGGCGAGCCGGTAAAAAATGCCCGCGTGCAGTTAAGTTTGCGCGCCCAACAACTTTCGATGGTCGGTAACGATTTGCGTTATGCCGGGCGCTTCCCTGTGTCGCTTGAAGGCAGTGAAACAGTTTCAGACGCCAGCGGTCATGTGGCGTTAAATCTTCCCGCAGCAGATAAACCGAGCCGCTATTTACTGACCGTCTCCGCCAGCGACGGCGCGGCATATCGTGTTACCACAACCAAAGAGATCCTCATTGAACGCGGTCTGGCGCATTACTCTCTAAGCACCGCCGCACAATACAGTAATAGCGGCGAGTCGGTTGTGTTCCGTTATACCGCGCTGGAATCTTCAAAACAGGTTCCTGTTACGTATGAATGGTTGCGTCTCGAAGACCGCACGAGCCATAGCGGAGAGCTACCGTCAGGCGGTAAATCCTTCACCGTTAATTTCGAAAAACCTGGCAACTACAATCTGACATTGCGCGATAAAGACGGCTTAATTCTCGCTGGGTTAAGTCATGCAGTCAGCGGTAAGGGCAGCACGGCGCATACTGGTACGGTAGATATCGTGGCGGATAAAACGCTGTACCAGCCAGGCGAAACCGCGAAGATGCTGATTACCTTCCCGGAGCCAATTGATGAAGCGTTATTGACGCTGGAACGCGATCGCGTGGAACAGCAGTCGCTGCTATCGCAACCGGCAAACTGGCTGACGCTACAACGCTTAAACGATACCCAGTATGAAGCCCGCGTTCCGGTGAGCAATTCCTTTGCGCCTAACATCACTTTTTCGGTGCTGTATACCCGTAACGGTCAGTACAGTTTTCAGAATGCTGGGATCAAAGTTGCCGTTCCTCAGCTGGATATCCGGGTGAAAACGGACAAAACCCATTACCAGCCAGGTGAACTGGTCAATGTCGAATTAACCTCGTCGCTGAAAGGTAAACCTGTTTCTGCGCAGCTAACGGTTGGCGTGGTCGATGAAATGATCTACGCGCTGCAACCGGAAATCGCGCCGAGTATCGGCAAATTTTTCTATCCGCTGGGACGTAACAATGTACGCACCAGTTCCAGTCTGTCATTTATCAGCTACGACCAGGCGCTCTCCAGCGAGCCGGTTGCGCCTGGCGCGACTAACCGCAGCGAGCGGCGAGTAAAAATGCTTGAACGTCCACGGCGTGAAGAGGTGGATACCGCGGCATGGATACCGTCGCTAACCACGGATAAACAAGGCAAAGCGTACTTTACATTCCTGATGCCGGATTCGTTAACGCGCTGGCGCATTACCGCTCGAGGGATGAACGGCGACGGACTGGTCGGGCAGGGGCGTGCTTATCTGCGTTCGGAAAAAAATCTCTACATGAAGTGGAGTATGCCGCTGGTCTATCGCCTTGGCGACAAACCAGCGGCAGGGCTGTTTATCTTCAGTCAGCAGGATAACGAACCGGTAGAGCTGGTGAGTAAATTTGCGGGCGACGAGATGCGCCAGACGCTGACACTGCATAAGGGGGCGAACTATATTTCGCTGGCGCAGAACATTCAGCAATCTGGCTTGTTAAGCGCAGAACTGCAACAAAATGGGCAAGTGCAGGACAGCATTAGCACAAAACTGTCTTTTGTTGATAACAGCTGGCCCGTTGAACAGCAGAAAAACGTCATGCTCGGCGGTGGCGATAACGCGCTGATGTTGCCCGAGCAGGCGAGTAATATCCGGCTGCAAAGTAGCGAAACACCGCAGGAGATTTTCCGCAACAATCTTGATGCGTTAATAGAGGAACCCTGGGGGGGCGTGATCAACACCGGTAGCCGTCTGATCCCGCTCAGTCTTGCCTGGCGTTCGCTTGCCGATCATCAAAGTGCCGCCGCTAACGACATTCGTCAGATGATTCAGGATAACCGTCTGCGGCTGATGCAACTGGCGGGGCCAGGAGCGCGCTTTACCTGGTGGGGTGAAGATGGCAATGGCGATGCATTCCTCACGGCATGGGCATGGTACGCCGACTGGCAGGCCAGCCAGGCGCTCGGCGTAACGCAACAACCGGAATACTGGCAACATATGCTCGACAGCTACGCGGAGCAGGCGGATAACATGCCGTTATTGCATCGGGCGCTGGTGCTGGCGTGGGCGCAGGAGATGAATCTGCCGTGCAAAACGTTGTTGAAAGGGTTGGATGAAGCTATCGCCCGGCGCGGAACTAAAACAGAAGATTTCTCTGAGGAAGACACCAGCGATATCAATGACAGTTTGATCCTCGATACACCGGAATCTCCGCTGGCAGATGCGGTGGCAAACGTCTTAACCATGACGTTGCTGAAAAAAGCGCAGTTGAAGTCCACTGTGATGCCACAGGTTCAGCAATATGCGTGGGATAAAGCGGCAAACAGCAATCAGCCGCTGGCGCACACGGTTGTGCTGCTCAATAGCGGTGGCGACACCACCCAGGCGGCCGCTATTTTAAGTGGTTTGACCGCTGAGCAATCCACTATTGAGCGCGCGCTGGCCATGAACTGGCTGGCGAAATATATGGCGACGATGTCCCCGGTTGTATTACCTGTGCCTGCGGGTGCATGGGCCAAACATAAGTTAACCGGAGGGGGCGAATACTGGCGTTGGGTTGGTCAGGGCGTGCCGGAAATTCTCTCTTTTGGTGACGAATTACCGCCGCAAAACGTGCAGGTCCGCTGGCGTGAACCGGCAAAAACGGCTCAACAAAGTAATATTCCGGTGACCGTTGAACGCCAGTTGTATCGGCTTATCCCCGGTGATGAAGAAATGAGTTTTACGTTGCAGCCGGTGACCAGCAATGAGATTAACAGCGATGCGCTGTATCTCGATGAAATCACGCTTACCAGCGAGCAGGATGCAGTTCTGCGCTACGGTCAGGTGGAAGTCCCACTGCCGCCGGGAGCCGATGTTGAACGGAAAACGTGGGGCATTTCGGTCAATAAACCCAACGCCGCGAAACAGCAGGGGCAATCGCTGGAAAAAGCGCGTAATGAAATGGGCGAACTGGCCTATATGGTGCCGGTGAAAGAACTGACGGGAACGGTCACTTTCCGCCATCTGCTGCGCTTCTCGCAAAAAGGGCAATTCGTTCTGCCGCCTGCTCGCTATGTGCGTTCCTATGCACCTGCGCAGCAAAGCGTTGCGGCAGGTAGCGAATGGACCGGAATGCAGGTGAAATAAGTGAACTGGCGCAGAGTCGTTTGGCTATTAACGCTGGTTACCCTGCCGACGTTTGCACAGGAGACGCCGTTACAACTGGCGCTGCGGGGCGCGCAGCATGACCAACTGTATCAGTTATCGTCGTCAGGCGTGACAAATGTCTCGACGTTACCTGACACGCTCACCACGCCGTTAGGGAGTTTGTGGAAACTGTATGTTTACGCCTGGCTGGAGGATACCCATCAACCGGAGCAGCCATACCAGTGTCGCGGCAACTCCCCGGAGGAAGTTTATTGTTGCCAGGCTGGGGAGAGCATAACGCGCGATACCGCGCTGGTACGCTCCTGCGGACTCTATTTTGCACCGCAGCGGTTGCACATTAGCGCGGATGTATGGGGGCAATACTGGCAACAGCGTCAGGCTCCGGCGTGGTTAGCATCTCTTTCTACGCTGAAACCAGAAACGTCGGTAACCGTTACATCGCTGCTTGATTCATTAGCGACTTTACCCGCGCAAAACAAAGCTCAGGAAGTCTTACTGGATGTTGTGCTGGACGAGGCGAAAATCGGTGTTGCGTCTATGCTCGGTAGTCGTGTGCGGGTGAAAACCTGGAGCTGGTTTGCCGATGATAAACAGGAAATCCGCCAGGGTGGTTTTGCCGGATGGTTAACTGATGGCACGCCGCTGTGGGTTGCAGGTGGTGGCACCAGCAAGACAGTACTGACCCGTTATGCGACGGTACTTAATCAGGTTTTGCCTGTGCCGACGCAAGTTGCCAGCGGGCAATGTGTACTGGTGGATCTGTTTGCTCGCTATCCGTTGAAGAAAGTCACTGAGGAAAAGAGCACGACGGCAGTAAAACCTGGTGTGCTCAATGGGCGCTATCGTGTGACGTTCGCCAATGGTAACCACATTACGTTTGTTAGCCGTGGTGAGACGACGTTACTGACGGAGAAGGGCAAACTGAAATTACAGTCGCATCTCGATCGTGAAGAGTACGTTGCCAGAGTTCTGGATCGCGAGGCGAAAAGTACGCCCCCTGAGGCAGCGAAAGCCATGACCGTGGCGATTCGCACTTTTTTACAGCAAAACGCCAATCGGGAAGGCGATTGCCTGACCATTCCCGACAGCAGCGCCACGCAGCGTGTTTCTGCTTCGCCAGCCACCACGGGGGCGCGAACGATGACCGCCTGGACGCAGGATCTCATCTATGCGGGCGATCCGGTTCATTATCATGGCAGTCGCGCTACCGAAGGCACGCTTTCCTGGCGGCAAGCCACGGCCCAGGCGGGGCAGGGAGAGCGTTACGACCAGATACTCGCGTTTGCTTATCCCGACAACAGCCTTAGCCGCTGGGGAGCGCCACGCTCAACCTGCCAGTTATTACCCAAAGCGAAAGCCTGGCTGGCGAAAAAAATGCCGCAGTGGCGGCGTATATTACAAGGCGAGACGGGGTACAACGAACCAGACGTGTTTGCGGTCTGTCGTTTAGTCTCAGGTTTCCCCTATACCGATCGGCAGCAGAAACGGCTGTTTATTCGTGACTTCTTTACGCTTCAGGATCGGCTGGATTTAACCCATGAGTATCTGCACCTGGCCTTTGATGGTTATCCCACCGGGCTTGATGAGAACTATATCGAAACGCTGACCCGACAATTATTAATGGACTAATGCTATGCGAAAGATTTTTCTTCCGTTGTTACTGGTGGCGCTTTCGCCTGTCGCTCACAGTGAAGGTGTGCAGGAAGTCGAGATTGATGCACCGCTCTCTGGCTGGAATCCGGCAGAGGGCGAAGATGCCAGTTTTTCACAATCGATCAATTACCCGGCGTCGTCCGTCAACATGGCAGATGATCAAAATATCTCAGCTCAGATCCGCGGCAAAATAAAGAATTATGCTGCGGCGGGCAAAGTCCAGCAGGGGCGACTGGTGGTCAACGGTGCCAGTATGCCGCAGAGAATTGAGTCAGATGGTTCTTTTGCGCGCCCTTATATTTTCACGGAAGGCAGTAACAGCGTGCAGGTCATCAGCCCAGATGGGCAAAGCCGACAAAAAATGCAGTTTTACTCAACGCCGGGCGCTGGAGTGATCCGCGCGCGTTTACGGCTGGTTCTCTCGTGGGATACGGATAATACCGACCTCGATCTTCATGTCGTTACGCCTGACGGTGAACATGCCTGGTACGGTAACACGGTGCTGAAAAACAGTGGTGCACTGGATATGGATGTCACGACGGGGTACGGACCAGAGATTTTCGCCATGCCAGCGCCGATTCACGGGCGCTATCAGGTGTATATCAACTACTACGGCGGGCGCAGTGAAACGGAATTAACTACCGCCCAACTGACACTGATCACCGATGAAGGATCGGTCAATGAGAAACAGGAAACTTTTATTGTACCGATGCGTAATGCTGGCGAGCTGACGCTGGTGAAAAGTTTTGACTGGTGATTAATGGGGTTACCTTCGCTGCCGATGTTCAAGAAAACGCCCGATAACTTTCGCTATCGGGCGTTTTTGTTCGTTAATTCAACCGTTCAATCACCATTGCAATTCCCTGGCCGCCACCAATGCACAGTGTTGCCAGCCCCAGCGTTTTATCGCGTGCCTGCATTGCATGTAATAGTGTGACCAGAATACGAGCACCACTGGCACCGATAGGATGCCCGAGCGCGATGGCACCACCGTTGACATTCACTTTCTCAGGATCAAAGCCCAGTGTTTTCCCTACAGCAAGAAACTGTGCAGCAAACGCTTCATTAGCCTCAATGAGATCAATATCCGCCAGTTGTAGCTCCGCCAGTTGTAACGCTTTTTGCGTGGCGGGAACGGGGCCCATTCCCATCAACGCGGGGGCCACGCCGCCGCTGGCATAACTTTTAATGCGTGCCAGTGGTTTAAGGCCAGCCTCCAGTGCTGCAGATTCTTCCATAATCACCAGAGCGGCAGCACCGTCGTTAATACCAGATGCGTTCCCGGCGGTGACTGTTCCTGCTTTATCGAAGGCCGGGCGTAATGCGCCTAACGCTTCAGTCGTAGAATCCGCTTTCGGGAATTCGTCTTGACTGAAGACGAGGGTTTTCTTCCGAGTGACAACATTTACCGGGACGATTTCGGCTGTAAAAGCACCGGACTCAATGGCGGCTGCCGCTTTACGCTGTGAATGTAGCGCCAATTCATCCTGCATTTCACGGGTAATTCCATACTCTTTGGCAACGTTCTCGGCGGTAATCCCCATGTGATAACCGTGGGTGGCGCACATCAGGCCATCGCGCAGGATTACGTCATAAATCTGTCCGTCTCCCAGTCGATAACCAGAGCGTGCTTTTGCATCGAGCAAGTAGGGCGCTAAACTCATGTTCTCCATTCCACCCGCCACGATGCTCTGCGCCTGACCTGCCTGAATCGCTTGTGCGGCAAGCGCCACGCTTTTCAGACCTGAACCACACACTTTGTTGACCGTGAATCCGCACACCGTTTCAGCTAGTCCACTTTTTAGCAGCGCCTGACGCGCCGGGTTTTGCCCCAGCCCGGCTTGCAACACGTTCCCCATAATCACTTCATCGATATGTTGTGAATCGATTCTCGCGCGTTTAATGGCGGCTTGAATCACCGTTGCCCCCAAATCGATGGCACTGGTGGAGGCGAGAGAACCGTTAAAGCTACCGATGGCAGTACGTACCGCACTGACGATGACACAATTTTTCATTTTTCTTCCTTTTATGAGTTGCCGTCAGAACAGCGTTAAACCAATGACGAAAATGACGCCGGAAAAGAGCAGGGCGGTGATGCAATAGCCCATGATGTCTCGGACACCGAGCCCGGCTATTGCCAGTGCAGGTAGCGCCCAGAACGGTTGTGCCATGTTCATCCACTGTTCACCGTAAGCAATCGCCATGACTGATTTACCCAGATCGGCCCCTAACGCCTGCGCGGCAGGAAGGACGAATGGCCCCTGAATAACCCAGTGTCCACCGCCAGAAGGCACGGCGAAGTTAATTAGCGCAGAGCTAAAAAAGGTCATCAGCGGGAAGGTATCTTTGTTGGCGACATTGATGAAAAATTCGGTGATCAGGCCACCGAGGCCGGAGTGTTCCATCATTAACTGGATCCCAGCATAGAAGGGGAATTGCACCAGAATCCCGGCGGTACTGCGCGCAGCCGCACTTACCGCCCGCATATAGGCCATCGGCGTTTTATGCAACAACAGACCGGCAATCATAAACATCAGGTTGACGGTGTTGATGGTGATGTTGAATCCCTTCTCGGAGAAGTACAGCACCAGATAAGCAATGCCCAGAGCACCAATAATCAACGCCAGGATGCGACTTTCTTCCAGTTTCTCTGAAGGTGGGGCGTCTGCAGGGAGCTTCTTCTGGAAATCCGCTTCTTCCAACAACAGCTTCGGATCGATACTCACCACGTCGGAAGGCTTAGGCGTCATCATGCGGGTGATAAACGGCATCACCATAATCAGGGCCAGGGTGATAAAGATGTTGTAGCCAGTAAACAGGGTATCGCTGACCGGAATTAACCCGGCGACATGCTCAACGGGATTCCCCGGTGTTGCTGCCAGTAGCGGCATTGAGCCGGAAAAACCACCGCCCCAGGTGAGAAAGCCGATGTAGGCGCAAGCGATCAACAACGGATAGTCGGAGCCTGGTACCCGACGTGCAACTTCGCGAGCAAACATTGCGCCAACCACCAGACCGAATCCCCAGTTGATTACGCAGGCGACGGAACCAAAAAAGGTGACCAGCATGACCCCTTGGGTAGGCGTTTTGGCTGCTGACGCCGCAGTACGTAACAAACTTTTCACCGGACCAGAACTGGCGAGTGCATGTCCGGTCACGATGATGAGCGCCATCTGCATCCCGAATGCCAGCAGATTCCAGAAGCCGTCGCCCCAGAGCTTCACCATGCTGACTGGAGTTTGTGGCGTTAGCCAGAGTGCTACTGCAAAGGTGATTAATGTCAGTAGCATGGCGAAGATCAGGGGATCGGGAAGCCAGCGACTGACAAAGCGCGTCATAAAACGCGAGATGCGACCGATCATAGCGCCCCCTGTGGGAGCAAAAGATCATCAGCGACGGCGAACTGCGCTTCAGTTTTGGCACGCACAGTTTCTAAATCACAACCTTCGGCAATTTCAGTGAGCCACATCTTGCCATCGATAAAGCGGAACACCGCCAGTTCTGTCACCAGTATATGAACTGCGTGAAGCGCGGTTAGCGGCATGGTGCATTGACGTAAAATTTTTGCTGAACCATCTTTGGCGCAATGTTCCATGGCAATGATCACTTTGCGCGATCCGGTCACCAGATCCATCGCACCACCCATACCTGGCACCATTTTTCCTGGCACGACCCAGTTGGCGAGATTGCCTTGTTCATCGACCTGTAAGCCACCGAGTACACAGGCATCAATATGACCACCACGAATCAGCGCAAATGACATCGCGCTGTCGAACATCGCTGCGCCGGGTAAAACGCCACACGGTTGTCCGCCTGCGTTAACCAGATCTGGATGCGCTGTTGTGACCGGGCCTAAACCGAGGAAGCCGTTTTCCGATTGCAGAGTAATATGAATACCCTCCGGCAAATAGTTGGCGACCATTGTGGGTAAACCGATCCCTAAGTTAACGATGTCACCATCACAAAGTTCCTGCGCCACGCGGCGCGCAATACGTTGTTTTGCGTCCATTATTTGCTCTCCTGCGGAATGATGATGTGGTCGATAACGGCACCGGGGGTGACAATGTGGTCAGGTTGCAATTCGCCAGTGTCGACCAGTTCGTCGGGTTCCACCAGCGTGATGTCTGCTGCGAGAGCAATCAGGGGGTTAAAGTTGCGGGCGCTGAGTTGGTAGGTGAGGTTTCCGAGTGCGTCGCAACGGTGGGCGCGGATCAACGCCAGGTCTGCCCGCAATGGACGTTCAAGCAACCAGGTTTTGCCATCGAGGGTGAGCGTTTGTTTGCCTTCTTCGACGACGGTGCCGACACCGGTTGGGGTGAGAAAACCACCAAGTCCGGCACCGCCACAGCGAATTTGCTCAATCAACGTACCTTGCGGTACGAGAACGACCTCCATTTCGCCAGAAATCATACGCCGTCCGGTTTCCGGGTTGGTGCCGATATGTGAAGCGATGACTTTGCTGACCCGACCGTTGACGATCAGCGGGCCAGTACCAGTATCAATAAATGCCGTGTCATTGGCGATTAATGTCAGATCCCTGACACCGGACTCCAGTAATGCCTCAACGAGGCGGGGAGGCGTGCCAATTCCCATAAAACCACCAACCATAATGGTCATGCCATCACGAAAGAAGCTGGCGGCGTCCTCTATGCTCATCAATTTTGTTTTCATTTTTTATCCCTCTTGAATACACCGTTGTGGGTACACAGAAGGCATAGCAAGGGGAGTGCCAGAATGAAGTTATTCGATGTCGATTTCTAATGTATTGAAAAAAAGGGAATTAAAAAAATAAGGAGGGAAGGAGGTAATACACTGCTATGCAGAAATTTGCGCACTGTGCAAATTTCTGCATAGCAGTTTTTGTCTTACGTACCAGCTGGATCAATACCGTATTCTTGCAGTTTGTACATTAACGCGCGGCGACTGATACCGAGCATCAGTGCGGTGCGGGTACGGTTTCCCTCCTGTTGCTCCAGCACTTCAATAATGATCCGTTTCTCTTCACGCTTAATCTCTTCTTTGAGATTGCGTTCGCCAACTGGAGTGCTCTTCGCATCGCTATTCAGGCTTACAGACTGGCGAAATTGTGGTGGTAGATCTTCTGCAAAAATCACCGGTCCTGAGTTCATTACCACGGCGCGTTCAATGACGTTGGAAAGCTCTCGGATATTGCCTGGCCACGACCAGCTGGCGAGCAACGACATCGCGCTGGGGTCTATTTCGATAATATCGCGCTGGTTTTCGCTACTGAATTTTTGCAGAAAATGGTTGGCTAACAGGGAAATGTCTTCACGTCTCTCGCGAAGCGGCGGCAATATTAAATGAATTACGTTAAGGCGATAAAAGAGATCTTCACGGAAAGTCCCTTCTTTTACCATCGCGTCCAGGTCACGATTGGTAGCGGCAATAATGCGAATATCGACTTTGATGGTTTGATGACCACCAATCCGTTCAAATTCCCTTTCCTGTAAAATACGCAATAATTTGGCCTGCAATACCAATGGCATTTCACCTATTTCATCCAGGAATAACGTTCCGCTGTCGGCACGCTCAAAAAGCCCCTGACGTAGCGCTTGTGCACCAGTAAATGCGCCCTTTTCATGACCAAAAAGTTCGCTTTCAAGCAGGGATTCTGGTAGCGCGGCACAATTAATTTTAATAAATGGCCCATTGGCGCGTCGGGAGTTGTAATGGATCGCCCGGGCGATCAGCTCTTTACCCGTACCACTTTCGCCGCTGACTAATACGCTGGCCTGGGAGAGGGCGATTTTTGCCGTATCCTTGCAGATTTCCTTCATGGCCAGACTGTTAGTTAATATGTGGCCCCACTGCCAACTGGCGCTTAGCGCTTGATGTAGCTGGCGAATCTCTTTCTTCATTGACTGCAGCTGTAATGCGCGCTGCACGACCAGGTTCAGTTCATCCAGATCAAACGGTTTGATTACGTAATCAAACGCACCGCTGCGTAAGGCTTCCACCGCCGTTTCGACTTCCGCATACGCAGTCATAAGGACAACGGGCGTACGAGGGTTGTGACCACGCATCGCTTTTAACGCGCTGATGCCATCCATTTCCGGCATCCGGATATCCATCAGCACTACGTCCGGCTGCACACGGGTGAAAAGGGGCAAGGCTTCTTGTCCATTACTGGCGCAGTGAGTGTCATAACCCTGCAAAGAAAATGCGGTGGACAACATACGACGCACATTCTCTTCGTCGTCGACAATCAGGATTCGGTAAACAGCATTCATAAGGGCAAATTTTCCTGCGGATCAATCGGTAAGATAAGGGTAAATGTGGCACCACAGCCGGGGAGGCTGGCGACGCGTATATCGCCCTGATGCGCATTAATAATTCGTTGGCTTAGGGCGAGGCCAAGTCCCGTACCGGACGCTTTGGTGGTAAAGAAGGGATCAAAGATTTTTCTCTGTAGTGACAGGTCGATGCCGCAGCCGTTGTCTTCAATGGTGATCGCCTGCTGGTTAGCCGTATACATCCACGTGCGAATGCGGATTTCCCCGCGCGCGGTGATAGCTTGCACGGCATTGATCAACATATTCAGGATTACCTGCTTGAGTAGTTCTCGATCTGCCACGATCGCAGTGAGTGAAGGATCAAGCTCTGTAATAAAGTCGATCCGTGCCTGTACGCCGGAGGTTTGGGCAAGAATCAGCGTCTCTTCGATCAAGGCATTGAGATACACTTGTTGCCACTGGCTTTTACGCGGACGGGAAAAATCCAAAAGCTGCTGAATAACTTTATTAATGGAATCAATCTCATTCAGCACAATTGAGAGATATTCCTTGTGCTCTGACTGGGGAGTCTGTTGGCGAATGATTTGCACGTAACCCCGGATGGCGGTGAGAGGATTGCGCACTTCATGGGCTACGCCCGCCATCAGTTCCCCCAGGGTGGCGAGTCTTTCCGTCTGCGCCAGTCGCCGCTGGCCCTCTTTACGCGCCGTCAGATCGGAAAAAATCACTAAAGCGCCAATCATTTGGCCATGTCCGTCATGGATTCGGCTGGTGGTGGCGCTGATTTCAATGGTTCGGTCGCGTCCGGGATAGCTGATTTCCAGTGCCATATGTTCAATGCCGTGCGCCAGCGTATCGAGGACAGGGCTATAAAAATGGGTGTTGGCAAATAGCGTGGCGTAAGGCTGGCCTACCAGCTCGTGACGTTTGTATCCGGTAATGGCTTCCGCTGCGGGATTCATGGTGATCACATCGCCTTGTCGGTCAATGGCAATCACGGCATCGGCGGCATTTTCAATAATCAGGTCATTGAGTGTTTTCGATTCACGAAGCGCATCGGCAAGGTTATTCACACAACGGCTGATTTGCCCTAGTTCGCCAGGTAGCGGTGGCAATTGCGTAGGATTATTCTGCGCTAGCGTCGACAGACCCGCGGTGATGATATCGATGTTGGCGCTTAAACGACGGGAAAAAAGCACAATCAACAGCAGACTAATCAGCAGCCCGGCAGAAAGGACAATGATTATCCGCACGTCCATTTTCCATGCCTGACGACGAATATCCTCCGTTAATTCATTCGCCCATATATAACCAAGCACGATGCCCTGGCGTTCTATTGGGATCATGGAATTCATAATATCGCCGCGGACTTGCCTGCCGGAAAAGAGTTGTGGCGTGTTGGTTTGCATAACGATATTGCCGGGATGATCCGGGGTGATGCTAATACCTACATTGCTTTGATAGAGTGCCGACGGGGCATAAGTGATAATTGCATCCAGTCCTTTGTGGTAATAGCCAGCCCCGACACCGGGAAATGCTCGGGTAATACGTTCAGTGATGGGAGCCAACTCATGATTCAGTGCCTGGATGCGTGCCTCACGAGGCAGATGTTGGTAAAGCGCAAAGCGTTCTTCCAGTGCGGCGTTCAGCAACTGCACAACTGCCGCTAATTTTTTCTCTTTTTCAGATAAGACCGCTGACCGACCCTCAGTTTCTACGATATAACCAATAGATAGCGTCGGAATGATGACCATCAGGATTGCCATCATAATGAGCTGGTTGCGCAGACGACGTGGGTACAACCACTTCAGAGAGTGCATGCTGGGTATCCGGGTTGGTTTTTCAGGCAAACGACGATTATCAGGGGTTAAGGTAATGATTTCTCGGCGGTGTATCATATTCCAGAGAAGACAGAACATTGCGGTAACACGCTTTTACCGCTACCTTAACCACACTCCATCGGTCACCTGAGGCGGAGCTTCGCCCCTTTGAAATACCTTGCTTCTTTTCGCACAACCCTGAAAGTCTCGCGCTACATGTTCAGAGCGCTGGCGTTATTGATCTGGCTGTTGATTGCTTTTTCATCAGTGTTTTACATCGTCAACGCTTTACATCAACGAGAATCTGAGATTCGTCAGGAATTTAATCTGAGCTCCGATCAGGCCCAGCGGTTTATTCAGCGCACCTCTGATGTCATGAAAGAGCTGAAGTACATTGCTGAAAATCGCTTATCCGTGGAAAACGGCGTGCTTTCTCCGCGTGGGCGTGAAACGCAAGCAGATGTGCCGGTTTTCGAACCGCTGTTTGCTGATTCCGATTGTTCCGCAATGAGCAATACCTGGCGAGGCTCCCTGGAGTCACTGGCGTGGTTTATGCGCTACTGGCGCGATAATTTCTCTGCGGCTTACGATCTCAACCGCGTGTTTTTAATCGGCAGCGATAACCTCTGTATGGCTAACTTTGGCCTGCGTGATATGCCCGTCGAACGTGACACCGCTCTGAAAGCCCTGCATGAACGCATTAACAAATATCGTAACGCGCCACAGGATGACAGTGGCAGTAATCTTTTCTGGATCAGTGAAGGGCCGCGTCCTGGGGTGGGATATTTCTACGCGCTGACGCCGGTTTATCTGGCAAACCGTTTGCAAGCGCTTTTAGGCGTAGAACAGACAATTCGGATGGAGAACTTCTTCCTGCCGGGGACGTTGCCGATGGGCGTCACCATTCTTGATGAAAATGGCCATACCCTGATTTCGCTGACCGGACCGGAAAGTAAGATTAAAGCCGAACCGCGTTGGATGCAGGAGCGATCCTGGTTTGGCTATACGCCAGGTTTCCGTGAGCTGGTGCTGAAAAAAAATCTACCGCCGTCTTCGCTAAGTATTGTCTATTCCGTGCCTGTTGATCAGGTGCTGGAACGTATTCGCATGTTGATACTTAACGCGATTTTGCTGAACGTGATTGCGGGTGCTGCATTGTTTACCCTCGCACGGATGTATGAGCGACGTATTTTTATTCCGGCGGAAAGTGACGCCCAGCGACTGGAAGAGCATGAGCAGTTTAACCGCAAGATAGTCGCCTCAGCGCCTGTGGGGATCTGCATTTTGCGAACTGTCGATGGCGTTAATATTTTGAGTAACGAACTGGCGCATACCTATCTCAACATGCTTACGCATGAGGATCGCCAACGGCTGACGCAAATTATTTGTGGCCAGCAGGTCAATTTTGTCGATGTCCTTACCAGTAACAATACCAACCTGCAAATCAGCTTTGTTCATTCGCGCTATCGTAATGAAAACGTGGCAATTTGCGTACTGGTAGATGTGTCTTCACGTGTGAAGATGGAAGAGTCGCTGCAAGAAATGGCGCAGGCAGCAGAACAGGCGAGCCAGTCAAAATCGATGTTCCTTGCTACCGTCAGCCACGAACTGCGAACGCCGCTTTATGGCATTATCGGCAACCTGGATCTATTACAAACCAAAGAGTTACCAAAAGGTGTCGACCGTCTGGTGACGGCAATGAATAACTCTTCCAGCCTGTTATTGAAAATTATTAGCGACATTCTCGATTTCTCGAAGATTGAATCGGAACAGTTGAAAATCGAACCTCGCGAGTTTTCACCGCGCGAAGTCATGAACCACATCACCGCCAACTATTTGCCGCTGGTGGTACGCAAGCAACTTGGTTTGTACTGTTTTATTGAGCCAGATGTACCGATGGCGCTCAATGGCGACCCAATGCGCTTACAGCAGGTGATCTCCAACCTGTTGAGTAATGCTATTAAATTTACCGATACCGGCTGCATTGTTCTGCATGTTCGCGTTGATGGTGATTATCTTTCTATTCGCGTACGCGATACCGGGGTGGGCATTCCAGCTAAAGAAGTGGTGCGGTTATTTGATCCGTTCTTCCAGGTAGGGACGGGCGTACAGCGTAACTTCCAGGGTACTGGTCTGGGGCTGGCGATTTGTGAAAAACTGATCAGCATGATGGACGGTGACATCTCGGTGGATTCTGAACCGGGAATGGGCAGCCAGTTTGCGGTGCGTATTCCACTGTATGGCGCGCAGTATCCGCAGAAAAAAGGTGTCGAAGGATTAACGGGTAAACGTTGCTGGCTGGCGGTACGCAATGCGTCGCTCTGTCAGTTCCTTGAAACCAGTTTGCAGCGTAGCGGCATAGTCGTTGCTACATACGAAGGGCAGGAGCCGACTTCCGAAGATGTGTTGATCACCGATGATGTGATGAGTAAAAAATGGCAGGGCAGGGCGGTTGTGACTTTCTGTCGTCGCCATATCGGTATCCCTCTTGAGAAAGCGCCTGGTGAATGGGTACACAGTGTGGCAGCTCCGCACGAGCTACCGACATTGCTGGCGCGCATCTATCTGATAGAAATGGAGAGCGACGATCCTGCTAACTCTCTGCCGTCGACCGACAAAGTGGTCAGCAATAACGACGATATGATGATTCTGGTCGTGGACGATCATCCAATTAACCGTCGTCTGTTGGCCGATCAGCTTGGCTCGTTGGGCTATCAGTGTAAGACGGCGAATGATGGTGTTGATGCGCTTAATGTTCTTAGTAAGAATCACATTGATATCGTGTTAAGTGATGTCAACATGCCGAATATGGATGGCTATCGGTTAACGCAACGTATCCGCCAGCTGGGACTGACGTTGCCGGTAATAGGGGTAACGGCCAATGCGTTGGCTGAAGAGAAACAGCGGTGTCTGGAGTCCGGTATGGATAGCTGTCTGTCTAAGCCAGTGACGTTGGATGTCATCAAACAGACGCTGACGATGTATGCCGAGAGGGTCAGGAAAGCGCGAGAATCGTAAGCCGGATAAGGCGTTTACGCTGCATCCGGTAATCGGTGCAAATGCCAGATGCGACGCTGACGCGTCTTATCTGGCCTACATTATCGAAATCCATTGAAATAATGGGATTTGTAGGCCGGATAAGGTGTTTACGCTGCATCCGGTAATCGGAGTTTATCGGGAATGCGGGAAATTACTCTTTATCCGCCGGACTTAACGTCACAGAAGAGAGATAATTCAACAGAGCGATATCGTTCTCGACTCCCAGCTTCATCATTGCGGATTTTTTCTGGCTACTGATGGTTTTAATGCTTCGGTTTAGCTTTTTAGCAATCTCGGTAACCAGGAAGCCTTCGGCAAACAGGCGCAGAACTTCACTCTCTTTTGGTGAGAGGCGCTTGTCACCGTAACCGCCAGCACTGATTTTCTCTAACAGCCGAGAAACGCTTTCCGGAGTAAATTTCTTACCTTTCTGTAGCGCGGCGAGCGCTTTCGGCAGGTCGGTCGGCGCACCTTGTTTCAGAACGATCCCTTCGATATCCAGGTCCAGTACCGCGCTAAGAATAGCCGGGTTGTTGTTCATGGTCAGAACAATAATCGACAGACTTGGGAAGTGGCGCTTGATGTACTTGATTAAGGTAATGCCATCGCCGTATTTATCGCCAGGCATGGAGAGATCGGTAATCAAAACATGCGCATCCAGCTTCGGCAGGTTATTGATCAGTGCTGTAGAGTCCTCAAATTCGCCGACAACATTCACCCACTCGATTTGCTCAAGTGATTTGCGAATACCGAACAAGACTATCGGATGGTCATCAGCAATAATTACGTTCATATTGTTCATGTAATAGGCTACCTTGCTACAGCAAGCTCTTGACATAGCTGTCAATGTCGCTGATGTATTTTTCTATTCCTGGGACATCCTTCTCGCGAATAAGATGTTCCAGCGTTTCACATAACTGCTTGCCGGGTACCAGATTAAGCATGGCAAACACGCCTTTCAGACGATGAGCCGTTTGGGCTAACGCAGCAAAGTCACTGGTTGCTGCCTCAGTATATAGCCTCTTAACATCATCCGGTACTGTGTCTACAAAGAGCGCATAATAGCCGCTGGCATGGAGTTGTGCATTTTCATCTCCGCCCAGAGGCGATTCTGTCACCTCTTCCTGCGCCAGTTGCACTTCGATCAATTGTAAGACCGCTTCCTGCATAGCGTTGCTCATATTGAAGTTGACGCACAATTGACCAGGTCCAATTTCCCGTACGCCAGACTCATCATCGCTTAAAAGCAAGCCAGAGGCAGTAAGATTAGACGGATTATCCGTTAAAAAGATATCATAATCTTGACTAATTAATCTTTCATCCGGTGTGATGCAGGTTGCCCCCCAATTTTCTAACTGGCGAGTGACAATATTCCGAATTTCTGCGGAAGTTATGTCCATCATCACGCTAACATCATCCAGTAAACGCTCTTCTTCCTCTTCTACTTCCGGTTCCGCAGTGGGCATTTTGATATGCACGGAATAACGTGTACCAAGCTCGTCGCGCGTTTTGATGTTTAAATGACCGCCTAGCTTGCGCGCCAGTTGATCGCTCAACCAAAATGCTAACGGATCCGCCTTACCGTAGCGATCGCTTTGGGTCTGGTTGATGAACGGGAAGTGCAAATTATCCATTTCATGAATGCTTATGCCATCTCCGGTGTCCAGAATGCGGAAAGTCAGACGTTCTTCGGAAGATTCGTCCTGGTCAACCTCAAGGGTAATTTTCCCCATTTGCGTTGAGGTGACAGCATATTGCATCAGTAACAGCAAAATACGGCGTAGGGCATCGCGATCGCCGCAGCGCATATCGTGTGCTTTTAGATGATTGTTAATCAATAGCTGCAAACCTTTACGCTTGATGGCTGGCAACACGGAAGGCACGACTTCATCAATTAAATCCTGCACGGAGAAAAGCTCGCTCTCGCTTTTCCAGCTATCGTCGGCAAGCATATTTGCTAACTGGATTTCATCGACCAGGCGCACCAGCACATCAGCCTGATTCGCCAGTTGTTTGCTTTCCGGTGTGTTGAGTTTGGCTGCGCTTGCCGCCAGGGAGCGAGCAGGTTCTTTTAGTGCATCGCCAATATTTTTCATAAAGGCCATCCGGCCTTGCTGATTTTTCTCGTACAGACGCTGCGCCTGCTTGAGTTTCTTGTTCACCAGTACTTCGCGATCTTGATCGCGAATAATGAAGATTTGTGTACGCGGCGCGACCTGGCTGCGGAACATACGGATCTCATACAGTTCGTTATTGATCGTCGCCTGAATGATGCCCTGATGCTGCTCTGCCATAGTGGTGATGTTTTGCAGATTCAAATGCGGCAGCAGGTGGTCGGCAATTTTGTTGCTTATTACTGTGCGATTCGATTCCTGATCGTGAACCAGCAGGCCGAGCGGCAGCAGTGACACGATCTCTTCATTGATGGCCCGCAAAACGCGCAGTTCATTGTTCACTGCCGTGCTGGGTACGCTTTCGGTGGTGCGGCCAGAGAAATGGCGGAAGGTGGTATAGCCAAACAGCGCCAGCGCCAGCAAACCGATGTTCAGCAGCAGCGGCAGGAGAATGTTTTGCAACGTATCCAGCAGCAATGTGCCATAAGGAACCTGCCAGACCAGACGCATATCCGTGGAGTTTAGCGCCGAAGAGATTTCAATCTTCGAACTATTAAAGTGGATACTGACGCTATCCGTCGCTTCTTTCTCATTATTATTGGTTCCCGCAGCTGTCGCGTCTGGCTCCAGACGGAAACTATCCAGCGGCATCCCCGGCGGGATCAAATCATTAATAGGCAGATCAAAAGCGACTACCGTCGCCAGATGCCCCGGCTGGTTAAAGGTGGTGCGCAGGGTAAAATAATGTCCGTTCTGCCAGGCCAGGCGGCGCAGGTTAGAAAAACTTTCGCGTTCATCCAGGGCGTTGGCCTGCTGCAACATCTCTGCGCGACGAGAATCAACAATGTCACTGACGGTCGACTCTTTAAATCCCGAGGTGAGATCTTTTAGCGGTAGGGTGGAGATCAAAACCAGGCTGTTATCCTGGCCGTTCAGATAGTACATCGACCAGGGTACATTCTCTGCGCCCCACAATGTGTCCAGATAAGTGGACATTCTTTGGGTCATTTCAAGCGTTGAGTTGTCGTGAGAACCAAAGATCAGGGCTTCCGTTTTGCGGCGCGGTTTTTCCAGATAATAGACATCCTGTTTCAGGCGTGTCTCCTGCAACCCTTCGCTGGAGGAGGTAGAGGCCGTCGCGGCAATGTTGTCGTAGATTTGCCAGGTCACATAACGCCATGTATCGACGCGCTTTTGTATGGCATGGGTAATATCAACGATCTGGTAGCTTTTATCTTTCAGCCAGGCGTTAACGGCGCTTTGTACCATTACACCCATCGTCACCAGTAACACGATGATCAGCAGTAAAAAGAAGCGGGTAATGCTCCCCGGTAGGAGTGAAAAGCGGGTCGTGGCCGTTGTCTCTTTCTGACGCATTCGTGTTTATGACCTGTTAAAACTTCGCAAAGTGATAGGGCAGTATAAAGGGTACAGTGTGAAATTCCAGACTCTTACCTGATTGATGTTAAGGCATTAGCCGACGATATTTCACATTTTGCGCTGCGGTAAATAAATGTACAAATGCGTTGTTAATGTACAAATAACCCACAGGCATGAAGAAAATTATCAGGAAAATAGTGCAGATAGATTTTGTCGGTAATTGTTGTCGTTTTTTACGAAATAGTTAACGATTGTTATAATTTTGCTACGGTAGCACAGGAAAATAAAAGATGTGTAAAGAAGGGTAAAAAAAACCGGATGCGATGCATCCGGCCGAAATAGGGGTAAACAGACATTCAGAAATGAATGACGGTAATAAATAAAGTTAATGATGATAGCGAGAGATATTTTAGTTGCGAGTGAAGAATTTGTTTTAACATTCAGTGCGGTCAAAGACTTAAGATTAAGTTATTGTTTTAAAGGTTGAAATAATCTTACTTGATGTTTAGTGCGTTATTTGCTCAACCATTAGAATTTGAAAAAGTTCCATCACATTTACATTTTGAAATACCTATGTGGATATTTGAAACATCTTAAAAGTTTTAGTATCATATTCGTGTTGGATTATTCTGCATTTTTGGGGAGAATGGACCTGCCGACTGATTAATGAGGGTTAATCAGTATGCAGTGGCATAAAAAAGCAAATAAAGGCATATAACAGAGGGTTAATAACATGAAAGTTAAAGTACTGTCCCTCCTGGTCCCAGCTCTGCTGGTAGCAGGCGCAGCAAATGCTGCTGAAGTTTACAACAAAGACGGCAACAAATTAGATCTGTACGGTAAAGTAGACGGCCTGCACTATTTCTCTGACGACAAGTCTGTAGATGGCGACCAGACCTACATGCGTCTTGGCTTCAAAGGTGAAACTCAGGTTACTGACCAGCTGACCGGTTACGGCCAGTGGGAATATCAGATCCAGGGCAACGCTCCGGAAAGCGAAAACAACTCCTGGACCCGTGTGGCATTTGCTGGTCTGAAATTCCAGGACATCGGTTCTTTCGACTACGGTCGTAACTACGGCGTTGTTTACGACGTAACTTCCTGGACCGACGTACTGCCAGAATTCGGTGGCGATACTTACGGTTCTGACAACTTCATGCAGCAGCGTGGTAACGGCTTCGCGACCTACCGTAACACCGACTTCTTCGGTCTGGTTGACGGCCTGAACTTTGCAGTTCAGTACCAGGGCAAAAACGGTAGCGTAAGCGGCGAAGGCATGACCAACAACGGTCGTGGCGCTCTGCGTCAGAACGGCGACGGTGTCGGCGGTTCTATCACTTATGATTACGAAGGCTTCGGTATCGGTGCTGCAGTTTCCAGCTCCAAACGTACTGATGATCAGAACAGCATTGCTTACATCGGTAACGGCGACCGTGCTGAAACCTACACTGGTGGTCTGAAATACGACGCTAACAACATCTACCTGGCTGCTCAGTACACCCAGACCTACAACGCAACTCGCGTAGGTTCCCTGGGTTGGGCGAACAAAGCACAGAACTTCGAAGCTGTTGCTCAGTACCAGTTCGACTTCGGTCTGCGTCCGTCTGTAGCATACCTGCAGTCTAAAGGTAAAAACCTGGGTGTCGTTGCTGGTCGTAACTACGACGACGAAGATATCCTGAAATATGTTGATGTTGGTGCTACCTACTACTTCAACAAAAACATGTCCACCTACGTTGACTACAAAATCAACCTGCTGGACGACAACCAGTTCACCCGCGCTGCTGGCATCAACACTGATGACATCGTAGCTCTGGGTCTGGTTTACCAGTTCTAATTTCGATTTCTATCGACAAAGGGCCTTCGGGCCCTTTTTTCATTGTTTTCAGCGTACAAACGCGTTTTTTTGGTGTACTCTTGCGACCGTTCGCATGAGGATAATCACATATGGAAATAAACTTTACCCGCGTGGCATTGCTGGCTGCCACGCTCTTCTTTGTCGGTTGCGATCAAAAACCACAAACCGCCAACTCCCACGCTACTGAAGTGACTGTTCTTGAAGGTAAAACCATGGGAACCTTCTGGCGTGCCAGCATCCCGGGCATTGACGCCAAACGTAGTGCTGAACTTAAAGAGAAGATTCAGACCCAGCTGGACGCTGACGATCAGCTGCTTTCGACCTATAAAAAAGACTCCGCGCTGATGCGCTTTAACGACTCGAAAAGTTTGTCGCCGTGGCCGGTAAGTGAAGCGATGGCCGATATCATCACCACTTCGCTACGTATTGGCGCAAAGACCGATGGCGCGATGGATATTACTGTCGGGCCACTGGTGAATCTGTGGGGCTTTGGTCCGGAACAACAACCGGTACAAATTCCGAGCCAGGAACAGATCGACGCAATGAAAGCCAAAACCGGCTTACAGCACCTGACGGTCATCAATCAGTATCATCAGCAGTACCTGCAAAAAGATCTTCCGGATTTATATGTCGATCTCTCCACCGTCGGCGAAGGCTATGCAGCCGATCATCTGGCACGCTTGATGGAGCAGGAAGGGATTTCCCGCTATCTGGTGTCGGTGGGTGGTGCGCTGAACAGCCGCGGTATGAATGGCGAAGGCCAACCGTGGCGAGTGGCGATTCAAAAACCAACCGATAAAGAAAACGCAGTTCAGGCGGTGGTGGATATCAACGGCCACGGTATCAGCACCTCTGGCAGCTACCGTAACTATTACGAACTGGACGGCAAACGCCTTTCCCATGTTATCGATCCGCAAACCGGACGACCTATCGAACATAATCTGGTATCCGTGACGGTGATTGCTCCGACGGCGCTGGAAGCTGACGCCTGGGATACAGGTCTAATGGTGCTCGGGCCAGAGAAAGCCAAAGAAGTCGTTCGCCGGGAAGGGCTGGCGGTTTATATGATCACCAAAGAAGGCGATAGTTTTAAAACCTGGATGTCGCCGCAGTTTAAAAGTTTCCTGGTGAGCGAAAAAAATTAAAGCGCAAGATTGTTGGTTTTTGCGTGATGGTGACCGGGCAGACTAAAGGCTATCCTTAACCAGGGAGCTGATTATGAAAAACGCCACACGCTTAACTGACGATCAACGCTGGCAATTGGTCTTAGCCCGCGACCCGAATGCCGACGGCGAATTCGTTTTCGCCGTGCGCACCACGGGTATCTTTTGCCGTCCGTCTTGCCGCGCGAGACATGCCTTGCGGGAAAACGTCTCCTTCTACGCAAATGCCAGCGAAGCGCTTGCTGCCGGATTTCGCCCCTGCAAACGCTGCCAACCTGATAAAGCCAATGCCCAGCAACACCGGTTGGATAAAATCACCCACGCGTGTCGACTGCTGGAACAGGAAACGCCTGTAACGCTGGAAGCCTTAGCCGACCAGGTGGCGATGAGTCCATTCCATCTGCATCGTTTATTTAAAGCCACCACCGGAATGACGCCAAAAGCCTGGCAACAGGCCTGGCGCGCTCGTCGCTTGCGCGAATCGCTGGCGAAAGGGGAGAGTGTCACCCAGGCAATTCTGAACGCAGGATTCCCCGACGGCAGCAGTTACTACCGCAAAGCCGACGAAACGTTGGGTATGACGGCTAAACAGTTTCGTCACGGTGGCGAAAACCTGGCTGTGCGTTATGCGCTGGCCGATTGTGAACTGGGGCGTTGCCTGGTGGCGGAAAGCGAGCGGGGGATTTGCGCGATTCTGCTGGGCGACGATGACGGGACGTTGATTAGCGAACTCCGTCAGATGTTTCCTGCCGCTGACAACGCGCCAGCTGACCTGACGTTTCAGCAACATATACGTGAGGTTATCGCCAGCCTCAATAACCGCGATACGCCGCTGACGTTACCGCTGGATATTCGCGGCACCGCTTTTCAACAACAAGTCTGGCAGGCGCTTCGCACTATACCTTGTGGCGAAACGGTGAGTTACCAGCAACTGGCGAACGCGATTGGCAAACCAAAAGCCGTTCGCGCCGTAGCCAGTGCCTGCGCCGCCAATAGATTAGCTATTATTATCCCTTGTCATCGGGTAGTACGCGGTGATGGCGCACTTTCTGGTTACCGCTGGGGCGTGTCGCGCAAAGCGCACTTGCTGCGCCGCGAAGCTGATCATGAGGAGAGGTAATGTTGGATCTGTTTGCTGATGCTGAACCGTGGCACGAATCGCTGGCTTCCGGCGCGGTGATTTTGCGCCGTTTTGCTTTTAACGTTGCGGAACAACTGATGCACGATATCAGTGGCATTGCCAGCCAGTCGCCGTTTCGCCAGATGGTCACTCCTGGCGGATATACCATGTCGGTGGCGATGACCAACTGTGGGCATCTGGGCTGGACGACCAATCGGCAAGGTTATCTCTATTCGCCCATTGATCCGCAAACAAATCAACCGTGGCCTACCATGCCGCAAAGTTTTTATGATTTATGTCGGCGCGCGGCCACGGCAGCGGGCTATCCAGATTTCCAGCCTGACGCTTGCCTTATCAACCGCTACGCCCCAGGCGCGAAACTGTCGCTGCATCAGGATAAAGACGAACCGGATCTGCGCGCGCCAATTGTTTCTGTTTCTCTGGGCTTACCCGCGATTTTTCAATTTGGTGGCCTGAAACGAAATGATCCGCTCAAACGTTTGTTGCTGGAACATGGCGATGTGGTGGTGTGGGGCGGTGAATCACGGCTGTTTTATCACGGTATTCAACCACTAAAAGCAGGGTTTCATCCACTCACCGCCGACTGCCGCTACAACCTGACATTCCGTCAGGCAGGTAAAAAAGAATAAAAATAAGAATTATTATTGCTGTGCACGCGGAGATGTTTAAACTGCGGGCTGTAATTCATTGTCCGGGTTTTCTGCATGGAACTTCTTGTACTTGTCTGGCGGCAGTATCGCTGGCCATTTATCAGTGTGATGGCGCTAAGCCTCGCCAGTGCGGCATTAGGCATTGGCTTAATTGCTTTTATCAATCAGCGCCTTATCGAAACGGCGGATACCAGTCTGCTGGTGTTGCCGGAGTTTCTGGGTTTATTGCTGCTGTTAATGGCGGTAACACTGGGATCGCAACTGGCACTTACTACGCTGGGCCATCACTTCGTTTACCGACTGCGTAGCGAATTTATCAAGCGGATACTGGATACCCACGTCGAGCGTATCGAACAACTTGGTAGCGCCTCGTTGCTGGCGGGGTTAACCAGCGATGTGCGCAATATCACCATTGCTTTTGTGCGTCTGCCGGAACTGGTGCAGGGGATCATTCTCACTATCGGTTCAGCGGCGTATCTCTGGATGTTGTCGGGCAAAATGTTGCTGGTAACGGCTATCTGGATGGCAGTTACCATCTGGGGCGGTTTTGTACTGGTGGCGCGGGTGTACAAGCATATGGCGACTCTGCGTGAAACCGAAGACAAACTGTACTCGGATTTTCAAACTGTACTCGAAGGGCGCAAAGAGCTGACTCTGAACCGTGAGCGCGCCGAGTATGTGTTTAACAATCTCTACATTCCTGATGCGCAAGAGTATCGCCATCATATTATCCGCGCAGACACCTTCCATCTAAGTGCCGTGAACTGGTCGAACATTATGATGCTGGGTGCTATCGGCCTGGTATTCTGGATGGCAAATAGCCTGGGTTGGGCTGATACCAACGTTGCCGCGACCTATTCGTTGACGCTGTTATTCCTGCGTACGCCACTGCTTTCGGCGGTTGGCGCATTGCCGACGCTGCTGACGGCGCAGGTGGCGTTTAACAAGCTGAACAAATTCGCGCTCGCACCTTTCAAAGCGGAGTTTCCGCGTCCGCAGGCGTTTCCCAACTGGCAAACGCTTGAGCTGCGTAATGTTACGTTTGCTTATCAGGATAACGCGTTTTCCGTTGGGCCGATTAATCTCACCATCAAACGTGGCGAGCTGCTGTTTCTGATTGGTGGCAACGGTAGTGGAAAATCGACGCTGGCGATGTTGCTGACTGGGTTGTATCAGCCACAAAGCGGCGAAATCTTGCTGGATGGCAAACCTGTCAGCGGCGAACAACCGGAAGATTATCGCAAACTGTTTTCGGCGGTGTTTACCGATGTCTGGTTATTTGATCAACTGCTGGGGCCGGAGGGCAAACCTGCTAACCCGCAACTGGTTGAGAAGTGGCTGGCGCAGCTGAAAATGGGTCATAAGCTTGAGTTAAGTAACGGGCGTATTGTTAACCTGAAGTTATCGAAAGGGCAGAAAAAACGCGTGGCGCTGTTGCTGGCTTTGGCAGAAGAACGCGATATTATTCTGCTGGATGAATGGGCGGCGGATCAGGATCCACATTTCCGCCGTGAGTTTTATCAGGTGCTGCTGCCGCTGATGCAGGAGATGGGGAAAACTATTTTCGCCATCAGTCATGATGATCATTACTTTATCCACGCCGACCGCCTGCTGGAAATGCGCAACGGGCAACTTAGCGAGCTGACCGGCGAAGAGCGTGACGCTGCTTCGCGTGATGCCGTTGCCCGGACGGCATAATATTTCGACGCTGACCTGGCGGACTGCTGCCGCCAGGTCAATATTCTAAAAATCCCTTCGTTTCTAATAACCCTATAATTAATCAACGAAATTATAATGTTTCTAAAATTAGAATATAATTTATAAACATTATTTAAATGTTGTTACTTAAGTGTTACCGTTGATGCCGCGCAAATCTCACCTGCAATAAAGCGACTAAAAGTAAGGCATTAACAAGATGAAAAAAGTGACTGCCATGCTCTTCTCGATGGCCGTGGGGCTTAATGCCGTTTCGATGGCGGCAAAAGCGAAAGCGTCCGAGGAGCAGGAAACTGATGTACTGTTGATTGGCGGCGGCATTATGAGCGCCACGTTGGGGACCTATTTACGCGAGCTGGAGCCTGAATGGTCGATGACCATGGTGGAGCGCCTGGACGGTGTTGCGCAGGAGAGTTCGAACGGCTGGAACAACGCCGGAACCGGGCATTCTGCACTGATGGAACTGAACTACACTCCGCAAAACGCCGATGGCAGCATCAGTATCGAAAAAGCAGTCGCCATTAACGAAGCATTTCAGATTTCCCGCCAGTTCTGGGCGCACCAGGTCGAGCGCGGCGTGCTGCGTACTCCGCGTTCATTTATCAATACCGTTCCGCACATGAGCTTTGTCTGGGGCGAAGATAACGTCAACTTCCTGCGCGCCCGTTACGCGGCCTTGCAACAAAGTTCGTTGTTCCGCGGTATGCGTTACTCCGAAGATCACGCGCAAATCAAAGAGTGGGCGCCACTCGTGATGGAAGGACGCGATCCGCAGCAGAAAGTGGCTGCGACACGTACAGAAATCGGCACCGATGTGAACTATGGTGAAATCACTCGCCAGTTAATTGCTTCCTTGCAGAAAAAATCTAACTTCTCGCTGCAACTCAGTAGCGAAGTCCGCGGCCTCAAACGTAATGACGACAACACCTGGACCGTCACCATTGCCGATCTGAAAAATGGCACAGTACAGAACATTCGCGCGAAATTTGTCTTTATCGGTGCGGGCGGTGCGGCGCTGAAGCTTTTGCAAGAATCCGGTATCCCGGAAGCGAAAGAGTACGCTGGTTTCCCGGTGGGCGGTCAGTTCCTCGTCTCGGAAAACCCTGACGTGGTTAATCACCATCTGGCGAAGGTTTACGGTAAAGCATCTGTCGGTACGCCGCCGATGTCGGTTCCGCATATTGATACCCGTGTTCTGGACGGTAAACGCGTAGTGCTGTTTGGACCATTTGCCACCTTCTCAACCAAATTCCTCAAAAACGGTTCGTTGTGGGATCTGATGAGTTCCACCACCACCTCTAATGTGATGCCGATGATGCACGTCGGGCTGGATAATTTCGATCTGGTGAAATACCTGATTAGTCAGGTGATGTTGAGTGAAGAGGATCGTTTTGAAGCGCTGAAAGAGTACTATCCACAGGCGAAAAAAGAGGACTGGCGTTTGTGGCAAGCGGGGCAGCGCGTACAGATTATCAAGCGTGATGCCGACAAAGGCGGCGTACTGCGTCTGGGAACAGAAGTGGTCAGTGACCAGCAAGGAACCATTGCTGCGCTGCTGGGGGCATCGCCGGGGGCGTCAACCGCCGCACCGATTATGTTGAATCTGCTGGAAAAAGTGTTTGGTGATCGTGTTTCCAGCCCGCAATGGCAGGCCACGCTGAAAGCGATCGTTCCGTCTTATGGACGTAAGCTGAATGGTGATGTGGCAGCAACGGAACGTGAGTTGCAGTACACCAGCGAAGTGCTGGGGCTGAAATACGACAAGCCGCAGGCGGCAGACAGTACGCCGAAACCGCAGTTGAAACCGCAACCCGTTCAAAAAGAAGTCGCGGATATTGCGTTGTAATGATGTGCCACATTCGGCATGGTATGCCGGATGTGGCGTATGCTGATAAGACGCGCCAGCGTCGCATCAGGCAACCGGCTCGGACGTTGGATGTCGGATGCGGCGTAACCGCCTTATCCGACTTGGCGGTTGCAGCACTTAACCGCGGCGTAGGCCTGATAAGACGCGCCAGCGTCGCATCAGGCAACCGGCTCGGGCGTTGCATGTCGGTGCGGTGTAACCGCCTTATCCGACCGACGGGCGTTACGCTGTGTTTAGCGAACTACCGCGTTGTCAATCTTCTCTTCCGCCTTCCAGATGCGGTACTTCACATCCACATTGTCTGGCGTATACACCACGATCGGCAGCTTGCTGTTGTAACGCAGCATTCCGGTATCGCCCAGATACGCGGTGACAAATTTCTTCTCTTTCTTGCCATCCGGGCAGGCCATCATCGTAGAAACCGGGGAGCTAACTTTATCAAAGACATAATAATCATAGCCCCAGCCTTCCAGCGTTTTGCTTTCCAGTTTCCCGCCGAGACGATGCAGATTGCAGTCAACTTCCAGCGTCTGACCGATTAACAGTTCTACTTTCAGGGTAGATTCATCTTCTTGCGGGGTTAACTGAATCACCTGACGCTTCATCCCTTTTTCAGCTTGCGGATAAGGGGCGATTTTTTCCAGTGGCTGAACGCTTTCTGCCGCCCAGGCTGAAGTTGTGGCGAAAGCGGCAAACAATACTGCAGGTAGAATGGTCTTCATTTTTGCTTTCCTTCTTCATTTATAGGTTTTCACCGATGATGTCGCTGAAGGTTAACATATTCATCAGATTTATTAATTTGCTTTATGAATAATGCATAGAATATTCAGACAACTTTACCTTCTCTTTTGGAGTTATATGCTGATGGATAGCGAAGCCTGGAAGAATATCTTTGGTGAATTTATCGCTATGTAAAATTGTTTATAACCGATTGAAATGTGAATAAAAGCCCATTTTTGCCAGCCTTCCCGCCACTCTTTTGATCCTGCTACAGGTTTTACCCCGATCGGGGTATGCATCTTTGACACATCCTTTAATATCTTAGCGCCTATAAAAATGGCTTATTAATTACGCGGTTTCTTTGGTCGCTCTCAATTTTCAGAGCACGTTAATGATGGAAGGTCAATGTGAAGATTGATGCATCCCGTCGGGGCATACTCACTGGTCGCTGGCGCAAAGCCAGTAACGGTATCCGTCCGCCCTGGTCCGGTGATGAATCTCATTTTCTGACCCATTGCACCCGCTGCGATGCCTGTATTAATGCTTGTGAAAACAACATTCTGCAACGCGGCGCGGGTGGCTATCCGAGCGTTAATTTCAAAAATAACGAGTGCAGCTTCTGTTATGCCTGCGCGCAGGCTTGCCCCGAATCGCTATTTTCTCCGCGCCACACCAGGGCCTGGGATTTGCAGTTCACCATTGGGGACGCGTGCCTGGCGTATCAGTCAGTTGAATGTCGCCGCTGTCAGGATAGCTGTGAGCCAATGGCAATTATCTTTCGTCCGACGCTCTCCGGGATCTACCAGCCGCAACTTAATAGCCAACTTTGCAACGGATGTGGAGCATGTGCAGCCAGTTGTCCGGTATCAGCCATAACTGCGGAGTATCTCCATGCACACTAACTGGCAAGTTTGCAGCCTGGTCGTGCAGGCCAAAAGCGAACGAATTTCAGACATCAGCACCCAACTGAACGCCTTTCCCGGCTGTGAAGTTGCTGTCAGCGACGCGCCGAGCGGTCAGTTGATTGTGGTGGTGGAAGCAGAAGACAGCGAAACGCTGATCCAAACCATTGAGTCAGTACGCAACGTAGAGGGCGTGCTGGCGGTGTCGCTGGTTTATCACCAGCAGGAAGAGCAAGGTGAGGAAACACCATGAAACTCAGTCGTCGTAGCTTTATGAAAGCTAACGCCGTTGCGGCCGCTGCGGCGGCTGCCGGTCTCAGCGTGCCGGGCGTTGCCCGCGCCGTTGTTGGTCAGCAGGAAGCCATCAAATGGGATAAAGCGCCGTGCCGTTTCTGCGGTACTGGTTGCGGCGTTCTGGTCGGAACGCAGCAGGGGCGTGTGGTGGCCTGTCAGGGCGACCCGGACGCACCGGTTAACCGTGGCCTGAACTGCATTAAGGGCTATTTCCTGCCCAAAATCATGTACGGTAAAGACCGTTTGACGCAGCCGCTTCTGCGTATGAAAAACGGTAAATATGACAAAGAAGGCGAATTTACCCCAATCACCTGGGATCAGGCCTTCGATGTGATGGAAGAGAAATTCAAAACCGCCCTGAAAGAAAAAGGGCCGGAATCGATCGGTATGTTCGGTTCTGGTCAGTGGACTATCTGGGAAGGTTATGCTGCGTCCAAGCTGTTTAAAGCGGGCTTCCGCTCGAACAACATCGACCCGAACGCACGTCACTGTATGGCGTCGGCGGTGGTTGGCTTTATGCGTACCTTTGGTATGGATGAGCCGATGGGCTGCTATGACGACATCGAGCAGGCTGACGCGTTTGTGCTGTGGGGCGCAAACATGGCGGAGATGCACCCGATTCTCTGGTCGCGCATCACTAACCGTCGTCTCTCTAACCAGAACGTCACCGTGGCGGTGCTTTCTACCTACCAGCATCGTAGCTTCGAGCTGGCGGATAACGGCATCATCTTTACGCCGCAATCTGACTTGGTGATCCTGAACTACATCGCCAACTATATCATTCAAAACAATGCGATAAATCAGGACTTCTTCAGCAAACACGTTAACCTGCGCAAAGGGGCGACGGACATCGGCTACGGTTTACGTCCGACCCATCCGCTGGAAAAAGCAGCGAAGAATCCGGGCTCTGACGCCTCCGAACCGATGAGCTTTGAAGATTACAAAGCCTTCGTTGCCGAGTATACGCTGGAAAAAACCGCCGAAATGACTGGCGTACCAAAAGATCAGCTGGAACAGCTGGCGCAGCTGTATGCCGATCCGAACAAGAAAGTCATCTCCTACTGGACGATGGGCTTCAACCAGCATACCCGCGGTGTGTGGGCCAACAACCTGGTCTACAACCTGCACCTGCTGACCGGCAAAATTTCCCAGCCGGGTTGCGGTCCGTTCTCCCTGACCGGGCAGCCTTCCGCGTGTGGTACTGCGCGTGAAGTGGGCACCTTTGCTCACCGTCTGCCTGCGGACATGGTGGTGACTAACGAGAAACACCGTGATATCTGCGAGAAGAAGTGGAATATCCCGAGCGGCACCATTCCGGCGAAAATCGGTCTGCACGCGGTGGCACAAGACCGTGCGCTGAAAGACGGCAAGCTGAATGTTTACTGGACCATGTGTACCAACAACATGCAGGCCGGGCCGAATATTAATGAGGAGCGTATGCCGGGCTGGCGCGATCCGCGCAACTTTATCATCGTCTCCGATCCGTATCCGACAGTCAGTGCGCTGGCAGCGGACTTGATCCTGCCGACAGCAATGTGGGTAGAGAAAGAGGGGGCTTACGGTAACGCCGAACGCCGTACTCAATTCTGGCGTCAGCAGGTACAGGCGCCAGGCGAAGCGAAATCGGATCTCTGGCAGTTAGTTCAGTTCTCCCGCCGCTTCAAAACTGAAGAAGTATGGCCGGAAGAGCTGCTGGCGAAGAAACCGGAACTGCGTGGCAAAACGCTGTACGAAGTTCTGTATGCCACCCCAGAAGTGAGCAAATTCCCGGTATCCGAACTGGCGGAAGATCAGCTGAACGATGAATCCCGCGAGCTGGGTTTCTATCTGCAAAAAGGGCTGTTCGAAGAGTACGCATGGTTTGGTCGCGGTCACGGTCACGATCTGGCACCGTTCGATGACTACCACAAAGCGCGCGGTCTGCGCTGGCCGGTAGTGAACGGTAAAGAAACGCAGTGGCGTTACAGCGAAGGTAACGACCCGTACGTGAAAGCGGGCGAAGGCTATAAGTTCTACGGTAAACCGGATGGCAAAGCGGTGATCTTCGCGCTGCCGTTCGAACCGGCGGCGGAAGCACCGGATGAAGAGTACGACCTGTGGCTCTCTACCGGACGCGTTCTGGAGCACTGGCATACCGGCAGTATGACTCGCCGTGTACCGGAACTGCACCGTGCCTTCCCGGAAGCGGTCCTGTTTATTCACCCGCTGGATGCGAAAGCGCGCGATCTGCGTCGTGGCGACAAAGTGAAAGTGGTTTCTCGCCGTGGCGAAGTGATCTCGATTGTCGAAACGCGCGGTCGTAACCGTCCGCCGCAGGGCCTGGTGTACATGCCGTTCTTCGACGCCGCACAGCTGGTTAACAAACTGACGCTGGACGCGACCGATCCGCTCTCGAAAGAGACGGACTTCAAGAAGTGCGCGGTCAAACTGGAGAAGGTGTAAGCCATTATGTCCCGGTCAGCGAAACCTCAAAATGGTCGCCGCCGCTTTCTGCGCGATGTTGTTCGCACAGCAGGCGGGCTGGCAGCCGTGGGTGTGGCGCTGGGGTTACAACAGCAAACCGCACGCGCATCTGGCGTGCGGTTGCGCCCGCCCGGAGCCATAAACGAGAACGCCTTTGCCAGTGCCTGTGTGCGTTGCGGTCAGTGTGTTCAGGCTTGCCCTTACGACACCTTAAAACTGGCGACGTTGGCCTCTGGTCTGTCGGCAGGTACGCCGTATTTTGTCGCGCGGGATATTCCTTGCGAAATGTGTGAGGACATTCCGTGCGCCAAAGTGTGCCCAAGCGGTGCGCTGGATCGTGAGATCGAATCGATCGACGACGCGCGGATGGGACTGGCGGTGCTGGTGGACCAGGAAAATTGTCTCAACTTTCAGGGGCTGCGCTGTGATGTTTGTTATCGCGAATGCCCGAAAATTGATGAGGCAATCACCCTGGAGCTGGAGCGCAACACGCGTACCGGTAAGCACGCCCGTTTTCTGCCGACGGTTCACAGCGACGCCTGTACCGGCTGCGGTAAGTGCGAAAAGGTGTGTGTGCTGGAACAACCGGCAATCAAGGTGTTACCGCTGTCACTGGCGAAAGGGGAGTTAGGTCACCATTACCGCTTCGGCTGGCTGGAGGGGAAAAATGGCAAATCGTAAACGTGACGCCGGGCGCGAAGCGCTGGAGAAAAAAGGCTGGTGGCGCAGTCACCGTTGGCTGGTGTTGCGTCGCCTTTGTCAGTTCTTCGTGCTGGGGATGTTTTTGAGCGGCCCGTGGTTTGGTGTGTGGATCTTGCATGGCAACTACAGCAGTAGCCTGTTATTCGACACCGTTCCGCTGACCGATCCGCTGATGACGCTGCAAAGCCTTGCCAGCGGCCATCTGCCTGCCACGGTGGCGCTGATCGGTGCGGTGATTATCACCGTGCTCTACGCCCTGGCAGGAAAGCGATTATTTTGCAGCTGGGTCTGCCCGCTGAACCCGATTACCGATTTAGCGAACTGGTTGCGCAGGCGCTTTGACCTCAATCAGTCTGCGACGATCCCTCGCCACATTCGCTACGTGCTGTTGGTGGTCATTCTGGTGGGCTCAGCCTTAACTGGCACGCTCATCTGGGAATGGATCAACCCCGTTTCTCTGATGGGGCGTAGCCTGGTAATGGGATTCGGCAGCGGCGCGCTGCTTATTCTCGCGCTGTTTTTATTTGATCTACTGGTCGTTGAACACGGCTGGTGCGGCCATATTTGTCCGGTCGGCGCGCTGTATGGCGTGTTGGGTAGCAAAGGTGTTGTCACCGTTGCGGCCACCGATCGACAGAAATGTAACCGCTGTATGGATTGTTTTCATGTTTGCCCGGAACCGCATGTGCTACGTGCCCCGGTGCTGGATGAACAAAGCCCGGTGCAGGTCACCAGCCGCGATTGCATGACATGCGGTCGCTGCGTGGATGTCTGTTCTGAGGATGTATTTACAATAACTACACGATGGAGTTCGGGAGCGAAATCATGAAAAGCCATGACCTGAAGAAAGCGCTGTGTCAATGGACGGCGATGCTGGCCCTGGTGGTGAGCGGCGCGGTTTGGGCGGCAAATGGCGTCGATTTTAGCCAGTCGCCGGAAGTATCCGGGACGCAGGAAGGGGCCATTCGGATGCCAAAAGAGCAGGATCGGATGCCGCTGAACTATGTGAATCAGCCGCCAATGATCCCGCATAGCGTTGAAGGTTATCAGGTAACGACCAATACCAACCGCTGCTTGCAGTGCCACGGTGTCGAAAGCTATCGCACCACTGGCGCACCGCGCATCAGTCCTACTCACTTTATGGACAGCGACGGCAAAGTGGGCGCGGAAGTGGCTCCACGTCGTTACTTCTGTCTGCAGTGTCACGTACCGCAGGCCGATACCGCGCCAATCGTGGGGAATACCTTTACCCCATCAAAAGGTTACGGGAAATAAGAGGTTATTATGGGAAATTCTGACCGTAAGCCTGGTTTGATTAAGCGCCTGTGGAAATGGTGGCGTACCCCCAGCCGTCTGGCGCTGGGGACGCTGCTGTTGATCGGCTTTGTTGGCGGCATCGTCTTCTGGGGCGGCTTTAACACGGGTATGGAAAAAGCTAACACTGAAGAGTTTTGCATTAGCTGCCACGAAATGCGCAACACGGTGTATCAGGAATACATGGATTCCGTGCATTACAACAACCGTAGCGGCGTACGTGCGACCTGTCCGGATTGTCACGTTCCGCACGAGTTTGTGCCGAAAATGATACGCAAGCTCAAAGCAAGTAAAGAGCTGTATGGTAAAATTCTGGGCGTTATTGACACGCCGCAGAAATTCGAAGCTCATCGCCTGACGATGGCACAGAATGAGTGGCGGCGAATGAAGGACAACAACTCGCAGGAGTGCCGTAACTGTCACAACTTCGAGTTTATGGATTTAACCGCCCAGAAAGGTGTTGCCGCGAAGATGCACGATCAAGCGGTGAAAGATGGGCAAACCTGTATTGACTGCCATAAAGGGATCGCGCACAAGCTACCCGATATGCGCGAAGTTGAACCAGGTTTTTAACAGGATGTCATTGCGTGGGGATGCTTGAAGCCAGAGAATTGCTCTGCGAGCGGGATGAACGAACCTTGTTTAGTGGTTTGTCATTTACGCTGAACGCAGGAGAGTGGGTACAAATCACCGGCAGCAACGGCGCGGGGAAGACAACGCTTCTTCGTCTGCTGACCGGGTTGTCTCGCCCTGACGCCGGTGAGGTTCTCTGGCAAGGGCAGCCCTTGCATCAGGTACGCGATAGCTACCATCAAAACCTGTTATGGATAGGCCATCAGCCGGGGATCAAAACCCGGCTGACGGCGTTAGAAAATCTGCATTTCTATCACCGTGACGGTGATACCGCACAATGTCTGGACGCCCTGGCGCAGGCCGGGCTTGCCGGATTCGAAGATATTCCCGTAAACCAGCTCTCTGCCGGGCAACAACGCCGCGTCGCGCTGGCGCGATTATGGCTGACCCGCGCTACGTTGTGGATCCTCGACGAACCTTTTACCGCGATTGACGTCAACGGCGTCGATCGTCTGACCCAGCGCATGGCGCAGCATACGGAGCAGGGGGGAATTGTGATTCTGACCACCCACCAGCCGCTCAACGTTGCTGAAAGTAAAATCCGCCGCATTTCTCTGACGCATACAAGGGGCGCATGATGTTCTGGCGCATTTTCCGTCTTGAGCTGCGCGTGGCGTTTCGTCATAGCGCCGAAATCGCTAACCCGCTGTGGTTCTTCCTGATTGTTATTACCCTTTTTCCACTTAGTATCGGTCCGGAGCCGCAATTGCTGGCGAGGATTGCACCGGGCATTATCTGGGTGGCGGCGCTGCTTTCCTCTTTGCTGGCGCTGGAGCGACTGTTTCGTGACGATTTGCAGGACGGCAGTCTTGAACAACTGATGTTGTTGCCATTACCCTTGCCCGCCGTTGTGCTGGCGAAGGTGATGGCGCACTGGATGGTGACAGGTTTGCCCCTGCTCATTCTCTCACCACTGGTGGCATTGCTACTGGGAATGGACGTGTACGGTTGGCAAGTGATGGCGCTTACGCTGTTGTTGGGAACCCCCACGCTTGGCTTTCTTGGTGCGCCAGGCGTGGCGCTGACGGTCGGACTTAAGCGCGGTGGAGTGCTACTCAGCATTCTCGTGTTACCACTCACCATCCCCTTACTCATCTTTGCCACCGCTGCGATGGACGCGGCTTCGATGCATTTGCCCGTGGACGGGTATCTGGCAATTTTAGGCGCGTTGCTGGCTGGCACCGCGACATTAAGTCCTTTTGCGACGGCGGCAGCGTTACGAATCAGCATTCAATAACGCTGGATTACTGATTTTTGTTCGAGTCTGGTATCGAAACTATGTGGAAAACACTACATCAACTGGCGATCCCTCCACGGTTATATCAAATCTGTGGCTGGTTTATACCGTGGCTGGCAATCGCCAGTGTGGTCGTGCTCACCGTCGGCTGGATCTGGGGATTCGGCTTTGCTCCGGCTGATTATCAGCAAGGAAATAGCTATCGCATTATTTATCTACATGTGCCAGCGGCAATCTGGTCGATGGGTATTTATGCCTCGATGGCGGTAGCGGCGTTCATCGGTCTTGTCTGGCAGATGAAAATGGCTAACCTGGCGGTCGCGGCGATGGCGCCTATTGGCGCGGTATTTACTTTTATTGCCCTGGTTACTGGCTCCGCATGGGGAAAACCGATGTGGGGTACCTGGTGGGTATGGGACGCGCGTCTGACTTCTGAACTGGTGCTGCTGTTTTTGTATGTGGGTGTGATTGCCCTGTGGCACGCCTTCGACGACCGCCGTCTGGCGGGCCGTGCGGCAGGTATTCTGGTGCTAATTGGCGTGGTGAACCTGCCGATTATTCATTATTCCGTGGAGTGGTGGAACACCCTGCATCAGGGATCAACGCGGATGCAGCAAAGTATCGATCCGGCGATGCGTTCGCCGCTGCGCTGGTCGATTTTTGGCTTCCTGCTGCTGTCTGCCACGCTGACGCTAATGCGGATGCGCAATTTGATTTTGCTGATGGAAAAACGCCGTCCGTGGGTGAGTGAACTGATACTGAAAAGAGGCCGTAAATGACCCCTGCATTTGCTTCCTGGAATGAATTTTTCGCAATGGGCGGTTACGCCTTTTTTGTCTGGCTGGCGGTAGTGATGACCGTTATTCCGCTGGTGGCTTTGGTCGTGCACTCGGTGATGCAGCATCGCGCAATTTTGCGTGGTGTGGCGCAACAGCGGGCGCGTGAGGCGCGGTTACGTGCCATGCAACAGCAGGAGGCTGCATGAATATTCGCCGTAAAAATCGTTTGTGGATTGCCTGCGCCGTGTTGGCAGGTTTGGCGCTGACCATCGGTCTGGTGCTGTATGCGCTGCGCTCTAATATCGATCTTTTCTATACACCGGGAGAAATTCTCTACGGTAAGCGTGAAACGCAGCAGATGCCGGAAGTCGGTCAGCGTCTGCGCGTTGGCGGGATGGTGATGCCGGGTAGCGTGCAGCGCGATCCTGACTCACTGAAAGTAACGTTTACCATTTACGATGCTGAAGGTTCAGTAGATGTCTCTTACGAAGGCATTTTGCCGGACCTGTTCCGTGAAGGGCAGGGCGTTGTGGTTCAGGGCGAACTGGAAAAAGGCAATCATATCCTCGCTAAAGAAGTACTGGCGAAACACGACGAAAACTACACGCCGCCAGAAGTTGAAAAGGCGATGGATGCTAACCATCGTCGCCCGGCAAGTGCTTATAAGGATCCCGCATCATGATGCCAGAAATTGGTAACGGACTGCTGTGCCTGGCGTTAGGGATTGCACTTTTGCTGTCTGTTTATCCGCTATGGGGTGTGGCGCGTGGTGATGCGCGGATGATGGCCTCCTCCCGGCTGTTTGCCTGGCTGCTGTTTATGTGCGTGGCTGGCGCGTTTCTGGTGCTGGTTAACGCCTTCGTGGTAAACGACTTCACCGTCACCTATGTCGCCAGTAACTCCAATACCCAGCTTCCGGTGTGGTATCGCGTGGCGGCTACCTGGGGCGCGCATGAAGGTTCGCTGCTGCTATGGGTGCTGCTAATGAGCGGCTGGACGTTTGCGGTGGCGATTTTTAGCCAGCGTATTCCGCTGGATATTGTGGCGCGCGTACTGGCGGTAATGGGCATGGTCAGCGTCGGCTTTTTGCTGTTCATTCTCTTTACCTCTAACCCGTTCTCTCGCACATTGCCGAACTTCCCGATTGAAGGGCGCGATCTTAACCCGTTGTTGCAGGATCCGGGGCTGATCTTCCATCCGCCTCTGCTCTACATGGGGTACGTGGGTTTCTCGGTGGCGTTTGCTTTTGCCATTGCTTCTTTGCTGAGTGGGCGTCTGGACAGCACTTATGCACGTTTTACTCGTCCGTGGACGCTGGCAGCGTGGATCTTCCTGACGCTCGGCATCGTACTCGGTTCCGCGTGGGCCTATTACGAACTCGGCTGGGGCGGCTGGTGGTTCTGGGATCCGGTAGAAAATGCCTCGTTTATGCCATGGCTGGTGGGTACTGCGCTGATGCACTCGCTGGCGGTCACTGAACAACGCGCCAGTTTCAAAGCGTGGACATTACTGCTGGCAATCAGTGCTTTCTCGCTGTGTCTGCTGGGGACTTTCCTGGTGCGCTCCGGCGTGCTGGTATCGGTACACGCGTTTGCCTCGGATCCGGCGCGCGGCATGTTCATTCTCGCCTTTATGGTACTGGTGATTGGCGGCTCGCTGCTGCTGTTTGCTGCCCGTGGACACAAAGTCCGTTCACGGGTGAACAATGCGCTGTGGTCGCGGGAATCTCTGCTGTTAGCGAACAACGTTTTGCTGGTCGCCGCGATGCTGGTGGTGCTTCTTGGGACGTTGTTACCACTGGTACATAAACAACTGGGATTAGGCAGTATTTCTATTGGCGAACCGTTCTTCAACAGCATGTTTACCTGGCTGATGGTGCCATTTGCACTGGTGCTGGGTATTGGTCCTCTGGTGCGCTGGGGACGCGATCGCCCACGTAAAATCCGCAATTTATTGATTATCGCCTTCATCTCTACGCTGGTGCTGTCTCTGCTGTTGCCGTGGCTGTTTGAAAGCAAAGTTGTGGCGATGACGGTGCTCGGCCTGGCAATGGCCTGCTGGATTGCCGTGCTGGCAATAGCGGAAGCTGCGCTGCGTATTTCACGCGGCACGAAAACTACCTTCAGTTATTGGGGCATGGTGGCGGCTCACCTGGGGCTGGCGGTAACAATTGTTGGTATTGCCTTCAGCCAGAACTACAGCGTTGAGCGTGATGTGCGCATGAAGCCCGGCGATAGCGTCGATATTCATGAATATCGCTTCACTTTCCGTGATGTCAAAGAGGTGACTGGCCCGAACTGGCGCGGCGGTGTGGCGACTATCGGCGTAACGCGAGATGGCAAGCCGGAAACGGTGCTGTATGCGGAAAAACGTTATTACAACACTGCCGGGTCGATGATGACCGAAGCGGCGATTGACGGCGGCATCACTCGTGATCTGTACGCCGCGCTCGGTGAAGAGCTGGAAAACGGCGCGTGGGCTGTGCGTCTTTACTACAAACCGTTTGTTCGCTGGATTTGGGCGGGCGGGCTGATGATGGCGTTGGGCGGGCTGCTGTGCCTGTTTGATCCTCGCTATCGTAAGCGCGTAAGTCCGCAAAAAACTGCGCCGGAGGCTGTATGAAGCGCAAAGTATTGTTACTTCCTTTGATTATCTTCCTGGCGATTGCCGCGGCGCTGCTGTGGCAGCTGGCGCGTAATGCCGAAGGGGATGATCCGACCAATCTGGAATCGGCGCTGATTGGCAAGCCTGTGCCGAAATTTCGCCTCGAATCACTGGACAATCCGGGGCAGTTTTATCAGGCAGATGTGCTGACTCAGGGCAAACCGGTGCTGCTTAATGTCTGGGCGACCTGGTGTCCGACCTGCCGTGCGGAACATCAATATCTGAATCAGCTTTCTGCGCAGGGTATCCGCGTGGTCGGCATGAACTATAAAGACGATCGCCAGAAAGCGATTAGCTGGCTGAAAGAGCTGGGCAATCCTTACGCGCTAAGCCTGTTTGATGGCGACGGCATGTTAGGGCTGGATCTCGGTGTCTATGGCGCGCCAGAAACGTTCCTTATTGACGGCAACGGCATCATTCGCTATCGCCATGCGGGCGATCTCAATCCTCGCGTCTGGGAAGAAGAGATCAAGCCGCTGTGGGAGAAATACAGTAAGGAGGCCGCACAATGAGGTTTTTATTGGGTGTGCTGATGCTGATGATCTCCGGCTCTGCGCTGGCAACCATTGACGTGTTGCAGTTTAAGGATGAAGCACAGGAACAACAGTTCCGTCAGCTCACTGAAGAACTGCGCTGCCCGAAATGCCAGAACAACAGCATTGCCGATTCTAACTCGATGATTGCCACCGACCTGCGCCAGAAAGTGTACGAACTGATGCAGGAAGGTAAAAGCAAGCAGGAGATTGTCGATTATATGGTGGCGCGTTACGGCAACTTCGTTACTTACGATCCGCCGTTAACGCCGCTGACCGTGCTGCTGTGGGTGCTGCCAGTGGTGGCTATTGGTATCGGCGGTTGGGTTATTTATGCCCGCTCGCGGCGGCGTGTACGGCTGGCGGTGGAGGAGTTTCCTGAACAAAGCGTGCCGGAAGGTAAGCGCGCCGGATTTGCTGTTTACCTGCCGGGTATTGTGGTGGCATTGATTGTGGCAGGTGTCGGCTACTACCAGACTGGCAATTATCAGCAGGTAAAAATCTGGCAGCAGGCCACTGCGCAGGCTCCGGCATTGCTGGACAGGGCGCTGGATCCTAAAGCCGATCCGCTCAATGAAGAAGAGATGTCGCGCCTTGCACTTGGAATGCGTACTCAACTGCAAAAAAATCCGGGAGATATAGAAGGCTGGATTATGTTGGGCCGCGTTGGGATGGCGCTGGGTAACGCCAGTATCGCGACCGATGCATACGCTACTGCGTATCGCCTCGATCCGAAAAACAGCGATGCCGCACTGGGTTACGCGGAAGCGTTGACACGTTCATCTGATCCCAACGACAACCGCCTCGGCGGCGAACTGCTACGCCAGTTGGTGAGAACGGACCACAGCAATATTCGTGTGTTAAGTATGTATGCGTTTAATGCCTATGAGCAGCAGCGATTTGGCGAAGCCGTTGCCGCGTGGGAGATGATGTTAAAAATGCTGCCTGCTAACGATACACGCCGTGCGGTTATTGAACGCAGTATCGCGCAGGCGATGCAGCATTTATCACCACACGAAAGTAAATAAGAAGAAGCCCGATGGTGATGCCATCGGGGCCAGACTGATGACAAAGTGCGCTTTGTTTATTCCGGATGCGGGGTAAACGCCTTGTCCAGTCTACAAAATCGTGCGAATTCAATACATTGCTCGATCCGTGTAGGCCTGATAAGCGTAGCGCATCAGGCAGTGTTGCGTTTGTCATCAATATCAGCCCGATGGTAAATCCATCGGGCTATTTTTTTATTGCGCCCCGCGTTGTTGCAGGAACAGAATAGTGGCCGCCACGCGTGAGCGGACGTTGAGTTTACGCAGCAGATTGCGGATATGGACTTTTACCGTCTGCTCAGAAATATTCAGTACCGAAGCGATCTGCTTATTGGACAGTCCTTGTGCCAATTCGTGCAGAACATCTAATTCACGCTCCGTTAGCACGCTGAAGGGGTCTTCTTCAGCGCCAAACATTTCACGCTCGCGTAAGTACTGACTGACGCGTTCACTAAAGACTTTGCTACCTTTTGCTCCGGCGCGAATCGCTTCCAGCAACACTTCCGGATCGCTATCTTTCAACAGATAACCGTCAGCGCCTGCGTCTATCAATGCAAAGATATCGCTGGAGGCATCTGAAACGGTCAGGATAATAATTTGCGCGGTAACGCCATCCCTGCGCAAGGCATTGAGGGTATCCAGGCCACTCATACCTTTCATATTGAGATCCAGCAGGATCACGTCGATATCCAGTCTATTCGCCAGATCGATAGCACTAGCGCCGTCGCCTGCTTCGGCGACCACTTCAAAGCCAGGGTCAAGCTCCAGTAACTGACGAACACCGCGTCGCATAAGTGGATGATCATCCACAATCAGCACCTGAAAAGGCGTTGCTTCAGGCATAGTAGTCTCCTGAGGTTTTATTAGAATCATTATGTTTGAGCGTAGCGTTGGTAACGCTACCAGGCGCGTGAATGTTACCCCATTTTATGTATGGGCATGTAGTGAAAACTGTAAGTGTGGGTAGAGGGGGATTGACGTAGATATAAAAAAACCAACCTTTGCGGTTGGTTTTCTTGGGATTTTTGGTCGGCACGAGAGGATTTGAACCTCCGACCCCCGACACCCCATGACGGTGCGCTACCAGGCTGCGCTACGTGCCGACTCGTGGCTGCTTATACTACCGTTTTCCACACCGATTGCAAGTAAGATATTTTGCTAACTGATTTATAATTAATCAGTTAGCGATAAAACGCTTCTCGTCTGTCAGCACCTGCAATAACAAACTCAACTGTGGTTTTTCGTCTCTCACTCTTTCACCACGTAAGTTGTAAGTGCGGTATTTACCGTTATTGTTCAGTACTAGCGTCATTTTCGGTGTGGTAATTGCCAGCGTATCGTTATCCGCGGCTGTTACCCAGTAATGACGGCGCTCAGGGTTGAACAAGTCCTGACCTTGTGAGTATTCGCTGGCAGGCGTGCTGACGTGTAGCAGGCGTTGCATCAGCGTGGTCATAAGATCAGTATGATCGGTCAGGGCATTAATACGCTGTGCCGGTGTGCCTGGCCAGTGAATGACTAATGGCACCTGAAGATGGCCACGTGACCAGTCAAAGGTTTCTTCATCTTCGCTCAGCGGAATGCCGCGACCAGCAGTGATAATCACCACCGTGTTGTCCAGTTTCCCGGATTCACGTAACGCATTCAGGACGCGATTGATCTGGTCATCGACATTACCAGCTGCGCGGCTATATTTCCGGGCAAATGCTTGCTGATTGCTGTCGTCAATATTGGTGCCATTGAAAGATACCCACGAGAACCAGCGGTTATCTTCTTGCGCGTAACGGCCTAGCCAGTTGATCCACTGCGTGGCGGTCTGCTCATCGGATTGTGTATGTACGCTCGGCATCGAGAAGTCTGACAACAATGCCTGGCGATACAGTGGACTGGTAAAGCCATCTGACGAGAATAAGCCCAACTGATAGCCTTGCTGGTTGAGCGCGGTAATTAACGCCGCAGGTGTACGGGTCGACAGAATACCGTCCATATAGCTTGGCGAGATGCCATAGAACAAGCCAAAGATACCGTTGTCGGTGGCGTTGCCTGAACTCATATGGCGCGTGAACGAAATATTTTGCTCGGCAAAACCCGCCAGTGCAGGCATCTGCTTCTCGTAGCGTGAGTAGTTCAGGCCATCGACAGTAATCAACAACACATTTTGCCCGGTGCCCATATCGCGGTAGCGCAATTCGCTTAACGGATACTGTACGGAAACAGCGTCTGGATTGCCTTGCTCGATCAGACGGCGTTGATACTCCTGCGCATCAAGCAGACCATGCTTCTCAAGAAAACGTCGCGCCGTCATCGGGTACGAAAGCGGCAGGTTAGCGCGCTGCATGGTGATAGGGCGATAGAAGTTAGCATCGGCCCAGATATACACCATGTGTGAGGCGATAAAGGCGATAAATAAGAATGCGGCCAGCGGACGGGCGAAGCGTCGACGACGCGTCAGACTGCGCAGCTTTTGCCAGCTCCACGTCGCAAACACTAGTTCAATCAATAAAATAACTGGCACGCTGATAAACATTAGCTGCCAGTCGCGCGCCATCTCATTCTCGTCCGGATTGATAACCAACTGCCAGACGATGGGATTAAGATGGAGATGGAAACGGGTAAAGACTTCGCTGTCGATCAGTAACAGCGTCATTCCCACAGTGGCCAGAATGACGGACAAAAACCTCATTAGCCTCTGTGAGCCGACGATAAAGGTCAGCGGGAAGAGGATCAGCAAGTAGGTGGCGAACACCAGAAAGCTGAAGTGGCCGATAATGCTTACATAGGAATAAATACGACCCGCAAGCGTTGTCGGCCAGTCGGCGATAAACAGGTAACGACTGCCAATGACAAGTGAGAGCAGAATGTTGAACAGTGCAAACCAGTGCCCCCAGCTGACCATCTGGGAGACTTTTTCACGGTAGCGCTGACGATGAGTTACCATAACCTGTTATCTGTTTCCCTTAGTGCGCTTTGTCTTCGTTGATCGAGGACTGCAAAGCGCGGGCAAAAGAGTTGGCAATTGCCTGGCGTTGAGCCGGGGCAATGCTGGTATTGATAAGGTTAGTGACCATGTTGCCTAACACCATCAGGGAAAGGTCGGTCGGAGCCTTATGTTTTTCCAGTACGTTGAGCAGCTCTGCGAGCAATTGTTCAACCTGTTCATCACTGTAGCGGGAAATTTGTGGCATAAATCGAAATCAGTTAGTTGATGAAAGGGCAACATATTACCGTAGCAACGGTTTTTTTTCTGCTTTTTTATGCTTTCAATCATTCTCCTTACGCAGCCTTCTGTAAAATGACCGCCAACTTTTATTGCGTCGCTTTACCGGTGGTGGTTGAATACCGCCCGGTCTTAAAGGAGAGTTTATCATGAGTCTGGATATCAACCAGATTGCTCTGCACCAGCTTATCAAGCGTGATGAGCAGAACCTTGAGCTGGTGTTGCGCGATTCATTGCTGGAACCGACGGAAACCGTCGTTGAGATGGTGGCAGAGCTGCATCGGGTCTATAGCGCCAAGAACAAAGCCTACGGATTGTTCAGCGAAGAGAGTGAACTGGCGCAGACGCTGCGCTTGCAACGTCAGGGCGAAGAGGACTTTCTGGCATTTAGCCGCGCGGCAACCGGTCGCCTGCGTGACGAATTGGCAAAATATCCATTTGCTGATGGCGGTTTCGTCCTGTTTTGCCACTATCGTTATCTGGCAGTTGAGTATTTGCTGATTTGCGTGCTGAGCAATCTAAGCAGTATGCGCGTCAACGAAAATCTCGACATCAACCCGACCCATTATCTTGATATCAATCATGCGGATATTGTGGCGCGTATTGATTTAACTGAGTGGGAAACCAATCCGGAATCGACACGCTACCTGACTTTCCTGAAAGGGCGAGTCGGACGCAAAGTCGCCGATTTCTTTATGGATTTCCTCGGTGCCAGCGAAGGGTTGAACGCCAAAGCGCAAAACCGCGGTCTGTTGCAAGCGGTCGACGACTTCACCGCAGAAGCGCAACTGGATAAAGCAGAACGGCAGAACGTTCGCCAGCAAGTTTATAGCTATTGTAATGAGCAATTGCAGGCGGGCGAGGAGATTGAACTGGAGTCGCTGTCAAAAGAGTTGGCGGGCGTCAGCGAAGTGAGCTTCACGGAGTTTGCTGCTGAAAAAGGGTATGAACTGGAAGAGAGCTTCCCGGCAGACCGCAGCACGCTGCGTCAGTTGACGAAGTTTGCCGGTAGCGGCGGTGGCTTGACCATTAACTTTGATGCGATGCTGTTAGGTGAACGCATCTTCTGGGATCCAGCGACCGATACGCTGACCATTAAAGGTACGCCGCCAAACCTGCGCGATCAATTGCAGCGTCGGACCTCTGGCGGAAACTAAATCTCCAACGCGAATGTTTCTTTTCGAAGAAACAGTTGCGGGATAATCACAATTCTTGTCAATCAGTAAGTAAGATAACTTGCTGATTGACCTTTCATTCGAAAATATTTTCTCTGTTATTATATTAAGCGTTGCAGTAAATATTTTTCTCTTACCCTCATTATTCGATAATAAATCGGTCTGGTAACTATTCCCGCCGTTTTTTGTGAACTGCAACACTGGAAAAATTATTCTGTTTAATTATATTGAGTTTGCCTGGTGTTATATGTTGTTATTTGCTTTATCTATATAAATTGCAAATGTATTTTTAATGTCAATATTATTGCCGTTGTGTTTGACTCATTATATTAATCGTATGAATGATTTTAAGGATTCACCGCATGGAGCAAGAAAATCCTGAAGATAAAAAATGTTGTCGACCGAAAAAAACGTTCTCTCTAACCAGAAAGTTACTGGTATGTTTTATCTTTACCCTCATTGTATTCAGTGGCTGTTTATTTGTCGTCATGAACACGGTCATTCACAACACAAGCACAGACAGCTTTTGCCTGGGTTGTCATGAAATGAAAGACAACATCCTCACCGAGAGCTTCAAAAAATCCATTCATGGCAGTAATCGTACTGGCGTGAAGGTCGCTTGTGCCGATTGCCATATTCCTGATGAATTTGTCCCTAAGATGATCAGAAAAGCCCACGCCGTTAAAGAGGTTTGGGGTCATATGACAGGCGTAATTGATACGGCTGAAAAATTCGATGCACATCGTGGCGAAATGGCAAAAGCGGAATGGGCAAGAATGAAAGCAAACAATTCGCAGGAATGCAGAAACTGCCACGATATTTCTAAATTACAGAAAAAATTTATGGCGCCGTTCCATGAGGCTTCTCTTAAAGAAGGAAAAACATGCATTGATTGTCATGCCGGCATTGCACATAAATTACCAGCAGTTGCAACAGCAGCTCATTAGTCATTAATACATGAATGTCATGTCTGTTTGGTTTCAAATAAAAACAAGAAGGGTTTCATGTTGATTTAAATTTTTATGTAAAAGGACCATGTTATGAGGAAACTAAAAAGGGGATTCTTATTAGCTGGGGTATTAACGACGCTTTCCCTAAGCGCCTATGCTGACAGAAATATGAATAAGATCCCGCATATCAATCTGTCGAATCCATCCGTCGAACCAGTTAGTGAGAGAATAATCCAAACAGATGTTGTTGTTATTGGCGGTGGGCTTTCTGGCATGTCCGCAGGGTTGACTGCAGTACAGGGCGGAGCCAAAGTTGTTATTTTTGAAAAACTACCAAGCCTTGGAGGCGCAGGCGTTTACCCTGAAGGCAGTTTAGGCATTGGCACCCTTATGCAGAAAAAAGAGGGGAAAGGTGCCACGCTGAATCAAGCCTTTGGTAAGGCGATCGATTTCCATCACTGGCGAGCCAATGCCAGTGCATTGCACGCATTAATGAAAAACTCAGGCGAAACCATTGATTGGGTTGCCAGTAATGGCGTTGAGTTTACGACCTTAAAAACCACCATTTATCCTCAGTCAGATTCATTATGGACCTGGCATATGTATAAGCATAACGGTGCATCTGTTACTAAAAGCTTTTACAAGAAGATCCTTGATGGCGGTGGTCAAATCTACACCGAAACTCCTGTTAAGAAGATTATTCGCGATAAACAAAGCGGTGATGTCGTTGGCGTCGAAGCGGTTAATAGCGTAACAGGGGAAAAAATCATTGCCTATGGTAAAGGTGTGATTGTGGCGACCGGTGGTTTTGCCAACAACCGTGACATGATTGAAAAATACATCACCGATGTGAATCAGAAAAACATGGTGCCGGTCAAACTACGTGGCCCCCTGATTGATGGACGCGAAGGCGATGGTATCAAAATGGGGCAAGACATTGGCGCTGATACTGCCGGGATGCAAACCATTGCTGGCAATAGCCCATATGTCGATCAAGACCCTCCTATCCGTCAGTTTAATGGCGCTGATTACCAAAAACAGGCCAGAACATCATTAAGCCAGCCATTCCTGTGGATTAACCGACAAGGCGAGCGTTTCTTTGATGAGTCACTCGGTTCCAGCTTTACCCTCGTTTATAACGCTATCACCATGAATGGCGGAGTCATGTATTCCGTCTGGGATGACGCAATGCGTCAGAAGATGGTTAACGAAGGGCCGGTCACGCCGTTTAACGCCATTGTGTTGCCAGGGCAACCGATGAAGGCGCTGGATCAGGCGATCGAGATCGGCATGAAAGAAGGGTGGTTGTTTAAAGGTGAAACGTTGGACGATCTGGCAAAACAGATCAATGTTCCTGCAGACAATCTGAAAGCGACGATTGCGAAAGTAAACAAGTATACGGATGAAGGTTTCGATCCTGACTGGGGACGCAAGAAAGAGCATCTGTTTAAATTTCAGGATAAAGGACCGTATTACGCTGTGAAAGGTATTCGGGCTTATTTCCTGACGCTGGGTGGTTTGAAAATGAACAGCGATCTGCAGGTCTACGATACCAATGAGAAGATTATCCCGGGTCTGTATGTTGTCGGGCAGGATATGGGCGGTCTGTATGACAGCTCCTATGATTTGGTACTTGAAGGATCGGCTTCTGGCTTTGCGTTGACGTCGGGACGTATGGCAGCGAAACATATTATAAGCACCAGAATGCAGGCACAGGGAGGTGGCAAATGAGCAAGTTATTGAAGAACATTGTCACAATCATTCTTGCTGGCGTAATGTGCACCGTTATCGGTATGGTTTCTGCCAGTGCACAAGAGATTGTCGGCATGAAAATGCACAAGACCATTGGTCTGGAATGTAATAACTGCCATGTTGATGATGTTAAAGCCAACAAGAATATGACGCCAACGTGCGTTAGCTGCCATGCACCTGGTGAGCGTTATTATCATGGTAAGAAGGATTCAGAAGGTAACTCAGTGTTAAAAGAGTATCCGGAGTCGGGTAAAACGCGAGTTGCTTCTTTCCATGACTCTCATGGCGGGGAAATTCGCTGTACGGTATGCCATACGTCACATGAGAAGGAACCACAGCCACTCTATTGCAACAACTGCCATCAGTTTGATGTGAAGATTAAGTAGTGCAGGTATTTGTCAGTCGCTAAAAAAGAAAACGGCCCGTAAAGGCCGTTTTCTTTTGTTCAACTTATTCAGCGATTAAGCACGAACGAAGTCGATGTGCTGCAGCTTCGGTTTGTACGGATGACGCTGTACGTCCTGAGCTTTAACTTTGATTTCTTTACCGTCAACAACGATGGTCAGAACTTCGCTGTAGAATTCAGCTTTAGCTTGCATGTTCATGACTTTGTCGTGATCCAGCTCGATAGCCAGTGGCGCTTCTTTGCCACCGTAGATGATTGCCGGGAACTTGTTAGCGGCACGCAGGCGGCGGCTCGCACCCTTACCCTGCTCTTTACGTACTTCTGCGTTGATAGTAAACATTTCTTTCTCTCTTAAATGATTCCTGCTACAGGCGACCCAGCAACAGGTAAGTGATCTGCTTTGCGTATGCAAAAGCGGGCGAGATTCTATACTCAATCGCCTTATACATCAATCAAAACTACCATTAACCGCGTAATTCGTGCGCCCGCCGAAAACGACCTTCGTAATCGAATATTTTTTCACGCACCTGCCAGTACTGGCCTTTCATTCGTGCGACGACAAAATCCGGATGGCGCAATAAGGCTTGTTGGGCGAGGATATCGGCAGCGGTGATCCAGCGCAAAGGGATGCCCGGTGTACGCGTATGTGGGCGGATAAAAAGCTGCTCGAAGGCAGTACGCTGGGCGGGCGTTTGCAGACGGAAACGCTCACTCACATCAGCGCCGTCTTCATCGTAATAGGTGATTTTCAACCATTCGCCTTTCTCGTCGTGCCCATGCTGCAAAGACATGCCGCTACAGCGTAATACCAGCGCGTCTTTCAGTCGTAGCGCCGCTTTTAACATATCATCCGGGTCAACCAGAATGGTGTCACATTCGCGGCAACGGCGGGCGGCAATATCGTTTTCCGCGTTACATTGCGGACAATTTTTAAAACGGAAACGGAAGTCACACTGTTCGCGATGGCCGTCGCCATCTTCAAACCATCCCTGACAGCGGCGACCAAAGTGTTCAATCAATGTCCCATCGGCGGTAGTTTTGCCCCAAAAGGTGTTGGCAAAGCCACAGGCAGGGCAGAAAACCTGCACCGGGACGTTGTCACTTTTGCCTTTCGGTGTACCAACTTCCGGTGCGTAGAGGTCATGAGGATTGCCCGCATAATCGAGAATTAAGCAATCTGTTTTACCCGGCGCCAGACGCAGACCGCGCCCGACAATTTGTTGGTAAAGACTCACTGATTCGGTAGGGCGCAGAATGGCGATAAGATCGACGTGCGGGGCGTCAAATCCGGTGGTCAGCACCGCAACATTGACCAGATAGCGAAAACGTTGGGCTTTAAAATCTTCAATTAATACATCGCGTTCAGCGCCGGGCGTGTCGCCAGTAATCAGTGCAGCATCTTCTGCGGGTAGCAAACCGACAATCTCTTTTGCGTGTTCAACCGTCGCGGCGAAAATCATCACCCCTTTACGCTTTTCGGCGAACTCCATAATCTGGCTGATGATGTGCGGTGTAATGCGTTGCTGTTTTTTCAGCTCGCGGTTGAGATCAGCTTCGCTGAACAGCCCGTTACTCTGTGCCTGCAAGCGGCTGAAATCGTATTGCACTACCGGCATATCCAGCCGTTCTGGTGGCGTCAGATAGCCGTGTTTAATCATATAACGCAGCGGTAGCTCATAAATGCAGTCACGGAAAAGGGCTTTCTCATCGCCGCGTACCATGCCGTGATAATGAAACTGGTAAATCCAGCCTTTGCCCAGCCGAAAGGGCGTGGCAGTCAGCCCCAGCAGGCGTAAGTGGGGATTCACTTTTGTCAGGTGAGTGAGGATTTGCTGATACTGGCTCTCTTCGTCGTCACCAATACGGTGGCATTCATCGACAATCAACAGCGAAAATTCACCCTGAAAGGCATCAAGATTACGGGTGACCGATTGCACGCTGCCAAATACCACTTTACCGTGGCTCTCCTTGCGTTTTAGCCCGGCGGCAAAAATATCGGCTTCCAGCCCCAACGCCTGGTATTTAGCATGGTTCTGCGCCACCAGTTCTTTGACGTGTGCCAGCACCAGAACTCGACCACGCGCCAGCCGTGCCAGTTCGGCAATCACCAGGCTTTTACCTGCTCCGGTAGGCAGCACGATAACGGCAGGGGTTTTATGACGACGAAAATGGTTGAGCGTGGCATCCACGGCTTCTTGCTGGTATGGACGAAGTGTAAAAATCATGGTTTAGCGTAGGTAGATTAATCTGCTAATAGTATGCCACGGATCTTTTTCCCTTGAGGGAAGTTATTAGACCGCTATACTGGGCAGACAACAGTTCTGATTTTCGGGTCTATGCCCGACCTCCGTTTTTTACAGGCAAAATCACACACATGCGACTTGATAAATTTATCGCACAGCAACTCGGTGTTAGCCGTGCTATTGCCGGGCGTGAAATCCGCGGCAATCGTGTCACCGTCGATGGCGAAATCGTCCGCAATGCAGCGTTCAAACTGCTCCCTGAGCACGATGTAGCTTATGACGGCAATCCGCTGGCGCAGCAACACGGCCCGCGTTATTTCATGCTCAACAAGCCCCAGGGCTATGTTTGCTCAACTGATGACCCGGATCACCCAACGGTGCTCTATTTTCTGGATGAACCTGTGGCGTGGAAACTGCACGCGGCGGGGCGGTTGGATATTGATACCACCGGTCTGGTGCTGATGACTGACGACGGTCAGTGGTCGCATCGCATTACTTCTCCGCGTCATCATTGCGAGAAGACCTATCTGGTGACGCTTGAATCACCCGTAGCTGACGATACGGCAGAGCAATTTGCTAAAGGCGTACAGCTGCATAACGAAAAAGATCTCACTAAGCCAGCGGTGCTGGAAGTGATTACCCCTACGCAGGTCCGTCTGACCATCAGTGAAGGGCGTTATCATCAGGTGAAACGCATGTTCGCCGCCGTGGGTAACCACGTGGTTGAGCTGCATCGTGAACGCATTGGCGGTATTACTCTGGATGAAGATTTAGCCCCAGGTGAATATCGTCCATTAACTGCAGAAGAAATTGCCAGCGTCGGTTAACACTTTCATTTTATTCAGGAGCCCGTTGTGACCACTCGACAGCATTCGTCGTTTGCTATTGTCTTTATCCTTGGCCTTTTGGCCATGTTGATGCCGCTGTCGATTGATATGTATCTGCCCGCGCTGCCAGTGATTTCAGCGCAGTTTGGTGTGCCAGCGGGCAGCACGCAGATGACCCTGAGTACTTATATTCTGGGTTTTGCGTTGGGGCAGTTAATCTACGGGCCGATGGCGGATAGCTTCGGGCGCAAGCCGGTTGTCCTCGGTGGTACGCTGGTGTTTGCCGCGGCGGCGGTGGCGTGCGCGCTGGCGCAAACCATCGATCAGCTGATTGTGATGCGTTTCTTCCACGGTCTGGCGGCGGCTGCGGCCAGCGTGGTTATCAACGCTTTGATGCGCGATATCTACCCGAAAGAAGAGTTCTCGCGGATGATGTCGTTTGTCATGCTGGTGACCACCATTGCACCGTTGATGGCACCGATTGTTGGCGGTTGGGTGCTGGTGTGGTTGAGCTGGCATTACATCTTCTGGATCCTCGCTGTGGCGGCAATTCTGGCTTCGGCAATGATTTTCTTCCTGATCAAAGAAACGTTACCGCCGGAGCGTCGCCAACCGTTCCACATTCGTACCACTATCGGTAACTTTGCTGCGCTGTTCCGCCATAAGCGTGTCCTGAGTTATATGCTGGCCAGTGGTTTCAGCTTTGCCGGGATGTTCTCGTTCTTAAGCGCCGGACCGTTTGTTTACATTGAAATCAACCACGTTGCGCCGGAAAACTTTGGTTATTACTTTGCGCTAAACATTGTTTTCCTGTTCGTGATGACCATCTTTAACAGCCGCTTCGTTCGCCGTATTGGTGCGTTAAATATGTTCCGCTCGGGGTTGTGGATACAATTTATTATGGCGGCGTGGATGGTTATCAGCGCGCTACTGGGGCTGGGATTCTGGTCGCTGGTGGTTGGCGTTGCGGCGTTTGTGGGCTGCGTATCGATGGTGTCTTCTAACGCGATGGCGGTCATTCTGGATGAGTTCCCCCATATGGCGGGAACTGCGTCGTCGCTGGCAGGAACCTTCCGTTTTGGTATTGGCGCCATTGTTGGCGCACTGCTTTCGCTGGCGACGTTTAACTCTGCATGGCCAATGATCTGGTCCATTGCTTTCTGTGCGACCAGTTCCATTCTCTTCTGTCTTTACGCCAGTCGACCGAAAAAACGGTGATCTATTGCACAACGGGGAAGCTAAAAGGCTTCCTTTGTTGATGCATGTCAACCGCAAATCTATCATTCCCCCGATATATGTTTATTTTATGTAAACTCAATTTATGTAAAAAGTCACATCATTGTAGTTAAAAAGGTTGAGTTAGATCGCAGAAACGGGTACATATAGCCCCGCAAACGTGACCACGCCCGCAGATATCATTTAAATCAGAACAATAGCGGCCACGCAGGCGAGGCATCAATCTTTACGATCTGTTGAAGGACAGATTGTTGATGGTGTGTTAAAATTAATGTAAATAAATTGTGAAGTAAATGTGCTTCCGGGGAAAATAAGTGACTTCATTACAACTCTCAATCGTCCATCGACTGCCGCAGAACTATCGTTGGTCTGCAGGTTTCGCTGGTTCGAAAGTTGAACCGATTCCGCAAAATGGACAGTGCGGCGACAACAGCCTGGTGGCGCTTAAATTACTTAGCCCTGATGGCGATAACGCATGGTCGGTGATGTACAAACTCAGCCAGGCATTAAGCGATATTGAAGTTCCGTGCTCTGTTCTCGAGTGCGAAGGTGAGCCATGTCTGTTTGTGAATCGTCAGGACGAGTTTGCGGCGACGTGTCGACTGAAAAATTTTGGTGTAGCCATAGCCGAACCTTTCTCAAACTACAATCCATTTTAAGCGTCAGCTCAACGCCAGTAGCTGACGCGTATACTCCTGCTGCGGTGCGGCAAACACGCGCGCGCACGGTCCTTGTTCCACCACTTCTCCCTGTCGCAGCACGATAACCTGATGACACAACGCGCGGACAACGTGCAAATCATGGCTGATAAACAAATAGGCCAGTTGATGCTTTTGTTGCAATGATTTCAATAGCGTCAATATTTGCGCTTGTACCGTTTTGTCGAGCGATGATGTCGGTTCATCAAGAATGATCAGCGAAGGCTTAAGAATCAATGCCCTGGCAATCGCAATACGTTGCCGCTGACCACCCGAGAATTCCGCCGGATAACGGTGGCGCGTTTCAGGATCTAACCCCACTTCATGCATCACGGCTATCACTTGTTCTTCGCGTTGCACGGCAGAGAGCGTCGGTTGGTGAACCCGTAACCCTTCCTCAATAATCTGCAACACGTTGAGTCGTGGGTTGAGCGAGGAGTTTGGATCCTGAAATACCACCTGAATGCGATGGCGAATGGGCAATAGCTGGCGACGAGTTAAATTTTGTAATGGCTGACCGTCAAAAACGATGTTGCCCTGAGAGTTAATCAACCGCAGTAGCGCCAGCCCCGTTGTGCTTTTACCGGAACCAGACTCGCCTACTAAGCCCAGCGTTTCACCCGCCCGCAGCGTAAAACTGATGTTTTTGACGACCACGTTATGATCGACGACACGTTTCAGTAGCCCTTTGCGAATGGGGAAGGCGACCTGAAGCTGTTCAACATCAAGCAACGTTGAGGCCGGTTCTGGCAACGGCACCGGGTCGCCTGACGGTTCACTGTTGAGTAGTTTTTGCGTATAAGGATGTTCTGGGGAGGCGAAGAGCGTAACGGCGTTATTTTGCTCCACACAGCGACCATTTTGCATTACCGCCACGCGGTGGGCCAGTTTTCTGACAATGCTGAGGTTATGAGTAATAAACAGCATACCCATATTCAGTTCATGTTGCAGTTCGCGCAAAAGCTGCAAAATCTGCGCCTGGACAGAGACGTCCAGTGCGGTGGTTGGTTCATCGGCAATTAATAATTCCGGTCGCGTTAACAGCGCCATCGCAATCATCACCCGCTGGCGTTCACCGCCGGAGAGCTGATGCGGGTAATCTGTCAGCCGCTTTGCCGCTTGGCGGATACCGACGCGATCAAGGCAGTTAAGAATTTCGCCACGCGCCGCTTCCCGACGCATTCCGCGGTGGAGTGAAAGCACTTCATAAAGCTGCTTTTCCAGTGTATGCAATGGGTTTAACGACACCATCGGTTCCTGGAAAATCATGGCAATCTTATTACCGCGTACGCCACGCAATGTTTGCTCGCTGGCATGAAGCAGCGATTCGCCATGAAAACGGATATCGCCAGAGAGATATTCAACCGGCGGGGAAGGGAGCAGACGTAAAATTGACAGCGCGGTAACGCTTTTGCCAGAACCTGACTCACCCACCAGCGCCAGCGTTTCGCCAGCCTCAATGTGTAGTGAAACATCATTCACTACGGTACGAACAGTTTGCTGATGGCGAAAACCCACCGACAAATTTTCAATCGCTAACAGAGTTTGCGTCATGTTACACCGCCTTATTAGGATCAAATGCGTCGCGGACGGCTTCACCAATAAAGATCAGCAAAGACAACAATATCGCCACCGACAAGAAGGCAGTGATCCCAAGCCACGGAGCCTGAAGGTTATTTTTCCCTTGTAGCAGCAGTTCGCCGAGTGATGGTGAACCGAGCGGCAGACCGAAGCCGAGGAAATCGAGCGAGGTTAGGGTGGTTATCGAACTACATAAAATAAACGGTAAAAAGGTGAGAGTAGCGACCATGGCATTCGGCAACATATGACGCAGGATGATACTGCGATCGCTGACGCCAAGCGCCTGCGCTGCGCGGATGTAGTCGAAATTACGGGTACGTAAAAACTCAGCCCGCACCACGCCGACCAGACTCATCCAGCCAAATAAGACAGTAATTGCCAGCAGCCACCAGAAGTTAGGCTGTACGACGCTGGAAAGTAAAATAATCAAAAACAGCGTCGGCATCCCCGACCATACTTCAATAAAGCGTTGCCCCCAGAGATCCACTTTCCCACCGTAATAGCCTTGCAGCGCCCCCGCCAGCACGCCCATTACGCTGGAGCAGAGTGTCAACATCAGACCAAACAGAACCGAGATCCGCGTGCCATACAGAATGCGCGCCAGCACATCGCCACCGTTGGCATCCGTTCCCAGCCAGTTTTGCCAGGAAGGTGGGGAGGGGAAGGGCTTGTCAGTGGAAAAGTTGATACTGGTAGCGCCAAAGCGAATCGGCGCCCATAGTACCCAGCCTTTATCTTCCAGCCGTTGTTTCAGCCACGGGTCCTGATAATCAGCCTGACTTGCCAGCGGGCCGCCAAAATCACTCTCACTGTAGTTTTTCAGCAACGGGAAATACCAGCTGCCGTCATAACGTACCAGCAATGGCTTATCGTTGGCGATCAGTTCAGAACACAAACTCAAACCAAACAAGATGAGGAAAATCCATAACGACCAGTAGCCGCGGCGATTATGACGAAAACGTGCCCAACGGGCCTGATTGACGGGGCTGAGTCGCGACATTAGCGTCCCTCAAAATCAATACGAGGATCGACCAGCGTATAGCTGATATCACTGACAATATTCAGCAGCAGGCCAATCAGGGTGAAAATGTACAGGGTGCCAAACATCACCGGATAATCGCGCGAGACGGTCGCTTCGTAGCCCAGTAAACCGAGGCCATTGAGCGAAAACATCACTTCAATTAACAGAGAGCCGGTGAAAAACATGCTGATAAACGTCGCCGGAAAACCGGCAATCACCAGCAGCATGGCGTTGCGGAACACATGTTTCCAGAGAATATTTTTTTCGCTTACCCCTTTCGCACGCGCGGTCACCACGTATTGCTTACGCACTTCATCAAGGAATGAGTTTTTTGTCAGCATGGTCAGCGCCGCAAAGCCGCCAATCACCGTAGCCAGCACCGGCAGCGTGATATGCCACAGATAATCGGTGATTTTCTGATACCACGGCAGCGAATCAAAGTTAGCGGAAACCAGGCCGCGTAGAGGGAACAGGTCGAAATAGCTGCCGCCCGCGAAGAAGACAATCAGCAGGATGGCGAACAAAAAGGCTGGAATGGCGTAGCCGATGATGATAAATGCGCTGCTCCAGACATCAAAGCGGCTGCCGTTATAAACGGCTTTGCGAATACCCAGCGGAATCGACACCAGATAGATAATCAGCGTGCTCCACAATCCGAGGGTGATGGAAACAGGCAGACTGTCTTTAATCAGCGCCAGCACCGAGGCGCTGCGAAACAGGCTGTCGCCAAAATCAAAGCGAATGTAGTCCCAAAGCATTTTGAAGTAACGTTCGTGGATCGGCTTATCGAAACCGTAGCGATGCGTGATCTCAGCGATCACTTCGGGATCTAACCCGCGTCCGCCACGGTAATTACTGTCGCTGATATTGCCGACGCCCGTTTGCGCATGGCTGGCACGAACGCCTTCGCCGCCTGCGCCGGGTAATACTCCGGCATTACCAAACTCAATGGCGGCGATGGCCTGGTCGACGGGGCCGCCAGGCGCAATTTGCACGATGAAAAAGTTGATGGTGATAATCGCCCATAATGTTGGGATCACCAGCAACAGACGGCGAATCAGGTAAGCGCCCATCTACTCTCCCTGTTTGCTGGCGGACGGCAGTTTGGCCGCTTTATTGACGTCATACCACCAGGTATCGATACCGAGGCTATAGATGGGGCGCACGGCTGGCTGGGAGAATTTATCCCACCAGGCGAGACGGTCTTCCGCCATGTACCACATCGGCAACATGTAATAATTCCACGTTAATACGCGATCCAGGGCGCGCCCCAGAGGCAGCAATTTTTCTTTATTTCCCTGGGCGGCAATAATTTGGTTAATTAGCGAGTCGATAACCGGGCTTTGCACGCCGGGGGCATTATAAGTGGAGTTGATATATTCCGATGACCAGGAAATCTGTAAATCGGAACTGGGCCACGGCATCGCCCGCCACACGCGCGGCATCATGTCATAGTCGCGGCTGCGCATTCGGTTGGTGATTTGCGAGTTATCCACCTTGCGAATGTCCATGTTGATACCCAGCCGTTGCAGGCTATGTTGGAACGGCAATACCCACTGACTATTGCTGCTTGCAGGAAGCAATAATTCAAAGCTGAGTGGCTGGCCTGTGGTGGCATTAACGCGTTGCTGACCTTTCAGCACCCAGCCTGCATCGTTGAGAAGTTTGTCGGCTTTTAACAGGTTGTCACGGTCGTAGCCATCGCCTTTGGACACTGGTGGCTGGTAGATTTGCGTGAACACTTCTGGCGGTAGATCTTTTTTCATTGGCGCCAGAAGCACCAGCTCAGCGGCGTCGGGGTAATTTCTGGCCGCGTATTCGGTATTCTGAAAATAACTGTTCGTGCGACTCCAGGCATTGTAAAACAACGCCTTATTCATCCATTCAAAGTCAAAGGCGAGAGTGATCGCTTCCCGGACCCGGCGATCGCTGAATACCGGTCGTTGAATATTAAACGCCAGCCAGCGCGTATCCTGGGCTGATTCGTTCTTTTGCTCATCTTTGATGATGTATTTTTTATCGAAATTCTTACCGGTATAGCGCGTAGCCCAGTTTTTGGCGTCGTTTTCCATGCGTAAATCAAAGGCGCCAGCTTTAAACGCTTCGAAGGCAACATTATCGTCGAGATAATAATCGTAGCGTATGGTATCGAAATTCCAGCGACCACGATTTACCGGTAAATCGGCCGCCCAGTAATCTTTAACGCGAGAATAGACAATATTCTGGCCCATTTTCCAGGATGTAATGCGGTACGGACCACTGGCCAGCGGAGGCGTAGAGAGCGGGTCGCTAAGTTTATGATCCTTCCAGTATTTCTCAGGAAACACGGGGAGTGAAAACAGACTCAGCATATCTTCTTTGCCTGGTTTGGCTAATTCAATACGCACGGTTAATGGCGATATGGCTTTGACCGTTGTGCCTTTGTATACCAGGCGAAACTGCGGCACGCCCTCGGTCATAAATTTTTGAAAAGTAAACTCAACGTCGCGCGCGGTAATCGGCGAACCATCATGAAAACGGGCGCGCGGATTGATAGCGACTTCTACCCAAGAATAATCGTCAGCATAGCGTGCGCTTTCGGCAATCAGCGGGTAATAACTGCCGGGTTCGTCATCGGAAGTGGTAAATAGCGTGTCGTACAGTTGCTCGGTGCGTGCGCCGGGGTTTCCGCGTAGTGCATAGCGGTTAAAATTATCGAAGGTACCAATGGAGGATAACGTTATTTGCCCGCCCTTCGGCGCAGCAGGATTCACATAATCAAAATGGTTGAAATTAAAAGCATACCGGGGTTCTCCCAGCACCGCAAAGGCATAGCTTTCCTTGATAGCTTGCGCCTGCGCACCGAAGGTGAACAGGGTGATAAACAGCAGCAGTATGCGCACAATCATCTGCAACGGATTTCCTTTTACTCATCATTAGCCGCAATCCGGCATGCTTCAACTATGAATAATAAGGGACACAAGCACACCTTACCACTGCGGCGTATGCGGTTTCTCCAGCCAGCGGACAAAATCATCTATCGGTAAGGGACGGCTAATCCAATAGCCTTGCAGGAAATTAACACCGCGCTCACGTAGCCAGCGCGCCTGTTCCGGTGTTTCGACACCTTCAGCAACCGTCAGCATATTGAGACGTTTCGCCAGCGTGAGCACCGCGTCAAGCACCGGAGATGTGACCGTTTCCGTACCTATAGCATTGATAAACCCACGGTCAATTTTCAGATACTCGAGCGTGAAGCGTTCCAGATAGATAAGCGCACTGTGTCCGGTGCCGAAGTCATCAATAGCAATTTCCACGCCGACAGAGTGCAGCCAGGCGAACAGTTTTGTGGCCTCATGCTCTTTCAGCATATCGCGCTCGGTTATCTCCAGTACAATCTGGAAATGGTGCGCGGGTAGGGAGGCGAGCAGCCGATGTATATCCGCTTTAAAGCTCTCGCTGTGCAGATGTTCCGGTGCGATATTAATGCCAAACTTTATGCCCACCGGCAGTACGTTTTGTAATTCAGCCGCATCACGGGCTATAAGCTCAAACAGATGCTGGGTCAGCGGCACGATCATCTTTTGCGATTCGGCATATTGAATGAAGGCATCCGGCGGGATTTCACCTGCAACAGGATGACGCCAGCGTAGCAGCACTTCCAGGCCCGTGACCCGCAGCGTTGGCGTATCAACCACCGGTTGATACACCAGGTAAAATTGCTCACGTTTGATAGCAGCCATAATTTCTCTGCCAGGGCGCATACGCACACTCATCAGGTAATAGCAGAGCAGGCCAACGACCGTTCCACTCATACCGCCCAGTAAAAACGCATACCACACATCGTTCCATGTCCAGTCATCAGCATAAAGACGCACAGTCAGCGGAATGCCTGTTATTTTGGTTTCGCGTACGGGTTTGCCGGATAACTCACGGACGTTCATCAAATGCGACGAAAATGTCGAAAGCACGGTATCGCCAATAATGAGTGCGATTCCGTCGAAATCTTGCTGACGAGAGCTATAGAGAAGATATGGCGTCAGGTGCAAGTTTAATGCTGCAAAAACGCCGCTATTTTTCAATAAAGGGTTGCGATACCAGATGACGATAGCGGGTTTGTTGGGCACCATTGGCGTGCCTGGCAACATCGCCATATCGACGTCTTTGTTAATATCGAGCGCCGGGATCAACTCATTGAGCGGTATATCCATTTCCCCCGTCGCTGATGAACAAAAGCTCTTTTTATCCTTCACCAGCACAAATGTGCGAACATTCATGCTAAACGCCGCGCGGGCAGTTAGTTCAGGGTTAGCCTGCTGACAGGTATCTAAGGTGAGCGGCTGTAGGCGGTCAGTGGTTAATTTCAGGTCGGCGAAGTAGGTATCGAGATACTTTTGTACGTCGGTAATCAGTGTGTCGTATTTGACTTCGTGTTTATGCCAGGCAACCAAAAACTGAAGACAGCTGACCAGTATTGCAATCATCACGCCCGCAATAATGCAGGTAAGCAGGATCTTACGTCCGGAAGAGGGAGCGCGTATGAACATGGTTCCGTTAATATTCCCGAGATTACGACAACGCTGAAGTGGAAGAGAATGACGGGACTATAGCCTGGTTCAAGGCACGGAAACATCATTTTCTATGATGAATGAAAACAAAAAAGCACTGCTTAAGCAGTGCCTTCAGTTAACTCGTCAGGATAGCCAAGGGATTGCATCCAAACGGTTTATTAGCTGCGGCTAAGAACCCGACGTGCTTCGTTGTAACGCTTTTTCCAGTACGGCTCATTCATGCTGGAAATAATAACACCACTGCTGGTGGAAGCATGAACGAACTGATTGTTGCCGATATAAATACCGACATGGCGTCCAGTTGAACCAGCACGGAACAGAACTAAGTCACCTGTACGCAAATTACTGCGGGAAACTGACTTGCCCATTTCCTGCTGTTCATAAGTTGAACGAGGAAGTTCTAAGCCAAATTGTTCGCGGAATGTACGCTGTACGAAACCAGAACAATCGATACCTTTTTTAGTGCTGCCACCCAGACGATAACGTACGCCTTTCCAGTCAGCATACTGATCCATAATTCGCGATTTTACGTCGACATTACGAACCAGATTTTCAAATTCATCCTGAGAAGCTTGCAGTGATGATGTTTCACTACCCACTGCACGTGTCTCAGGATGCATATTCTTTGCGGTGTTATTTGCACTACATGCAGAAAGCAGAACCGCTACTGCAATCGCGGGAATCCCGCGCAAGATATATCTCAAAATCGGTTGAGATTTGACCATGTTGTTTGTTTTCCCTTGAAGTCCTTAACGACAAATATCGTTATAAAAAAATGCCAAGCGACACGAGACTAATTACCTGGGCACGTTGAAACAATTCCTTAAGGCCAAATCTGTGGACTAACGCACAAAATTATATGCTGTGAGGATAATCTACCGCCGAGGCAAAACGTGTTCGAGATTACCCGATTGACGCGGTCTTGGCGAGCGGTTTTACATGATTTTTTATAAGAAAAAGTGATACAGAAAGTTAATAAACGGGATTGGTCAATTAAAGCACTGTTGTCTAAAAGATGCGCAATCCATTCATTTGCTTAGAGAATGATCATTTCACTTAATGAACGAGAGCAAAGTCGCACATCATCAGGATTATCCCTACTATGAAAATAAACCTGATGATGTTAATTACTGTGAGTTATTTGTTTTATGAATGTTTATTTTTTCCAGGCAGTGATTTGTCAAAAAAGGCGATTAATTGATCACTTAAAGGTGTCATTAGCCACCAGGGCAACCCAATCAATATCACCGTCATGGAACCGACAATGATATCGGTAAACCAATGTGCGCCAATCATCACTCTGGGAAATGCAAAAACCACAAATATAATAAGGGCGATTACTCCTGCGACTTTTCCGAAATATCGCCACATAAAAGCGGAAAAAATAAGCAGCATCATGCCATGATCGCCGGGAAAACTATCTCGTGAGGCATCTTTCGTTGGAACAGATAGCAGTTCGCTGACGCGGTTAATATCTGTAAAGGTCAATGTCGGACTGGCCCGTTTTACCGGAATAAATGCCTGGCCCAACTGGTTTAATACCACTGCGGTTAACAGCATGACCAGACCAATAATCACAATACGCCGTCTGCCGGGTGCGTTTTCTTTCAGCCAGAAACTCAGCATCAGTATTCCCATTGCCAGCAGTGAACAACCGTCGAAGGCGCGATTATTAGTCAACGCAACCAGCCATAAAAGAGTCTTGCTTTCGACCAGTTTCTGATTAAAAAAATAAAAAATATCCGCGTCAATCGGCAACCAGAATCCATGATTGACGGGAATGTACCAGGAAAGAAACAGCGCGAGGCCGACAATATTTAACAGCACTATTTGCGGCAAATTTTTGATCATATTTTCTCTAATTATCTTACTGAAAAACGCAGGCAACCTTACGCGTTGGTCGCTAAACGAAGCTTCAACAGCGCGCTCTGTAAGGCGTTCCAGTCAGTTTCGTTGCTGGAAATCAGCTCAATGCGGCTATCTGGTGGTGCAACGTTTTGCGTTTCAATGTGCAGGTCATCGCCCTGACGGTTGATGCGCACAAGACCTTCTGGTATCCGCATCACGCCTTTTACGCGTCCGACCGGCGCAAGTCGCGCCCATTCCAGAATGCCAATGGTGTCGAACACGGTATCAGCGTCGAATATCCAACCGCAGGCCTGGTGTCCTTGTCCGCTATTCAGACTGCGACGCCAGCGTTGATGCTCTGGCAGGCTTAATGCCGCTAATCCTTTTTTCTCGTTATGTTGATGCGAATGGGCAGCGCTGGCGGGCAACTCAGTTAAATTTCGACGAGGTAAATCGAGAAGATGCCCCTCAATTTGCCCATGATCGCTGTGAATTAATTGCCGTTCGCCACCGTTTTGTTGCCACCAGTGTTGTAACGCTTGCTCGCTTTCTGGCGTAGCACGGTCGGATTTATTGGCGACAATGATGTCTGCGGCAGCCAGTTGATCACGGAAGTTTTCATTACCGACGCTTTTTTCGTCCAGCAGCAGGCGCGGATCGAGAATGCACAACGTGGCGCGCAGATCGATCCACGGTTCATAGACCGGCGCGGTTAACAGATCGAGGATCTGTTTCGGATGACCCAGTCCGGTCGGCTCTATCAGCAAGCGGTCTGGTTTTCCCTGGCGCAGTAAGGTATTCAACCCTACCTGCATGGGTAAACCATTAACGCAGCACATGCAGCCGCCGGGGATCTCTTTCAGCAAAGCACCGCTATCGGCGAGCAAAGCACCATCAATTCCGACTTCCCCAAATTCATTAACCAGAACCGCCCATTTTTCGTTGGGATCTTTGTGGGCTAGCAGATGAAGAATAGAGGTTGTTTTCCCGCTGCCGAGAAAACCGGTGATGAGGTTGGTCCTGGTCACAACGGCTCCGCAATAATCAGATGAGTTAACTGTGCGTTAATCCTGGCTAAAAAAGGCGGAAAAGAGAAGAGAGAGGGCGGACGAAGCGATGCTCCATCCGCTTTAACCGCAGAAATCGTTAAATTTTGAGGGTGTTTAATAGCGCCTGATGCGCGCCGAACTGCGCGATTTGTTGCCAGGCTTGTTCGATGGCCTGCACAAAATGCGGGTTATCTGGTAGGTCATCACCGAATACTTCACGCAAAGAAAGCAGGGCGGTGACGCGTTGTTCACTGCTACTGCCCGCAACGAGGTTGTGAATTTTATCGTAAAGCGGATCGCGGACATCGATAGCTTTTCCGGCATCATCTACGCCGCTCACATAGCGCATCCAACCTGCGACGCCTAATGCCAGTAACGGCCAGTTTGTTTCGCGAGCCAGATGGATGCGAATCCCTGCCAACATGCGTTGCGGTAATTTTTGACTGCCATCCATCGCGATTTGCCAGGTCTTATGTTTCAGCGCTGGATTGGCAAAACGTTCAATTAACGTATCCGCATAGTATGTTAAATCGACATCTTTAATCCGTAGCGTTGGCGCTTGCTCCTCCAGCATTAATGTTCTGGCGGCATGGCGAAATGCGCGGTCCTGCATGCAATCACTAATATGGGCGAATCCAGCCAGGTAGCCCAGATAAGCGAGAAAAGAGTGGCTGCCATTAAGCATGCGCAGTTTCATCTCTTCCCACGGCAGGACATCATCCACCATTTGTACACCTGCGATTTCCCAGGCTGGGCGCCCTGCGACGAAGTTATCTTCTACCACCCACTGGATAAACGGCTCGCAGCTAATTGCACAGGGATCATTCACGCCCAGATATTGGCTAATTTCTGCCAGTGATTCTTCCGTTGCTGCCGGGACAATGCGGTCGACCATGGTTCCCGGAAAGCTGACGTGTTCTTTTATCCACTCGGCAAGTTCTGGAGAGCGTTTTTCAGCCATCCCCAGCACCGCATTTTTCACCACATGACCATTGTCGGGAATATTATCGCAGGAAAGTACGGTAAACGGCGCAAGGCCACGTTCACGACGGCGTTTCAGCGCTTCGACAAGAATGCCTGGCGCGGAGTGAGGTTCTTCCGGGCTTTGTAAGTCATGAATAATCCGCGAATTATTGGTATCGAGCGCACCGGTGGCCGGGTCGATACAATAACCTTTTTCGGTAATGGTCAGGGACACAATTGCCACCTGCGGTTCGCAAAACTTCTCAATAATCGCCGCTAAGGAATCCAGTTTTGCATTCAGGCATTCATGAACGGCCCCGACAATAATCGCCTGATTGCCGTCTGCGCCTTTCTCCAACACGGTATATAAATGATCCTGTTCGCGAAGTTGGCTCATTAGCCGATCGCCGCTGAACAAACTGATTTCACAGATCCCCCAATCGCTGCTCTGGGCATTCAGCACACGGTCGGTCAGTAACGCCTGATGTGCGCGGTGAAAGGCTCCAAAGCCAAAATGAACGATACGGGATTTCAATTGCTGGCGATCGTAACGTGGAGTGTGAATGTGAGGCGGGAACGTAGTGGAGGCAATTGTGTTCATAGAAGTCACGTCTTAGTAACGATTGATTAACAACGCTAGTGTAAAGTTATATGACAGCAATTGAAATTGGTCTGGATTGTTAATGCGATGAAGTGTGAGGACGATCAATTTACAAGTGAATATTGCAGGCGAAAGGTGTTCAGGAGGCGCAAAATGAAGGATTGGTATAATAAATTAAAAAGGGACAGTCTGAGCTGTCCCTTTTCTGAATGTGGCTGAAGTTAGTCAGCACGCCCCATATAACGGCGTTCTTCGATATGGATACGAATTTTTTCGCCCGGGCTTAAGTATTCTGGTACCTGAATCACCAGGCCGGTGCTCAAGGTCGCCGGTTTGTTACGGGCACTGGCAGAAGCGCCTTTGATGCCAGGAGCGGTTTCAACGATTTCCAGATCAACGGTCTGCGGCAGTTCAAGCGCCAGCAGTTGACCGTCCCAGGTCAGAACCTGCATGTCTGGCATGCCGCCTTCCGGCATAAACAGCAGTTCTTCTTCAATCTGATCTTTGGTGAAGGTATACGGGGTATAGTCTTCTTTATCCATAAAGACATATTCGTTGCCATCGACGTAGGAGAAGTCAACGTAGCGGCGGGTCAGCGTCACGGTATCAACGATATCATCGCCTTTAAAGCGTTCTTCCACTTTCAGCCCGGTACGGACGTCTGAAAAACGCATTTTGTACAGCGTAGCGGCACCGCGGGCGGTAGGCGACTGAATATCAATGTCCTTAACCAGCAGCAGTTTGCCGTTGTAATTCAGTACCATACCTTTTTTAATTTCGTTCGCTCTTGGCATCGAAAAATTCCTGTTGTCGAAAATGTCAAAAATATCGCGACAAACTACTCGCGACGGGCCTTTCAGGCAAGTGGTATTCGCACTTTTGCTGGTGCCAAAAAGGTGGTAATGTGCGCGCTCCTCAATCCGGTGGTTAACCTTAAGAGAACAACGTATGGAATGCCGTCCGGGTTGCGGGGCGTGTTGCACCGCCCCCTCAATCTCCAGTCCTATTCCCGGTATGCCAGATGGCAAGCCCGCCAATACGCCCTGCATTCAGCTTGATGAACAGCAACGCTGTAAAATTTTCACATCTCCACTGCGGCCGAAAGTTTGCGCAGGCTTGCAGGCCAGTGCTGAAATGTGCGGTAACACGCGTCAGCAGGCCATGACCTGGCTTATCGATCTGGAAATGTTGACCGCGCCTTAAACATCTTTAATCCGCAGCAAGCAAAACAGGGTGGCGATAACCATCACCATCGCAAACCAGAACACCGCGTGATAATTCCAGATCTCGGCGACGATGCCCGCCACTGAACCAGCGATGATCCAGCCCACGCGCGACGTATTGGTATAGAGCGTGGTGGCTGAACCTGCCTGACCGGGCATAAGGTCCTGGAAATAGAGCATCCCGATACCGCCCAGAATGCCGATAAAAATAGCATTCAGCAGCTGTAAGCCCAACAGAATGACAGGTGAATGTGCCATCAGCATACCTGCGTAAAAACAGATGCCACCTACGGCGGCAACGCGCATTAAGAAGCGCTTACCCAGACGTTTGGCAAAATATCCGGCAATCAACATGGTCGGAATTTCCAGCCCGGCTGCGGTTCCCATCATCACGCCCGCCAGTTTCTCAGGAAGATGCAGTTCGTTGATAATAAACAGTGGCATGTTGATGATATACAGACTGTTCGAGCCCCACATCAATGTACAAATCACAAACAACAGCAGTGTATCGCGACGATTACGGCGAGGCGCTTCAACCGTGTCAGTTGCTTGCGGCACCTCTTTTTGCATCGACGGTAAAAACAACCACACCATCACACCGCAGACAATAAACGCCACCGCCGCGCTGAGATACATTACCGTAAAGCTGAATCCCATCGCTAAGGCATACGCCAGCGGCGGGCCAATGACCCACGCTAACGATACCTGGGCGCGTAATAAAGAGCTGAACATCACCGCTTCACGCCCGGTTTTGTCGGCATGTTCACGAGCAAGAGCAAACATTTGCGGGTTGGCGGTAGAACCAAAGCTGCTTAAAAAAACGCCCACGAATAACAAAACAAAGTAGTTGCGATTCCAGGCAAAAAGGGTACAGGCCAGCATGCCTAACAGGCAGCAAAAGACAATCAGCGATTTACGATCGCCGCGTTTATCAGAGCGTCCGGCGAGAAACTGACTGACCAGAATTCCGATAACGGCGCTGCCGGTAAAGAAGAATCCCACCATCGCAGGGCGCGCGTGCACTTCATCAGTGAGGAAAATACTTAGCGTCGGGGTTTGCAGGGCACCTGCAATACCGGTGAGAAAGGCAACAATTAAAAACGCCGCTGACGTCAGGTCAAACGATTTCGCGCTGGAAACTGCGGGGGAGTTATGCATGCTGGTCGATCAGTGAAAGATGAAGACGCGGAGTTTACGCTGCCTGTCAGAAAATAAACAGTCAGTGAAATCAAACTCGCTACGAATAATCAAAATGGCATTTCACTCTTGCTGATCCTCAGCTGACGCCGTCGAAATGCTAATGCTGATGGCTAATTTCACTGTCAGCATTTCAGATTTTTGGCAAAAAAATGTGCAGCACATCAAACTTTTGGACATAATTTAGCGGCTTCCCTTGCGTGCTGAAGAAGAAGTATTATTCTTGATTGAAACGTTTCAGCGCGATCTTGTCTTTAATCCTAAGCCAGGTTGGCGCTTTTTTTCTCATAGAAGCTGAATCGTTTCAATTCAGCAAGAGAGGAGAACTATGTTCCAGTTATCCGTACAGGACATCCATCCGGGCGAAAAGGCCGGAGACAAAGAAGAGGCTATTCGCAAGGTCGCCGCGGCGCTGGTGCAAGCCGGTAATGTCGCGGAAGGCTACGTCAATGGCATGCTGGCGCGCGAACAGCAAACCTCAACCTTTCTCGGCAACGGGATTGCTATTCCACACGGTACTACCGACACCCGCGATCAGGTACTGAAAACCGGCGTTCAGGTATTTCAGTTCCCGGAAGGTGTGACATGGGGTGAAGGTCAAGTCGCGTACGTGGCTATCGGTATTGCCGCCAGCTCCGATGAACATCTGGGCTTGCTGCGCCAACTAACCCATGTACTGAGCGATGATTCCGTTGCTGAACAACTGAAGTCAGCAACAACAGCAGAAGAACTTCGCGCATTGCTGATGGGCGAAAAGCAGAGTGAGCAGCTGAAGCTTGATAACGAAATGCTGACACTGGATATCGTTGCCAGTGATTTGCTGACCCTGCAAGCGTTAAACGCCGCTCGTCTGAAAGAAGCGGGCGCAGTTGACGCTACCTTCGTCACCAAAGCCATCAACGAGCAGCCATTAAATCTCGGGCAAGGCATCTGGCTGAGCGATAGCGCCGAAGGTAATCTGCGTAGCGCGATTGCGGTAAGCCGTGCGGCAAATGCTTTTGATGTGGACGGCGAAACGGCTGCCATGCTGGTGAGTGTGGCGATGAATGACGATCAGCCCGTCGCGGTTCTTAAGCGTCTCGCCGATTTGCTGCTCGACAATAAAGCTGACCGCTTGCTGAAAGCAGATGCGGCAACGCTGCTGGCACTGCTGACCAGCGATGATGCGCCGACCGACGACGTGTTAAGCGCGGAGTTTGTGGTGCGCAATGAACACGGCCTGCATGCCCGTCCAGGCACCATGTTGGTCAATACCATTAAACAATTTAACAGTGATATTACCGTGACAAACCTTGATGGCACCGGCAAACCGGCAAACGGACGTAGTCTGATGAAAGTTGTAGCACTTGGCGTTAAGAAAGGTCATCGCCTACGCTTTACCGCCCAGGGACCAGATGCTGAACAGGCGCTGAACGCCATTGGCGACGCCATCGCCGCAGGTCTTGGGGAGGGCGCGTAATGAGCAGACGTGTTGCTACGATCACCCTTAATCCGGCTTATGACCTTGTTGGTTTCTGCCCGGAAATTGAACGCGGCGAAGTGAACCTGGTGAAAACCACCGGTCTGCATGCGGCGGGTAAAGGTATCAACGTTGCCAAAGTTCTGAAAGATCTGGGTATTGATGTCACTGTTGGCGGCTTCCTCGGTAAAGATAACCAGGATGGGTTTCAGCAATTGTTCAGCGAGCTGGGCATTGCCAACCGTTTCCAGGTTGTACAGGGGCGCACCCGTATTAATGTCAAGTTGACGGAAAAAGACGGCGAAGTGACCGACCTCAACTTCTCGGGTTTTGAAGTCACTCCAGCCGACTGGGAACGCTTTGTGACGGATTCTCTGAGCTGGCTTGGTCAGTTCGATATGGTCTGTGTCAGCGGCAGTTTACCATCAGGCGTCAGCCCGGAAGCCTTCACCGACTGGATGACTCGCCTGCGTAGTCAGTGTCCTTGCATTATCTTTGATAGTAGTCGTGAAGCGTTAGTGGCAGGTTTGAAAGCGGCACCGTGGCTGGTGAAACCTAACCGCCGCGAGCTGGAAATCTGGGCTGGCCGTAAACTGCCTGAAATGAAAGATGTGATTGAAGCTGCGCATGCGCTGCGTGAACAAGGTATCGCGCATGTCGTTATTTCACTGGGTGCCGAAGGCGCGCTTTGGGTTAATGCCTCCGGCGAATGGATCGCCAAACCACCGTCAGTCGATGTCGTAAGCACCGTTGGCGCAGGGGATTCTATGGTTGGTGGCCTGATTTATGGCTTGCTGATGCGTGAATCCAGTGAACACACTCTGCGTCTGGCGACAGCTGTTGCTGCCCTGGCGGTAAGTCAAAGCAATGTGGGTATTACCGATCGTCCGCAGTTGGCCGCAATGATGGCGCGCGTCGACTTACAACCTTTTAACTGACAGCAGGAGAGGCATAATGAAAACGCTGCTGATTATTGACGCTAATCTCGGTCAGGCACGCGCCTATATGGCGAAGACCCTGCTGGGCGCGGCGGCGCGAAAAGCAAAACTGGAAATCATCGACAATCCGAACGACGCTGAAATGGCGATTGTTCTCGGTGATTCCATCCCGAACGACAGCGCGCTGAACGGTAAAAATGTCTGGCTGGGCGATATTTCCCGGGCAGTTGCGCACCCTGAGCTGTTCCTGAGTGAAGCCAAAGGCCATGCGAAACCTTACACTGCGCCGGTCGCTGCGACAGCACCGGTTGCTGCCAGTGGTCCGAAACGCGTAGTTGCGGTGACTGCTTGCCCGACCGGGGTGGCGCACACTTTTATGGCGGCAGAAGCCATTGAAACCGAAGCGAAAAAACGTGGCTGGTGGGTGAAAGTTGAAACTCGTGGCTCTGTTGGCGCGGGTAATGCCATCACCCCTGAAGAAGTGGCTGCGGCGGATCTGGTCATTGTGGCGGCAGATATTGAAGTCGATCTGGCGAAATTTGCTGGTAAACCGATGTATCGCACCTCTACCGGTCTGGCGCTGAAGAAAACCGCGCAGGAACTGGATAAAGCCGTTGCTGAAGCGACGCCTTACGAACCAGCAGGCAAAGCTCAAACGGCGGCGACTGAAGGCAAGAAAGAGAGTGCAGGCGCGTATCGTCACTTGCTGACGGGCGTTTCCTACATGTTGCCGATGGTGGTTGCTGGCGGTCTGTGTATCGCGCTTTCTTTTGCTTTTGGTATCGAAGCGTTTAAAGAGCCGGGTACGTTGGCAGCGGCGCTGATGCAGATTGGTGGCGGTTCAGCCTTTGCGCTGATGGTGCCGGTACTGGCAGGTTATATTGCCTTCTCTATTGCCGACCGTCCGGGCCTCACGCCTGGCCTGATTGGCGGTATGCTGGCGGTCAGTACTGGTTCTGGTTTCATTGGCGGTATTATTGCGGGCTTCCTGGCTGGTTACATTGCGAAGTTAATCAGTACGCAATTGAAACTGCCGCAGAGTATGGAGGCGCTGAAACCGATCCTGATCATTCCGCTGATTTCCAGTCTGGTGGTTGGTCTGGCGATGATCTACCTGATCGGTAAACCGGTTGCTGGCATCCTCGAAGCTCTGACTCACTGGCTGCAAACGATGGGGACTGCGAATGCGGTTCTGCTGGGCGCGATCCTTGGCGGCATGATGTGTACTGACATGGGCGGCCCGGTTAACAAAGCGGCATACGCGTTCGGTGTGGGTCTGCTGAGTACCCAAACCTATGGCCCAATGGCAGCGATTATGGCGGCAGGTATGGTGCCACCGCTGGCAATGGGGCTGGCAACGATGGTGGCGCGTCGCAAATTCGACAAAGCGCAGCAGGAAGGCGGCAAAGCAGCTCTGGTACTGGGACTGTGCTTTATTTCCGAAGGTGCAATTCCGTTTGCTGCCCGTGATCCGATGCGTGTGCTGCCGTGCTGTATCGTTGGTGGGGCGTTGACTGGTGCAATCTCTATGGCGATTGGTGCGAAACTGATGGCACCGCACGGTGGTCTGTTTGTTCTGCTGATCCCGGGCGCAATTACGCCGGTACTGGGTTACCTGGTGGCAATTATTGCCGGTACGCTGGTGGCGGGTTTGGCTTATGCCTTCCTGAAACGTCCGGAAGTGGACGCGGTAGCGAAAGCAGCGTAATAAAAGGTGTGTTACAGGGCAGAAATTTCCAGCCCTGTATCATGTGAAGATCGCAAGGTGATTGACCCGTTCTTGAGGGTAACTCTATGAATTTATCTATTTTATCTTTAAGTTGAAACCTGAAATCTTCATCAAACATTAACATTATTTCCTCAAGGGCAGATTAATTTCTGCCCTTTTTTATTGCTTCCGTTCTGTGCATCCCGTCACAAATTCTCCGTTTTTTTAATCCATGCATTTAATAGCGTTTTGTGAGCCTGTTCAAATCTGCCCATTTTGCCCATCTGGCGGCAATTTACTTTAAGTAAAACATGCATACTATGAGCACATGTTTAAATACGAACACATGTTTAAACGTTATTTGCAGTACCTATATTCTTGTGGATTGACAGAGTTGGTAATTTTTTACCAGGGGATGTGCTATGCGCGAAAAGGAATATGTCGTAATTATAGGTTCGGCGAATATTGATGTCGCCGGATATTCACATGAATCATTAAATTATGCGGATTCAAATCCAGGTAAAATAAAATTTACTCCTGGTGGGGTAGGGCGCAATATCGCGCAAAATCTGGCGTTACTGGGGAATAAAGTCTGGCTACTTAGCGCTGTAGGCAGTGATTTTTATGGTCAATCGCTCCTGACGCAAACCAATCAATCCGGTGTTTATGTCGAGAAATGCCTGATTGTGCCAGGGGAAAATACGTCGAGCTATTTATCATTGCTCGATAATACCGGTGAAATGTTGGTTGCTATAAATGACATGAATATTAGTAACTGTATTTCTGCGGAATATCTCGCACAGCACCGTGAATTTATCCAGGGAGCAAAGGTCATTGTCGCTGACTGTAATATCAGTGAAGAGGCGTTGGTCTGGATTCTGGATAATGCCGCCGACGTACCTGTATTTGTCGATCCAGTTTCGGCATGGAAATGTGTCAAAGTGCGCGACCGTCTAAGTCAGATCCACACCCTGAAGCCAAACCGCCTTGAAGCAGAAACCCTGAGCGGGATTGCGTTGTCAGGGCGTGAAGATGTCGCAAAAGTTGCCGCCTGGTTCCATCAACATGGCCTGAACCGCCTGGTACTGAGTATGGGCGGAGACGGCGTTTACTACAGTGAAATCGGCGGTGAAAACGGCTGGTCTGCACCGATTAAAACCAATGTCATTAATGTTACCGGAGCGGGCGATGCCATGATGGCAGGTCTTGCTTCGTGTTGGGTCGACGGTATGCCGTTTGCCGAATCTGTTCGTTTTGCACAGGGATGTTCGTCAATGGCGCTCTCCTGTGAATACACCAATAACCCCAATTTATCGATTGCCAACGTTATATCGTTAGTGGAGAACGCAGAATGTCTGAATTAAACATTTCCCCTGAATTATTACAAATTTCCCCGGAAGTTCAGGATGCTTTAAAAAGCAAAAAACCAGTAGTTGCGCTGGAATCGACTATTATCTCTCACGGTATGCCGTTTCCACAAAATGCCCAGACTGCAATTGAAGTGGAAGAAACTATTCGTAAACAGGGCGCTGTACCTGCCACTATCGCCATTATTGGTGGCGTCATGAAAGTGGGCTTAAGCAAAGAAGAAATTGAATTGCTGGGTCGTGAAGGACATAACGTAACCAAAGTTAGCCGTCGCGATTTACCTTTTGTTGTTGCCGCAGGAAAAAATGGCGCAACCACCGTTGCTTCAACGATGATTATTGCGGCGCTTGCCGGAATTAAAGTATTTGCCACCGGGGGAATTGGTGGTGTACATCGCGGGGCGGAACATACCTTCGATATTTCTGCCGATTTACAAGAACTGGCGCACACCAATGTCACCGTAGTTTGTGCCGGGGCGAAATCTATTCTCGATTTAGGCTTAACTACCGAATATTTAGAAACTTTCGGTGTACCGCTAATTGGCTATCAGACCAAAGCGCTGCCTGCGTTTTTCTGCCGGACCAGCCCGTTTGACGTCAGCATTCGTCTCGACAGTGCCACAGAAATTGCCCGCGCGATGGCGGTGAAATGGCAAAGCGGGCTGAACGGTGGCCTCGTGGTAGCGAACCCGATCCCGGAACAGTTTGCTATGCCGGAACACACTATCAATGCGGCGATCGATCAGGCGGTAGCTGAAGCTGAAGCGCAGGGTGTTATTGGTAAAGAAAGTACGCCGTTCTTGCTGGCGCGTGTTGCTGAACTGACCGGCGGCGACAGCCTGAAATCCAACATCCAGCTGGTGTTCAACAACGCCATTCTGGCGAGTGAAATTGCCAAAGAATACCAGCGTCTCGCGGGTTAATTTCCGACGGGCAGAAAGCCGTCGCCCGTACTGATCATACATACCGAAACCTGGCGCTGGCGCCGGGTTTACTGGCATAAAGGGAAAATCATTATGGATATAATGAGAAGTTTGGTGGGTATGGTGGTATTGCTGGCAATTGCGTTTGTGTTGTCGGTGAATAAAAAGGGCATCAGTTTGCGCACGGTTGGGGCCGCGCTGCTGCTGCAAATCGCCATTGGAGGCATCATGCTCTATTTTCCGCCGGGAAAATGGGCAGTAGAACAGGCGGCATTAGGCGTTCATAAAGTGATGTCTTACAGTGATGCCGGTAGCGCCTTCATTTTTGGTTCGCTGGTTGGGCCGAAAATGGATGTTCTCTTTGATGGCGCGGGCTTTATCTTCGCCTTTCGCGTACTCCCGGCGATTATCTTCGTCACTGCGCTTATCAGCCTACTGTACTACATTGGCGTAATGGGACTGCTGATTCGTATTCTTGGCAGTATTTTCCAGAAAGCCCTCAACATCAGCAAAATCGAATCTTTTGTTGCGGTTACCACTATTTTCCTCGGGCAAAACGAGATCCCGGCGATCGTAAAACCGTTTATCGATCGCATGAATCGCAACGAGTTGTTTACCGCAATTTGTAGCGGGATGGCGTCCATTGCTGGTTCGATGATGATTGGTTATGCCGGAATGGGCGTGCCGATTGACTACCTGTTAGCGGCATCGCTGATGGCTATCCCCGGCGGTATTTTGTTTGCGCGTATTCTTAGCCCAGCAACCGAGCCTTCGCAGGTGACATTTGAAAACCTGTCATTCAGCGAAACGCCGCCAAAAAGCTTTATCGAAGCGGCGGCGAGCGGTGCGATGACCGGGCTGAAAATCGCCGCTGGTGTGGCGACGGTGGTAATGGCGTTTGTCGCAATTATTGCGCTGATCAACGGCATTATCGGCGGAATTGGCGGCTGGTTTGGTTTCGCCAATGCTTCTCTGGAAAGTATTTTTGGCTATGTGCTGGCACCGCTGGCGTGGATCATGGGTGTGGACTGGAGTGATGCCAACCTTGCGGGTAGTCTGATTGGGCAGAAACTGGCGATAAACGAATTTGTTGCTTACCTGAGTTTCTCACCGTATCTGCAAACGGGTGGCACGCTGGAAGTGAAAACCGTGGCAATTATCTCCTTTGCGCTGTGTGGTTTTGCTAACTTTGGTTCTATCGGCGTTGTCGTTGGGGCGTTTTCGGCTATTTCGCCAAAACGTGCTCCGGAAATCGCCCAGCTTGGTTTACGGGCGCTGGCAGCAGCGACGCTTTCCAACCTGATGAGTGCGACTATTGCCGGGTTCTTTCTTGGGCTGGCGTAATGCTCGATTTGTAGTCCGGATAAGACGTATCCGGCAATCGCGCTATTGCAAATAATTTTTACTGCATCATCCCGGAGAATTTATTCTCCGGGTCCATCTCCAGCGCCAGTCCTGACAACTGCTTTCTGTTTTTAATTAGATACCCTTTCTTGTTTTTAATTAATAAACCGTCGTGAATGAATTGCGCGAGAACATATAAAAGATGTCGATAAGAAACGCCTAAATACTCTGCGGCTTGCGTGTGCTTTTCGTGATAAAGATCACTTTCCTGCGAAAGTAATATAAATGCTGCCAGGCGATTCACTAACGGAAATGATTGGTTCTGAGTTAAAGAAACAATATTGCGATAATTTTTATGACTTAAGGTGACGCAGAGTTTTCGTAAAAATAGCGTGTCGTTTAATAACAGCGGACGGTAATGTTTCATGGGGAGCGCAATACACCAACACTCTTCAATAGCCTGTACCGCACGCGGTTCATGATCTTTATCGATTAACTCAATCTCGCCAATAAAACAGGGCGCGGCAAAGAAATCGATCAGCGACACGCGACCATTGGCCAGCGTGGCGTAAAGCCTGGCACGGCCTCGCGTCAGGTAAAACAGCCAGGACGGCTGTTGCCCTTCCTGCACAATGTAGTCACGCGCTAAAAAATGAAACAGCCGCGTATCGGCTGAAACATCCGTTGAAAAGCAATCCTTAAATGCGGATTCGTTAATCAGTTGTTGCTTCAATTCATTATTGTGGATTTCTTTCACGATGTTTATCCGCTATGAGATTTCTCATATTTAGCATACGTACGCTGTTGTTAAGATTCAATCATCGACCCGGTCGAATTTTCTTTGCTGTAAAAAAATAACGCAACTGGAAACAGAGGAAATAAACAATGGAAAAGAGAAAAATTATTCTGGATTGTGATCCGGGTCATGATGATGCTATTGCCATAATGATGGCTGCGAAACATCCGGCGATTGATTTATTAGGTATCACTATTGTGGCGGGTAATCAGACGCTTGATAAAACATTAATTAATGGCCTGAATGTTTGCCAGAAACTGGAGATTAATGTTCCGGTTTATGCGGGGATGCCGCAGCCCATTATGCGTCAACAAATTGTTGCCGATAATATTCACGGTGAAACCGGACTGGATGGCCCGGTATTCGAGCCGTTGACCCGCCAGGCAGAAAACACTCATGCGGTGAAATACATCATCGATACCCTGATGGCAAGCGATGGCGATATCACTCTGGTGCCGGTTGGTCCATTGTCAAACATCGCGGTGGCAATGCGCATGCAACCCGCAATCTTGCCCAAAATCCGTGAAATTGTACTGATGGGCGGCGCTTACGGTACAGGTAACTTCACGCCGTCTGCCGAGTTCAACATCTTTGCTGACCCGGAAGCCGCACGCGTGGTGTTCACCTCCGGCGTTCCGTTGGTGATGATGGGCCTCGATCTCACCAACCAGACCGTTTGCACCCCTGACGTGATTGCACGGATGGAAAGGGCAGGCGGCCCTGCCGGGGAGCTGTTCAGCGACATCATGAACTTCACTCTCAAAACGCAGTTCGAAAACTACGGTCTGGCTGGCGGCCCGGTGCACGACGCCACCTGCATCGGTTATCTGATTAACCCGAATGGCATTAAAACCCAGGATATGTACGTCGAAGTGGACGTTAATAGCGGCCCTTGCTACGGGCGTACCGTCTGCGACGAGTTGGGCGTTCTTGGCAAGCCCGCTAATACCAAAGTCGGCATTACCATCGATACCGACTGGTTCTGGGGCTTAGTCGAAGAGTGCGTTCGCGGCTACATCAAAACCCATTAAATGTTGATAACAAGCCGGGTCAGTATCGCAAGATGCAGGCCCGGCTATTTCTGATGGGCAGAAAGCCGTCGCCCAAAATGACATGAAGAGATAATAACTATGGATGTCATGAGAAGTGTTCTGGGAATGGTGGTATTGCTGACGATTGCGTTTTTACTGTCAGTAAACAAGAAGAAGATCAGCCTGCGTACCGTTGGCGCGGCGTTAGTGTTACAGATCGTGATTGGCGGCATAATGCTTTGGTTACCGCCAGGGCGTTGGCTCGCTGAAAAAGTCGCTTTTGGCGTGCATAAAGTGATGGCGTACAGCGACGCGGGTAGCGCATTTATCTTCGGTTCTCTGGTCGGACCGAAAATGGATACCTTATTTGATGGCGCAGGATTTATCTTTGGTTTCAGGGTATTACCGGCAATTATCTTCGTCACTGCACTGGTGAGTATTCTCTACTACATCGGTGTGATGGGGATCTTAATTCGCATTCTTGGCGGTATATTCCAGAAAGCATTAAATATCAGCAAGATTGAGTCATTCGTCGCGGTTACTACCATTTTCCTTGGGCAAAACGAAATTCCGGCGATCGTGAAGCCCTTTATCGATCGTCTGAATCGCAATGAGCTGTTTACAGCTATTTGCAGCGGTATGGCCTCAATTGCCGGTTCGACGATGATTGGTTACGCTGCGCTGGGCGTGCCTGTGGAATATTTGCTGGCGGCATCGTTAATGGCGATCCCCGGCGGGATCTTGTTTGCCCGCCTGTTAAGCCCGGCTACGGAATCTTCGCAGGTTTCCTTTAATAACCTCTCTTTCACCGAAACACCGCCAAAAAGCATTATTGAGGCCGCTGCTACAGGGGCAATGACCGGGCTGAAAATCGCTGCGGGTGTGGCGACAGTAGTCATGGCATTTGTTGCCATCATTGCGTTAATTAACGGTATTATCGGCGGCGTTGGCGGCTGGTTTGGTTTTGAGCAAGCCTCGCTGGAGTCCATTTTAGGTTATCTGCTGGCCCCGCTGGCGTGGGTGATGGGTGTTGACTGGAGTGATGCAAATCTTGCCGGGAGTTTGATTGGGCAGAAGCTGGCGATCAATGAATTTGTTGCTTATCTCAATTTCTCGCCATATCTGCAAACGGGTGGCTCTCTGGATGCTAAAACCGTGGCGATTATTTCTTTTGCGCTGTGCGGTTTCGCTAACTTTGGTTCTATCGGGGTAGTGGTTGGGGCATTTTCTGCGGTTGCGCCACACCGTGCGCCGGAAATCGCCCAGCTTGGTTTACGGGCGCTGGCGGCGGCGACGCTTTCCAACCTGATGAGTGCGACCATTGCCGGGTTCTTTATTGGTTTAGCGTAGTGCGCGATTTATGAGCCGGATAAGACGCGTTAAGCGTCGCATCCGGCAACATTGTTACACCATTGGCACTAATGAAAGCGCGTTATCGGCAGACAGGGTAGGGTTGTTTAAGCTGCCGCTGGCGCGCGAAATTGCCGCGCAGGCCATCGCAAAATGGGCGCTATCACGGAAACTGCTTCCTTCCAGAAAGCTATACACCAGGCCCGCCATAAAACCATCGTCAGCACCAAAACTGTCTACCGTCGTATGTGCTGGCGGAGTCAGTAAAAATTGTTCACCATCCTTTTCGCTGCAATAAACTGACTCATCGGGCAAATAAACAAACAGATGCTGAACACCTTGCTGATGCAACGCATTCACTGCGGCATTACGATCAGCATCGCTGGTTATCGGCTGGCCCCATAAAATTTCCAGCTCTGGCAAAGTGGGTTTCAGAGTGTGAATATGCGCCGGCCAGTGTTTGATTTTGCCCGCTTTAAATTCTGAAACGGTATCGACAAACACCGGGATTTCATCGGCAAGGGTGAAGACCCACTCCAGCGCCTCGGCAGTCAGGTTACAATCTGCCAGCACCACGCCCGCATGATGAAGTAAATCGCGCGACCCGTTCAGTAGTTGCGGTGTCAACTGTTCCAGCAGATGGGTATCGTTAATCGCCAGCACGGTTTCATCGTCTCGATTGGCAATTGCCAGATACGTCGATGTGCTTTGGCCGTGTAAACGAACACAGCCGGAGACATTCACTCCGGCGCGGCGCGTCTCTTCCAGGAGCATTTCGCCATAAAAGTCATCGCCAATCACCGAGAGTAAATGGACGTCGCGGCCTAACAGCGCCAGATTGTGGGCAATGTTGCGCCCAACGCCGCCCGCCGAGCAATGAATCGTACCGGGATTAGAGGCCGCTTGCGGATAACGGATATCCGCCATCCCGCGAATATCCATATTGATTGTTCCCACCACCACGCAATATTCCTGCTCGGTGAGAATGTAACCTTTGCCTTTAATCCGCCCTTTGCGCATTAAATCCATAATATGCGCCGCAACGCGCGAACGGCTAATTTGCAGCATATCCGCAATTTCATTCTGCTGAATCAGCGGGTTACGCCGTAAAATTGCAAGGATTTCCTTCTCCCGGTTGTTCATTTTCAGGCTACCGCTTTTTCAGTTTGTTGCGCTTTCAGCCAGGCGATCTCTTCTGCCCAGATATCCGGGTTGATGGTTTCGAGGATCAGCGGAATGCCGTCGAAGCGGTCGTCCTGCATGATCCAGCGGAACGCATCATGACCGATATTGCCTTCACCAAGGCTATGATGGCGATCAACGCGGCTGCCAAAGGTACTTTTCGCATCGTTGAGGTGCATCCCGCGCAGATACTTAAAGCCAACAATACGAGCAAAATCAGCGAACGTTTTCTCGCATTCGGCAGGGGTACGCAAATCATACCCGGCAGCGAAAGCATGGCAGGTATCAATGCAGACGCCGACGCGGGATTTATCTTCCACACCGTCGATAATCGCCGCGAGATGTTCGAATTTAAATCCAAGGTTGCTGCCCTGACCGGCGGTATTTTCAATCACCGCGGTCACACCTTGTGTTTTATCCAGTGCAATGTTGATGGATTCAGCAATACGCGCAAGGCAATCCTCTTCTGAAATCTGCATCAGATGGCTGCCAGGGTGGAAGTTGAGCAAAGAAAGTCCCAGTTGTTCGCAACGCTGCATTTCATCTATAAAGGCATCGCGCGATTTTTCCAGGGCTTCAGTGACCGGATGTCCGAGGTTAATCAGATAACTGTCGTGGGGAAGAATTTGCGCCGATGTGTAGTGATATTTTTCACAGGCGGCTTTGAATTCATCGATGGTTTGCGTCGTGAGCGGTGCGGCACGCCACTGACGTTGGTTTTTGGTGAACAAGGCAAACGCGGTTGCGTCGATTTCGGCGGCGCGAATTGCGGCATTTGCCAGACCGCCAGCAGCACTAACGTGCGCTCCAATGTATTTCATGCGAGGACTCCTGTTAAACCCGCTGGAGGAAAACGGTAATGATAGCGGGTTAACAGGAGCAAGATGTAGTGGTTTATGCGATGACGCTTTGAATCACATAGTTAATTGCACCACCACCAACAATCAGCCAGGCAAACAGTACCAGTGCCATCAGCAGAGGTTTCGCCCCGGCTTTTTTCAGCGCGCTGACGTGAGTGGTCAGACCCAGCGCCGCCATCGCCATTGCCAGCAGGAAGGTATCCAGCGTTACCAGCATGTTCACCACGCTCTGCGGTAACAGGTGGAACGAGTTAAAGATGGCAACTACGATGAACAAGATGGCAAACCACGGAATAGTGATTTTGCTTTTCTCGCCGCTGTTCGCCCCAGACAGCTGTTTAACACGCGCCGCCAGCAGGATGAGGAACGGGGCCAGCATCATCACGCGCAGCATTTTGGAAATAACTGCTGCGTTTTCTGCATCCGGGCTGATGGCATGACCTGCCGCCACCACCTGCGCCACTTCGTGCACAGTAGAACCAATGTAGATACCGAAAGTTTCCGGGCTAAACCATTGAGACATCAGCGGATATATCGCCGGGTAGAGGAAAATCGCGACGGTCCCGAAGATAACAACGGTTGCAACAGCCACGGTTACTTTACTGGCTTCCGCTTTCACTACCGGCTCAGTCGCCAGTACCGCTGCAGCACCACAGATACTGCTACCGGCACCGATCAACCAGCTGGTGTGCTTATCCAGACCAAACACTTTCTGCCCCAGGAAGCAAGCCAGCAGGAAGGTACTGGACAGCGTCAGCACGTCAATGATGATCCCACTGATACCGACATCGGCAATTTGTGAGAACGTCAGACGGAAGCCATAAAGAATGATACCCAGACGTAATAAATATTGCTTGGCAAACAGCACGCCACCGTCACAGCTTTTCCAGATGTGCGGATAGATGGTGTTGCCTAAAACCATCCCCAACAAGATTGCGAGGGTGAGGGCACTAAACCCGGCACCCGCAATCGCGGGAATGGAACCACCCCACAGGGCGACCCCGGTGATAACTGCACTCAGGGCTAACCCCGGAATAAAATGCCACAGTGTACGATGTTGTTTCTGTAAGGTGATATTCGTCATAACCCTCTCCTTTAACCGGGCATAAGGTTACGACTAACTGGTTTAAAAATAAAATTGATTATATATTTATAATTAATCTTTATAAGTGGTAAGCGACTATGCACATCACCCTCCGGCAGTTGGAAGTTTTTGCAGAAGTATTGAAAAGTGGATCAACCACCCAGGCGTCGGTGATGCTGGCGTTGTCGCAATCAGCAGTGAGCGCAGCCTTGACCGACCTGGAAGGGCAGCTTGGCGTGCAACTGTTTGATCGCGTGGGTAAAAGACTGGTTGTTAATGAACACGGGCGGCTGCTCTATCCGCGTGCGTTGGCACTGCTTGAACAGGCGATTGAAATCGAACAACTGTTTCGCGAAGACAACGGCGCGATTCGTGTCTATGCCAGTAGTACCATCGGTAACTACATTCTGCCTGCAGTCATCGCCCGTTATCGCCATGATTATCCGCAGTTGCCGATTGAACTGAGCGTTGGGAACAGCCAGGACGTGATGCAAGCGGTGCTGGATTTCCGCGTTGATATTGGCTTTATTGAAGGACCGTGCCACAGCACTGAAATCATTTCTGAACCGTGGCTGGAAGACGAGCTGGTGGTTTTCGCCGCGCCGACTTCGCCGCTGGCTCGTGGTCCGGTCACCTTAGAACAGTTGGCCGCTGCGCCGTGGATCCTGCGTGAACGCGGTTCAGGCACGCGGGAGATTGTCGATTATCTGTTACTGTCGCATTTACCGAAGTTTGAGATGGCGATGGAATTAGGTAACTCCGAGGCAATCAAACATGCGGTGCGTCATGGGTTGGGAATTAGTTGCCTGTCGCGAAGGGTCATTGAAGATCAATTGCAGGCTGGCACATTAAGTGAAGTTGCTGTCCCTCTGCCGCGCCTGATGCGTACGTTGTGGCGTATACATCATCGGCAGAAACACCTTTCCAACGCGTTACGGCGCTTTCTGGAGTACTGCGATTCCTCCACTTTGCCGCGTTAATCTGTTGTACAGAAACCTACGGGGGCTGTGTCGATTTTGTGACGCAGCACCACCGGTATACATTCGCCAGAAAAGAGCTTGGTTGCTTTACTTATAATCCCTGGACGATCATGAAGGTGTCTTATAAAAGCGTATTTCTACCGGAAGGATTGCAAATCGTCTGCTACAATCGCGCCTCATTTTTAAGATGGATAGCATTTTCGTATGGTTTCCGAAACTAAAACCACAGAAGCGCCGGGCTTACGCCGTGAATTAAAGGCGCGTCACCTGACGATGATTGCCATTGGCGGTTCCATCGGTACGGGTCTTTTTGTTGCCTCTGGCGCAACGATCTCTCAGGCAGGTCCAGGTGGGGCGCTGCTCTCGTATATTCTGATCGGCCTGATGGTTTACTTCCTGATGACCAGTCTTGGTGAACTGGCGGCATATATGCCGGTTTCTGGTTCCTTTGCCACTTACGGTCAGAACTATGTTGAAGAAGGCTTTGGCTTCGCGCTGGGCTGGAACTACTGGTACAACTGGGCGGTAACTATCGCCGTTGACCTGGTGGCCGCTCAGTTGGTCATGAGCTGGTGGTTCCCGGACACCCCGGGTTGGATCTGGAGTGCGCTGTTCCTCGGCGTTATCTTCCTCCTGAACTACATTTCAGTTCGTGGCTTTGGCGAGGCGGAATACTGGTTCTCACTGATCAAAGTCACCACGGTCATTGTCTTTATCATCGTCGGCGTGATGATGATTATCGGCATCTTCAAAGGCGCACAGCCTGCGGGCTGGAGCAACTGGACGATTGGCGAAGCACCATTTGCTGGTGGTTTTGCGGCGATGATCGGTGTGGCAATGATTGTCGGCTTCTCTTTCCAGGGAACCGAGCTGATCGGTATTGCTGCAGGCGAGTCCGAAGAACCGGCGAAAAACATTCCACGCGCGGTACGTCAGGTGTTCTGGCGAATCCTGCTGTTCTATGTGTTCGCAATCCTGATCATCAGCCTGATCATTCCATACACCGATCCGAGCCTGCTGCGTAATGATGTTAAAGACATCAGCGTCAGCCCGTTCACCCTGGTGTTCCAGCATGCGGGTCTGCTCTCTGCGGCGGCGGTGATGAACGCGGTTATTCTGACGGCGGTGCTGTCAGCGGGTAACTCCGGTATGTATGCGTCTACTCGTATGCTGTACACCCTTGCGTGTGACGGTAAAGCACCGCGCATTTTCGCTAAATTGTCGCGTGGCGGCGTACCGCGTAACGCACTGTATGCGACCACGGTAATTGCAGGTCTGTGCTTCCTGACCTCCATGTTTGGTAACCAGACGGTATACCTGTGGTTGCTGAACACCTCCGGTATGACAGGCTTTATCGCCTGGCTGGGAATTGCGATCAGCCATTATCGTTTCCGTCGCGGTTATGTGCTGCAGGGGCATGATATTAACGATCTGCCGTACCGTTCAGGTTTCTTCCCGCTGGGACCGATCTTCGCTTTTGTGCTGTGCCTGATTATCACTCTGGGCCAGAACTACGAAGCGTTCCTGAAAGACACTATCGACTGGGGTGGCGTAGCGGCAACCTATATTGGCATCCCGCTGTTCCTTATGATCTGGTTTGGCTATAAGTTGATTAAAGGAACCCACTTCGTACGCTACAGCGAAATGAAGTTCCCGCAGAACGATAAGAAATAAGTTTTACCCCTTCCTTAATAAAGCCCTCTCAACCGAGAGGGCTTTTTCTTTTCCTTAGTATTCATACGGATATAAAACTTAACATTTGGATTGATAATTGTTATCGTTTGCATTATCGTTACGCCGAAATCAAAAAAGGCTGACAAATCAGAGGCTGTTCAGGCTTTTGGGATGATCACCTGCATACAAAAAAGTCTTCCGCGATGCTGCCGTACGCAAGGGGACATGAAGAAGATGTGAGCGATAACCCATTTTATTTTCGTAGTTACCTCATGGAGATATGGAATGTTTAGGTTGAACCCTTTCGTACGGGTCGGGCTGTGTTTGTCCGCAGTTTCATGTGCATGGCCTGTGTTAGCGGTTGATGATGATGGCGAAACGATGGTAGTCACGGCATCTTCCGTTGAACAAAACCTCAAAGATGCGCCCGCCAGTATCAGCGTCATTACCCAGGAAGACCTGCAGCGAAAACCGGTACAGAATCTGAAGGATGTCCTCAAAGAAGTGCCGGGCGTGCAACTGACTAACGAAGGGGACAACCGTAAGGGCGTCAGTATTCGTGGTCTGGATAGCAGCTACACCCTGATTCTTGTCGATGGTAAACGTGTTAACTCGCGCAATGCCGTCTTCCGCCATAATGACTTTGACCTGAACTGGATCCCGGTCGATTCCATCGAACGTATCGAAGTGGTACGTGGCCCGATGTCTTCACTGTATGGTTCCGATGCGCTCGGCGGCGTGGTGAACATCATCACCAAAAAAATCGGCCAGAAATGGTCAGGTACGGTAACGGTAGATACCACCATTCAGGAACATCGCGATCGCGGTGACACCTACAACGGCCAGTTCTTCACGAGTGGACCGCTGATTGACGGCGTGCTGGGAATGAAAGCTTACGGCAGCCTGGCAAAACGTGAAAAGGATGACCCGCAGATTTCCTCTACTACCGACACGGGAGAAACGCCGCGTATTGAAGGATTCTCCAGCCGCGACGGCAATGTCGAATTTGCCTGGACGCCGAATCAAAATCACGATTTTACCGCTGGTTACGGTTTCGACCGCCAGGATCGCGATTCTGACTCGCTGGACAAAAACCGCCTCGAACGCCAGAACTACTCCGTAAGCCATAATGGGCGCTGGGATTACGGCACCAGCGAACTGAAATATTATGGTGAGAAAGTCGAGAACAAAAACCCTGGCAACAGTAGCCCGATTACTTCCGAAAGTAACACGGTCGATGGTAAATACACGCTGCCGCTGACGGCTATCAATCAGTTTGTCACGGTAGGTGGTGAATGGCGCCACGACAAACTTAGCGATGCGGTGAACCTGACCGGCGGCACCAGCACTAAAACGTCCGCCAGTCAGTACGCGCTGTTTGTGGAAGATGAATGGCGGATCTTCGAGCCGCTGGCGCTGACGACCGGCGTGCGTATGGACGATCACGAAACCTACGGCGAACACTGGAGCCCGCGTGCCTATCTGGTCTATAACGCCACCGATACCGTAACAGTAAAAGGCGGCTGGGCGACGGCTTTTAAAGCACCTTCTCTGTTGCAACTTAGCCCCGACTGGACGACCAACTCCTGCCGTGGCGCATGCAAGATTATTGGTAGCCCGGACCTGAAACCAGAAACCAGCGAAAGTTGGGAGCTGGGGCTTTACTACATGGGCGAAGAAGGTTGGTTGGAAGGCGTTGAATCCAGTGTGACCGTCTTTCGCAATGATGTGAAAGATCGTATTAGCATCAGCCGTACATCTGACGTCAATGCTGCGCCGGGTTACCAAAACTTTGTTGGTTTTGAAACGGGGGCAAACGGTCGACGTATACCGGTGTTCAGTTACTACAACGTCAATAAAGCACGTATCCAGGGTGTGGAAACTGAGTTGAAAATCCCGTTCAACGATGAATGGAAGCTGTCACTCAACTACACCTACAACGATGGACGCGATGTCAGCAACGGTGAAAACAAACCGCTATCCGATCTGCCGTTCCATACCGCTAACGGTACGCTGGACTGGAAACCGCTGGCGCTGGAAGACTGGTCGTTTTATGTTTCTGGTCACTACACTGGTCAGAAACGAGCCGATAGCGATACCGCTAAAACACCGGGCGGTTATACCATCTGGAATACCGGCGCGGCCTGGCAGGTGACCAAAGACGTCAAACTGCGCGCAGGCGTGCTGAACCTGGGCGACAAAGATCTGAGTCGTGATGACTACAGCTATAACGAAGACGGGCGTCGTTACTTTATGGCAGTGGATTATCGCTTCTGATGAGGAGATGCCCGGCGAACCGGGCGAACTTTCACTTCAGTAAATACTGCGCATGGAAGCGCAGATGATCCTCTATAAAAGAAGCAATGAAGTAATAACTGTGATCATAACCAGGTTGAATACGTAGCGTCATCGGCCACGCTTTCTGGCGCGCAGCTTCTGCCAGTACCGCGGGTTGAAGCTGGTCGGCAAGAAACTGATCGTTATCACCCTGATCGATAAGCGTCGGAATCACATCTTGCGCATTGCTGGCGTACATCAGCGCGCAACTGTCCCATTCCAGCCATGCATTTTTGTCCTCACCTAAATAGGCGCTAAATGCTTTGATTCCCCACGGGACGCTGCACGGATTCACAATCGGCGCAAAGGCCGAAACACTGGTGTATTTGCCCGGATTTTTCAGCGCCATAATCAATGCGCCATGACCACCCATCGAATGACCGCTAATAGCACAGCGATCGCTGACGTTAAATTGCGATTGAATCAGCATCGGTAATTCATCGCGCAGATAATCATACATCCGGTAATGCGTCGCCCACGGTGGTTGCGTGGCGTTGAGATAAAACCCTGCACCCTGGCCTAAATCGTAGCCATCATCGTTGGCAATCTGTTCGCCGCGCGGGCTGGTGTCTGGCATCACCAGCACAATCCCCAGTTCTGCCGCTACGCGCTGAGCGCCTGCTTTGGTGGTGAAGTTCTCGTCATTGCAGGTTAAACCTGAAAGCCAGTACAGCACAGGCGGAGGGGCGTTGTCGCGGGGCGGTGGGAGAAAGATGCTGAACGTCATCGGGCAATTTAAGGTACTGGAGTCGTGCCGCCAGCGTTGCTGCCAGCCTTCAAAACAGCGGTGCTCTTCGAGCATTTCCATGCGTGGCTCCTTGTTGTGTTGTTTGCATTTTAGTCATCATACCGTTTATTCAATGCGCTGTGAGTAACTTTCACTTCCGCATATGCATAACGATGTTTTAACATCTAACGCTGAAAGGCAGCGGCAATTACAATAATTATCGCTGTGAATACTGGATTATGTGCGCCACCTCACGCACAATAATCGGGCTGCTAATCAGCTTAATAACTTTGCCCCCACGCAGGGCGGAGGCGTCACACCTGCAGGAGAAAACATAAATGCCATCACTCAGTAAAGAAGCGGCCCTGGTTCATGAAGCGTTAGTTGCGCGAGGACTGGAAACACCGCTGCGCCCGCCCGTGCATGAAATGGATAACGAAACGCGCAAAAGCCTTATCGCCGGTCATATGACTGAAATCATGCAGCTATTGAATCTCGACCTCGCTGATGACAGTTTGATGGAAACGCCGCATCGCATCGCTAAAATGTATGTCGATGAAATTTTCTCCGGTCTGGATTACGCCAATTTCCCGAAAATCACCCTCATTGAAAACAAAATGAAGGTCGATGAAATGGTCACCGTGCGCGATATCACCCTGACCAGCACCTGCGAGCACCATTTTGTCACTATCGATGGCAAAGCGACGGTAGCCTATATCCCGAAAGATTCGGTGATTGGCCTGTCGAAAATTAACCGCATCGTGCAGTTCTTTGCCCAGCGCCCGCAGGTGCAGGAACGTCTGACTCAGCAAATCCTCATTGCGCTGCAAACGCTGCTGGGGACCAATAACGTGGCTGTCTCCATCGACGCGGTGCATTACTGCGTGAAAGCGCGTGGCATCCGCGATGCAACCAGCGCCACGACAACGACCTCCCTCGGTGGTTTGTTCAAATCCAGTCAGAATACGCGGCACGAGTTTCTGCGCGCTGTGCGTCATCACAACTGATTAAAAGGCAGGAACCATGGAGCGCAACGTCACGCTCGATTTTGTTCGCGGCGTCGCCATTCTGGGGATCCTGCTATTAAACATCAGCGCCTTTGGTTTACCAAAGGCGGCTTATCTCAATCCCGCCTGGTATGGCACTATTACCCCGTCCGACGCCTGGACCTGGGCGTTTTTGGATCTCATCGGCCAGGTAAAATTCCTCACGCTTTTTGCGCTGCTGTTTGGCGCGGGCCTGCAAATGTTGCTGCCGCGCGGCAGACGCTGGATCCAGTCGCGGTTAACACTGTTAGTCTTGCTGGGCTTTATTCACGGTTTATTGTTCTGGGACGGCGATATCCTGCTGGCTTACGGGTTGGTGGGCTTAATCAGTTGGCGACTGGTGCGCGATGCGCCATCGGTAAAAAGTTTATTTAATACTGGCGTGATGCTGTATCTGGTGGGGATTGGCGTTTTGCTGTTGCTGGGGTTGATTTCTGACAGCCAGACCAGCCGCGCCTGGACGCCAGATGCATCGGCCATTTTGTATGAAAAATACTGGAAACTTCATGGCGGCGTCGAAGCGATCAGTAACCGTGCCGATGGCGTAGGCAACAGTTTACTGGCACTGGGCGCGCAGTATGGCTGGCAACTGGCGGGGATGATGTTAATTGGCGCGGCGCTGATGCGCAGCGGCTGGCTGAAAGGGCAGTTCAGCTTACGTCACTATCGTCGTACCGGTTTTGTGCTGGTAGCAATTGGTGTGCTGATTAACCTTCCTGCTATCGCACTGCAATGGCGGCTGGACTGGGCGTATCGCTGGTGTGCCTTCTTACTTCAAATGCCGCGTGAACTTAGCGCGCCGTTTCAGGCAATTGGCTATGCGTCGCTGTTTTATGGCTTTTGGCCGCAATTAAGCCGCTTCAGGCTGGTGCTGGCAATCGCCTGCGTCGGACGGATGGCGCTAACCAATTATCTACTGCAAACGCTGATTTGTACCACGCTGTTTTACCACCTCGGTTTGTTTATGCAGTTTGACCGCCTGGAGTTGCTGGTGTTTGTCGTTCCGGTATGGCTGGCGAACCTGCTTTTCTCTGTTATCTGGCTGCGTTACTTCCGTCAGGGGCCGGTGGAATGGCTCTGGCGTCAGTTAACCTTGCGCGCTGCCGGACCTGCATTATCTAAAACATCCAGATAACGATCTGGATCACATTCATTAACAAAACGGCTGTAACCGTTTCCATTGCTGTGACTCGATTCACGAAGTCCTGTATTCAGTGCTGACAAAATAGCCGCCAGCAAGCAGTAACCTACTGCATTCTCATAACAGGTAGTGAATATGATCACCATTCGTGATGTAGCGCGTCAGGCTGGCGTCTCTGTGGCAACGGTTTCCCGGGTGCTCAATAACAGCACGCTGGTAAGTGCCGACACGCGTGAAGCAGTTATGAAAGCGGTGAGTGAGCTGGATTATCGGCCAAATGCCAATGCACAGGCGCTGGCAACTCAGGTGAGCGATACCATCGGTGTGGTGGTCATGGATGTTTCAGATGCATTTTTCGGCGCATTGGTTAAAGCTGTCGATCTCGTTGCCCAGCAACATCAGAAATATGTGTTGATTGGCAATAGCTATCATGAAGCGGAAAAAGAGCGTCACGCCATCGAAGTGCTAATCCGCCAGCGTTGTAACGCATTGATTGTTCATTCAAAGGCGTTAAGTGACGACGAGCTGGCGCAATTTATGGACAACATTCCCGGCATGGTGCTCATCAATCGGGTTGTGCCAGGCTATGCCCATCGCTGTGTTTGTCTGGATAATATCAGCGGTGCCAGAATGGCGACGCGCATGTTGCTGAACAACGGCCATCAACGTATCGGTTATCTCTCTTCCAGCCACAGCATTGAAGATGACGCAATGCGTAAAGCGGGCTGGATAAGCGCGCTGAAAGAGCAGGATATTGTTCCGCCGGAAAGCTGGATTGGCACGGGGACGCCGGATATGCCAGGCGGCGAGGCGGCGATGGTTGAACTACTCGGGCGCAATCTACAACTTACCGCTGTATTTGCCTATAATGACAATATGGCCGCTGGCGCTCTGACGGCATTAAAAGATAATGGCATTGCGATTCCGTTACATCTCTCAATCATCGGTTTCGATGATATCCCCATTGCTCGTTACACCGACCCGCAATTAACGACTGTGCGTTACCCCATTGCTTCGATGGCAAAATTAGCCACGGAACTGGCCTTGCAGGGGGCAGCAGGCAACATTGATCCGCGTGCCAGCCACTGTTTTATGCCGACGTTAGTGCGCCGCCATTCTGTCGCAATACGCCAGAATGCGGCGGCGATCACTAACTGAGCAAATCAGGGGATGTAACCGCTTTCAATTTGTGAGTGATTTCACAGTATGTTAACAATGTGGTAGCTATGATTGCACCGTTTTAACGTTGTAACTTGTATGTAACAGCGAATAATCGCTTTTATCGAGGTTATGGCGTCATAACAACAATTAGAGCCGTTTTATGGAGCGTTACCGGGCATGGACGAACGGATTTTTAAAAATGAGCTTCGGCGTTCAGTAACACTTCATTAACCATACTGGCCCGCCGAGCATTTATCTCAAGCACTACCCTGCATAAGAAAAACCGGAGATACCATGAATAAGAAGGTGTTAACCCTGTCTGCTGTGATGGCCAGCATGTTATTCGGCGCCGCTGCACACGCTGCTGATACCCGTATTGGTGTGACGATTTATAAATATGACGATAACTTTATGTCTGTTGTGCGTAAGGCTATCGAACAGGATGCGAAAGCAGCACCAGACGTCCAGTTGCTGATGAATGATTCACAGAATGACCAGTCCAAGCAGAACGATCAGATTGACGTGCTGTTGGCGAAAGGGGTGAAGGCGCTGGCAATCAATCTGGTTGACCCGGCAGCTGCGGGTACAGTGATTGAGAAAGCGCGCGGACAAAACGTACCGGTAGTTTTCTTCAACAAAGAACCTTCCCGTAAGGCGCTGGATAGCTACGACAAGGCCTACTACGTTGGCACCGACTCCAAAGAGTCCGGCATTATTCAGGGCGATTTGATTGCTAAACACTGGGCGGCGAATCAGGGTTGGGATCTGAATAAAGACGGTCAGATTCAATTCGTACTGCTGAAAGGCGAGCCGGGCCATCCGGATGCAGAAGCCCGCACCACTTACGTGATTAAAGAGCTGAACGACAAAGGCATCAAAACTGAACAGTTACAGTTAGATACCGCTATGTGGGACACCGCTCAGGCGAAAGATAAGATGGACGCCTGGCTGTCTGGTCCGAACGCCAACAAAATCGAAGTGGTTATTGCTAACAACGATGCGATGGCAATGGGTGCGGTTGAAGCGCTGAAAGCACACAACAAGTCCAGCATTCCGGTGTTTGGCGTCGATGCGCTGCCAGAAGCTCTGGCGCTGGTGAAATCCGGTGCGCTGGCGGGTACCGTACTGAATGATGCCAACAACCAGGCGAAAGCGACTTTTGATCTGGCGAAAAACCTGGCCGATGGCAAGGGCGCCGCTGACGGCACCAACTGGAAAATCGACAACAAAGTGGTTCGCGTACCTTATGTTGGCGTAGACAAAGATAACCTGGCTGAATTCAGCAAGAAATAAGACTGAACGGGCGCAATAGTTTATTGCGCCCTTATTATATGACCAACAAGGTAAAATTATATGGTCAGCTCAACGACTCCGTCATCAGGTGAATACTTGTTGGAAATGAGCGGTATCAACAAGTCCTTTCCCGGTGTTAAGGCACTTGATAACGTTAATTTAAATGTCCGGCCACATTCTATCCATGCATTAATGGGGGAAAACGGCGCGGGAAAATCAACATTATTAAAATGCCTGTTTGGTATTTATCAAAAAGATTCCGGCACCATTTTATTCCAGGGTAAAGAGATCGATTTTCATTCTGCCAAAGAAGCACTGGAAAATGGTATTTCGATGGTACACCAGGAGTTAAACCTGGTATTACAACGATCGGTGATGGATAACATGTGGCTGGGGCGATACCCCACCAAAGGCATGTTTGTCGATCAGGACAAAATGTACCGCGAAACTAAAGCGATTTTTGATGAACTGGATATTGATATCGATCCGCGTGCGCGCGTCGGTACATTATCTGTTTCGCAAATGCAGATGATCGAAATTGCTAAAGCGTTTTCCTATAACGCGAAAATTGTGATTATGGATGAACCGACTTCTTCGTTAACCGAAAAAGAGGTCAATCATTTGTTTACTATTATTCGTAAATTAAAAGAACGCGGCTGCGGTATTGTCTATATCTCGCATAAAATGGAAGAGATTTTCCAGTTATGTGATGAAGTCACCGTATTGCGCGATGGTCAGTGGATCGCTACCGAACCGCTGGAAGGGCTGACGATGGACAAGATCATCGCCATGATGGTTGGTCGTTCTCTTAACCAGCGTTTCCCGGATAAAGAAAACAAGCCGGGCGAAGTGATCCTCGAAGTGCGTAACCTGACGTCACTACGCCAGCCATCGATTCGCGATGTCTCGTTTGACCTGCATAAAGGGGAGATCCTCGGTATTGCCGGGCTGGTGGGGGCGAAACGTACCGATATTGTTGAGACGTTATTTGGCATTCGCGAGAAATCTGCTGGCACCATTACGTTGCATGGCAAAAAGATCAATAACCATAATGCCAACGAAGCCATTAACCACGGATTTGCACTAGTAACTGAAGAACGCCGTTCAACGGGAATTTATGCCTATCTGGATATTGGCTTTAACTCATTAATTTCCAATATTCGCAACTACAAAAATAAAGTGGGCTTGTTGGATAACTCGCGGATGAAAAGCGATACCCAGTGGGTGATTGATTCGATGCGGGTAAAAACGCCAGGGCATCGTACGCAAATTGGTTCGCTCTCAGGTGGTAATCAGCAAAAGGTGATTATTGGTCGCTGGCTGTTAACGCAACCAGAAATATTAATGCTCGACGAACCGACGCGCGGTATTGATGTCGGGGCGAAGTTTGAAATTTATCAGTTAATTGCCGAACTGGCGAAGAAAGGCAAGGGGATTATTATTATCTCCTCTGAAATGCCAGAGTTGTTAGGGATAACAGACCGTATTCTGGTTATGAGCAATGGCCTCGTTTCCGGAATTGTCGATACAAAAACAACAACGCAAAACGAAATTCTGCGTCTTGCGTCTTTGCACCTTTAAGATTAGGGGCTTCCCATGAGTGCGTTAAATAAGAAAAGTTTTCTTACTTACCTGAAAGAGGGCGGTATTTACGTCGTTCTTTTAGTTTTGCTGGCGATTATTATTTTCCAGGATCCCACTTTTTTAAGTCTATTGAACTTAAGTAATATTCTCACCCAGTCATCAGTGCGTATTATTATTGCCCTCGGTGTGGCAGGGTTAATTGTCACCCAGGGAACCGATCTTTCTGCCGGGCGTCAGGTAGGGCTGGCGGCCGTTGTGGCAGCAACACTATTGCAGTCAATGGATAACGCCAACAAAGTGTTCCCGGAAATGGCGACGATGCCGATAGCGCTGGTTATTCTGATTGTCTGTGCCATTGGCGCGGTTATCGGTTTGATCAACGGCCTGATTATCGCCTATCTCAACGTAACGCCATTTATTACCACTCTCGGCACGATGATTATCGTCTACGGCATCAACTCGCTCTATTACGACTTTGTGGGGGCGTCGCCGATTTCTGGTTTTGATAGCGGCTTCTCCACCTTTGCCCAGGGATTTATTGCACTGGGGAGTTTCCGGCTCTCTTACATCACCTTCTACGCGCTGATTGCCGTGGCGTTCGTTTGGGTACTGTGGAACAAAACCCGCTTCGGTAAGAATATTTTTGCTATCGGCGGTAACCCGGAAGCGGCAAAAGTATCTGGTGTTAACGTCGGCCTGAACCTGCTGATGATCTACGCGCTGTCTGGCGTGTTCTATGCCTTCGGCGGGATGTTAGAAGCTGGACGTATCGGCTCGGCCACCAACAACCTCGGCTTTATGTATGAGCTGGATGCTATCGCGGCGTGCGTGGTGGGCGGCGTATCGTTCAGCGGCGGTGTGGGGACGGTCATTGGTGTAGTGACCGGGGTAATTATCTTTACGGTCATTAACTATGGCCTGACGTACATCGGCGTAAACCCGTACTGGCAGTACATCATCAAAGGGGCGATTATTATCTTCGCCGTGGCGCTGGATTCACTGAAGTACGCGCGTAAGAAGTGATGTGATTGTGGGTATTGCCGGATGCGCCGCATCCGGCAATCGGTGCCAAATGCTGGTTTTACAACGTTACCGGGTGTTCTTTCTCTCCCTTCTTAAACTTCACTTCCCCGAGATCGATACAACCCACCGGGCAAACATGACCGCAAAGCAAACAACCAACGCATTTTTCGGTATTACAATGCGGCGTGCGCGTTTTCTCGTTCCATTCCATCGCCTGATGACCGCCGTCATAACAGGAAATGTAACAGCGTCCACAGCCAACACATTTATCAAGATTGATATGGGGATAAACGATATAACTGCGGTCTAAATCTTCCGCCGGGACAATATTGTGATTCGCCAGACCTACCATCTCCTGCAATGAATCAAATCCCTGATCGGCAAGATAATGCGACAATCCGCTGGCCATATCTTCTACTATTCGATACCCGTACTGCATAATGCCGGTGGTTACCTGAAGTGTTGCCGCGCCGAGCAATAAAAACTCCGCCGCATCTTCCCAGGTTTCAATACCACCGATACCGCTGATTGGGAAATCACGTAGCTCCGGGTGAGTGCGCAATTGTTGAATAAAGCGCAGGGCGATCGGTTTCACTGCTTTACCGGAATAACCGGAGATACTTGATTTTCCATTAATAATAGGTAAACCAGTTTTCTGCTTAAGGTCTATGTGGGTAATTGATTTGATTGTGTTAATCGTCGCAATTCCATCTGCGCCACCGCGTTTCGCTGCCAGCGCCACCTCACACATATCACCAATATTCGGCGTCATCTTTGCCAGCATCGGTAGCGTTGAACCGCGTTTCACCGCACGGCAGTATTTCTCCACCAGCTCCGGACTTTGCCCGACATCACTGCCCATCGCGTGGGAGGTCATTTGCGGGCAGGAGAAATTACACTCGATCATATCGGCGCCAGCTTCTTGTGCCAGACGTGCCAGATCTTCCCACTGTTGCTCATTTTCACCCATGACTGAGACTATCAACACTTTGTCCGGGTAATCCTGTTTCAGTCGCCGCAGGGCAGCCAGATTTTCCGCCAGCGGATGTTCGGCAATCTGCTCCATATTTTTGAAACCGATAAAACCGGTATCTTCTTTCACCAGATGATCAAAACGCGGTGACACTTCGTTGGCAATAAAGTAGCTGATAGTTTTGAACACCACGCCGCCCCAGCCGCTGTCATAGGCTTTGGCACACATTTCATAGCAGTTACCTACCGGCGAAGAAGAGAGGCAGAACGGGTTGGGAAATTTAACGCCGCAAAAAGTTATAGAAAGATCCTTCGTTAACATCAGCAAGCTCCTTCTAAATAATGATGAATTGCCCCAGCGGCTTCTTTCCCAGTTTTCACTGCATGGACCACAGTTTTATCACCCTCAATAATATCGCCAGCGGCAAATACTTGCGGGTCGCGGGTCTGGTAATTTTGCGTCTCGATGGAATTAGGCTGTGGTTGCAACGTCGCAAAAGCGGCAAGTTCGGCATGTTGACCCACGGCGAGAAAAATTTTGTCTACAGTCATCGTCAGTTCACCCGGCAAAAGGACACGCTTAAAGGTAACTTCATTGCCGTCAACGGCGACTGGCGCAAAGCCACCAATAATCGAAACCCCCAGATCCCTGGCACAGGTCAACTCTCTTTCACTTGCCGGGAGCTTATCTATCTCTTTACGCGCCACGACAGTCACCACCGGGCAACCGAGTACTTTAAGCGTACTGGCGACATCCATCGCGACATCACCGCCGCCGATAATTAATGCACTCTGTGGGATGCTGATATCGCCTTGCGCCTGACTCACTCGTTGCAAGAAATCGACGGCGATCTCAACGTCGCTATGCTCAAACAGCGGCAGCCCAGAACCGCTCGATAGCCCCACGGCCACTAGCACCGCGCGGTTTTTCGCTTTTAATTGGTCCAGTGTGATCGTTTTACCAATTTCACAATTGCACTCAATAGTCACACCCATTTTTTCGATACGGGCGATTTCCGCATCCACTACTGACTTTGGCAGACGAAATTGTGGAGTACCCTGACAAAGCCAGCCGCCTGGCTGTGCTGTTTTCTCATAAATCGTAACGTCATAACCCAGATTTGTCAGCGTCACGCTGGCCTGTAATCCAGCCGGACCAGCGCCGATAATTGCCACTTTACCTAGCGTTTTGCTGCCTGGTTTATAAATTTCCATTCCAGTTTGTTGTTCGAAGTCGGTAATAAAACGCTGTAACCGACCAATATCTATCGGATTATCCACACCGGCTCGCGTACATCCACGTTGACATAATTTTTCCGTAGGGCAAATTCTGGCGCAAACGGCGCCAAGGGCATTATTTTCGCGGATTGTCTCAGCTGCCCCCTTAAAATTACGAAAATAGACAGAACGAATAAATTTCCCCGGATCAGTTTGCGCCGGACAAGCCTGACTACAGGGCGCATCGTGACATAATAAACAGCGGGAGGCTTCTTTAATCGCCAATAAAGGTGTAAAAGCTGGAGTGAGTTCATCCAGATAATTTTGTTGGGGCATGTAATCTTCCTAAATACTAATGGTAATTAAGTCAAACGACTGGTTTACCCGTCATACTGCACATTGCATGTGCTTCGAAGAGTGCATTCAGGGTAAAAAATAAATATAGCGAACTGATATAAAGGCTAAGCGTTCGGGAGCATTTAAACTGTGAAAGGATTCACAAATAGCTGCGGATCAGAATATTACATCCGCAGTTTATTAGCTGAAGTAATAATTATTCTCAATAATTAGCTGGGGCGGGAAAATATTAACGATAAAAAATAAGATAAATAATCATGCCAATAGATAAAATTCCGAATCCGCTATACGCCACCATATAAGCGAAAAAGAGTCCAGGATTTTTTTCACGATAAACATATACCGGTTCTTGGGTGTTTTTTACCCGTTTATCTATTGCACCAGCACGCCAGCCTTTCCATGCTTCGCGGAAACAAAATACAGGAATGAGGAAAAAAACGGCAATGACAAATATTTGCTGTACATCCATAACTACTTTCCTTGTTTCTTTTGTAATTCAAGTAACTGTTCGGGCGTGACGGCGGGATAGCCCTGCGCATCTTCCGGCACTTGATGCATTGCCGGAATAGGGACCAATGGACCTAAAAAGCGCGGCTCACGTTTAAAAATATAAAGGTCAGCCAGCGCGCCGAAACGGGCGGCAAATTCGCGAATACGGACAGACCACATATCTTTTGGCGATGGTACGGCATAACACTGGGCCTGAATACCCATATGTAAAGCGATAAATAATGCCCGCTCACAGTGAAAACGCTGGGTGATAATAATGAAATCGTTAGTATCGAACACTTTGCGCGTGCGTACGATGGAATCCAGTGTTCGGAAGCCCGCGTAATCGAGAACAATATCAGAGGGGTCGACGCCAGCAGCTATTAAATCTTTGCGCATGGTCATCGGCTCGTTATAACTTTGCAACGCGTTATCGCCGCTAAGTAATAGATAGTTCACCTTACCGCTGTTATAGGCATTAATCGCCCCCTGAATACGGTAGCGGTAATACTGATTAATGACTCCGGTGCGATAATACTTTGCTGTGCCAAGCACCACGCCGACCTGACGGTAGGGGAGATCCTGCAACTCGTCGTAGATATAAGGCGCGGTTTTCCAACTCATCCAGCGATCGAGGCCGAGCACAGTCAACAGCAGCAAGCCGATCATGACTAACAGGCTGTAGAACAGACGCTTTAACATGCAGAAGACTCGATCTCGGGAAATTTTTATCAGGCTACTTTACCCGCTGCTTTTGCGCAAGAAACGGTAAACTGTTTGCCGGGATTTTCGACATCAGGAGAGCGCTGGCAAGCCTGATGCAACGCTTATCAGCGTGCCAGACCTGTAGGCCGGACAAGGCGTTCCCGCCGCATCCGGCACCAGGCTTAAGCGAGAAGAACGCGGTCGATACTGTGACAGCCGAGAGCTTTCAGCGTTGCTGAGGTTGCATCCCATTGAATCAACGGCGCATCGGCTTTTTCTGCCAGAACCGCGCGCTGGATATCCGGGTAATCATAACCCTTGAGATTCAACAGAATTAACGCACCCTGCAACGGCGGCAGAGTCGGGTTGAATGCGGCGTTTTCAGCGTAGCTGCCGCTGAAAATACGACCGTCTTTGCATTCCAGCGCTACACCGCTTGGTGACTTACTGTAAGGCATGTGCGAACGGTTTGCCGCGGCAATCGCCGCCTGAGAAAGCGCATCACCAGTTAACGCAAAGCCGTGATCCTGCTCGTCCATCAGCAGCGTTTTTATCTCCAGATCTTTTGGTCCAAAGGCATCCGGCAGATAGTCACGCAGTGCGTGCGCCTCGCGACCCGGCAGATGAATACGCAGATCCAGACCGCTGTTCAGTTCATTCATAAACTGACGGCAGTGACCGCAAGGCGTGTAGTTAACGGTGATGGCCGCGAGAGCTTTCTCACCGCTTAACCAGGCGTGGCTGATAGCACTTTGTTCAGCATGAACAGTTTGCTGCATTGTTGCACCAATAAATTCCATATTGGCACCGAAATACCATGTACCACTCACGCCGCGTGCAATAGCGCCAACGTTAAAATTCGACAATGGCGTACGCGCGCAGGCCGCAGCCAGCGGTAGCAGTGCGAAAGCCAGCGCGTCTTCGTCCAGCCCGGTTGCGCTCTTAAGCGAAGAGACTTGCTCCCCGGTCAACAAAGCGGGGAAGTACTTGTCTGCCAGAATAGGTTCCAGCGCAGATTGCAAGTTATCCGCAAGTTGGGCAAAAGCAGTTTGAAAACGTGGATGCATGGCGTTGCCTCATAATCATGTAATGGGATAACAGTTTACGAACCTGCTATGGCTTTATATGTGATCTGAATCTCATTAATTATGCAACGCGTGAAACGTACATCAAAAATGCGCGACGCATCGCAAATTTTAGCCCATTACTGCCAGAATAATTGGGAAAAGGAACGGCGCGATCAGCGAAGTAATAATCCCGCATAACACCAGCGCCAGCGAACTAAATGCACCTTCCTGATAATCCAGTTCGGCGCAGCGCGCCGTACCGAGGGCGTGGGAAGCCGTCCCCATCGCCAGACCGCGCGCCGCTTTGGTACGAATACGCATTGCATTAAGTAACGTATGACCAAAGACCGCGCCGAGGATCCCGACGAAAATGACACAAACTGCGCTGATTGCCGGAATACCGCCAATACTGCCGCCGACAGCCATCGCAATTGGCGTAGTGACCGATTTCGGTAATATTGACGCAGCAATTTCCGGTGAAGCCCCCATCAACAATGCCACGCAAGTCCCTGTCACCATCGCTACCACGCTGCCGATAAAACAGATGGTGATGATTGATTTCCAGCGGGCGCGGATTTGATGCAACTGTTCATATAAAGGATAGGCCAGTGCGACGACCGCCGGTTGCAGCAGATCGTTTAGCACTTCGCTACCTTTAAAGTAGCTGTCGTAAGAGATGCCGGTCAGCATTAAAAAAGGAATGATCACCACCATTGCCACCAGCAACGGGTTAAGCAAGGGAAACTTATACCGCGCCGCCAGCTTGCGGGCGGCAAAAAAGACAATCAACGTCAGCGGTAATGACCACCAGATATTTGCCATCATTCTTCTGATCCTTTCTGACCTACGACTTTACGTTCACCGTGCACCAGTTGAGAACTCCAGCTCACCACCAGAAAAACCACCAGCGTACTGACTGCACAGGAAACCACTACCGGGCCAAACTGCGCGCGTAGTAAATCAAAATATTGCATTACGCCTACGCCAATCGGCACAAACAATAGCGCCATATAGCGAATTAAAACGTAACACCCCGGATTGACCCACTTCGCCGGAAGAATTTGCAAGGCCAGCAGGACAAACAGGATCAGCATCCCGATAATGCTGCCCGGAATGGTTACCGGTAGCAGGGATGCAATGAAAATGCCTGCATACAGGCAGGCATAAATCAGGACGAAAGCGCGTAAATATTGCCAGATAATGTTCAGTGTCTTACTCATAATCAACACCCCAGATGAGATGGATTCATCATACAATTAATTCATAAAATGTGCTACAGATCACATTAAGAATTCATCGCTATTTTTCGCGCCTGGGTATGACGATGTGAGCAGCGAACTCAGGCAAATCTGCTTTTTCGCAACAGAAAGTGTGTTTGCCATAGATCAAGCATAGAGAGGGATTGCAGCTTTGCCGCAATCTCACTCGGCAGACCTTTAATCCGCTGACCGGAGGCGCTAACATAGCGCCTCATTTTTTTGCGGGTGATGATATGCGAGTGTTACTGGCGCCAATGGAGGGGGTACTTGACTCTCTGGTGCGCGAATTGCTGACCGAAGTTAACGACTACGATCTGTGCATCACTGAGTTTGTTCGCGTGGTGGATCAACTGCTGCCGGTAAAAGTTTTTCATCGCATTTGTCCTGAGCTACAAAACGCCAGCCGTACTCCTTCAGGTACGCTGGTGCGCGTACAGTTGCTGGGGCAGTTCCCGCAATGGCTGGCAGAGAACGCCGCCCGTGCGGTGGAATTAGGTTCCTGGGGCGTGGATCTTAACTGCGGCTGCCCGTCGAAAACGGTTAACGGCAGCGGCGGTGGGGCAACGTTACTGAAAGATCCCGAACTCATCTACCAGGGCGCGAAAGCGATGCGCGAAGCCGTACCGGCGCATTTGCCCGTCAGCGTGAAAGTGCGTTTGGGCTGGGACAGTGGCGAGAAAAAATTTGAAATTGCCGATGCTGTTCAACAGGCTGGCGCTACGGAGCTGGTGGTGCATGGGCGGACAAAAGAGCAGGGGTACCGCGCGGAGCATATTGACTGGCAGGCGATTGGCGAGATTCGCCAGCGGCTGAATATTCCGGTGGTTGCCAATGGTGAAATCTGGGACTGGCAGAGTGCGCAACAATGCATGGCTATCAGCGGCTGCGACGCGGTGATGATTGGGCGCGGGGCGCTCAATATTCCCAACCTGAGTCGGGTGGTGAAATATAACGAACCGCGAATGCCGTGGCCGGAGGTCGTTGCATTGCTGCAAAAGTATACCCGTCTGGAGAAACAGGGAGATACCGGCTTATATCACGTCGCGCGGATTAAGCAGTGGTTGAGTTATTTACGTAAAGAATATGATGAAGCAACGGAATTATTTCAGCATGTGCGGGTGTTGAATAATTCCCCTGATATTGCAAGGGCTATTCAGGCAATTGATATCGAGAAACTCTAAAAAACTATAGTGATGTTTTTTTGACAATGTGTTAGCTCTTTATCAATAGGCCGCACGGTTGTTGGGTGGCGTCAAAATCGCCGAGGCGTTCCCTGAAGGCCGGGGCAGCCCACATGGATGTGGGCTGAGGGCGCGTCTTACAGGGATGTTACCTCGCGCCCGACCCGGTAGCCGTAAGGGATAAGCCGAGGGCACCGCGCAGCGGCGATTTTGTTCGCCAGAGCCCGGGGGTGCAGGGGGCGGCGGCGATTGGCCGCCCCTTGCGCGCTCCTTGCGCCAGTGATTATATGAAGCAATGCACATGACAGGAGCGCAACAGGATGAGAGACTGAAATATTCTCGTTATTTTCGAATCTGATGACATTAATTAATTTTAAAATATCATCTTAAATACGCCAGTCACCACCAGTAGCCCAATCAGGAAAATAATCAATACTGCCCAGAGTATAATTTTCATTGGCGTTCCTTTATTTGTGAATGCTGAATAAGTATAGGAAAAAATGAAACTCTTTGCCGTCATTCATAAGCAATTAAGATAAATCAGAGGATATCATTCACTTACTGTATATTTTTCTGGATATGTCGTTTTATTTCCGCTGATGTATTGCCACGCGAAACTAAAAAATATATCGCCACACACGGTAATCTCCGCGCACCGTTTCTTACCTGATTATTCCCCATGAATCGTGATTCATTTAATGCAGCAAGCGTCTGTTTTCCGCTTTTAATTTTGTTGGCTGGGTGTGCGCCTGTGCACGAAACTCGCCATGCGTTAAGCCTGCAAACGCCTGCCACGCAAGTGGACACGGCGTTACCTGCGGCATTGAAAAACGGTTGGCCAGACAGTCAGTGGTGGCTGGAATACCACGATAATCAACTCACTTCCTTAATTAATAATGCAATACAGAACGCGCCGGATATGCAGGTGGCTGAACAGCGCATTCAACTGGCTGAAGCGCAGGCGAAAGCAGTAGCGACCCAGGATGGCCCGCAGGTAGATTTTTCTGCGGATATGGAACGGCAAAAAATGTCGGCTGAAGGGTTAATGGGGCCGTTTGCCCTGAACGATCCTGCCGCAGGAACTACGGGGCCGTGGTATACCAACGGTATTTTTGGTTTAACGGCGGGCTGGCATCTTGATATTTGGGGAAAGAATCGGGCGGAAGTTACTGCTCGCCTGGGGAATGTTAAAGCACGGGCGGCTGAACGTGAGCAGACCCGACAATTGCTGGCTGGCAGCGTGGCACGCCTGTACTGGGAGTGGCAAACCCAGGCGGCGTTGAACACTGTATTGCTGCAAATCGAAAAAGAGCAGAACACCATTATTGCGACCGATCGCCAGCTCTATCAGCGTGGAATTACCTCTTCGGTTGAAGGTGTGGAAACCGATATTAATGCCAGTAAAACCCAGCAACAGCTCAACGATGTCGCGGGTAAAATGAAAATTATCGAGGCGCGATTAAGTGCGCTCACCAACCATCAGAAAAGCGCATTGAAGCTGCATCCGGTCACGTTGCCGAAAGTGGCAAGCCAGCTTCCTGATGAACTGGGATATTCCTTGCTGGCCCGGCGGGCAGATTTACAGGCGGCACATTGGTATGTCGAGTCGTCGTTAAGTACCATCGACGCAGCAAAAGCGGCATTTTATCCCGACATCAATCTGATGGCCTTCCTGCAACAGGATGCTTTGCATTTAAGCGATCTTTTTCGTAGTTCCGCCCAACAGATGGGCGTCACGGCGGGGCTGACATTGCCAATATTCGACAGTGGCAGACTTAATGCCAATCTTGATATTGCGAAAGCCGAAAGCAACTTGTCGATTGCCAACTACAACAAAGCAGTGGTCGAGGCGGTGAATGATGTGGCGCGGGCGGCGAGTCAGGTGCAGACACTGGCAGAGAAAAACCAGCATCAGGCGCAAATTGAGCGCGATGCCATGCGTGTGGTGGGGCTGGCACAGGCGCGATTTAACGCGGGCATCATCGCGGGTTCCCGCGTCAGTGAAGCCAGAATTCCGGCGCTTCGCGAACGAGCCAACGGCCTGCTTTTGCAAGGGCAATGGCTGGATGCCTCCATTCAACTCACCAGTGCGCTGGGCGGGGGCTATAAACGCGGTTGATGTCTCATTTATCAAGTATTAAGCAGAGAAACGTTGGACCTCACCGGCGTTTCATTTCCCGCGCCGTTTCAGCCACCAGCGAACACCAACCACCAGAGCCACAACCAGAATCAACCAAACCCAGTGCTTCAAATGTTGGTCAAGTTCGTGCAACCACGGCGCAATCACTTGGCCACCTGCGTAGCCAATGGTGGTAAAAATCAGCGCCCAGGCAAATGCGCCGAGAATATTCAGCGGTAGAAATATTTTCGGCGGTAGCTGACTAGCGCCAATCAGCGTCGGACCAATCACCCGAAAGCCATACATAAAACGTGTACCAATAACAAACAGATACGGATGACGTTGGATCAGCTTCTGCGCCCGTTCAATTTTGTCCTGATGTTTTGATAAACGTCGTAACAGCTTGCCGCCAAACCGCCGTCCACACAGATAAAGCGCCTGGTCGCCAATCATGCCGCCAAGTGCTACGGAAAGTACCACCAACGGGAATTTCAGCAGCCCCTGATGCGCGGCAACACCACCGAGCAAGGTGACGGTTTCACCCTCTGCCAGACTGCCAAGTACCAGCGCGGCATAACCATATTGTGAAATAAGCGTATTAATATCCATAGGCCAGTCTGTCTCCCTTTGGTTGCCTGTAAGCATACACCCAGTAAATCATTCACGCAGAAAAAGCCCCGCAGGGCAGTGCACTAATTTAGTGATCGCGCAAAAAATAATCACAAGCTGACTTATACTTGAACTGTCAGGTTCATGAACTCACAACAAGGGGGCGGTATGAGCCATGTCTGGGGACTGTTTTCCCATCCCGATCGTGAAATGCAGGTAATTAATCGTGAAAACGAAACGATTTCTCACCACTACACCCACCACGTTTTGCTGATGGCGGCGATTCCGGTGATTTGCGCCTTCATTGGCACCACGCAAATCGGCTGGAATTTTGGCGATGGCACTATCCTGAAGTTATCCTGGTTTACCGGACTGGCGTTGGCTGTCTTGTTTTATGGCGTGATGCTGGCTGGGGTCGCGGTGATGGGGCGGGTCATTTGGTGGATGGCGCGCAATTACCCACAGCGCCCGTCGCTTGCGCACTGTATGGTCTTCGCGGGATACGTCGCGACGCCGCTGTTTCTAAGCGGTCTGGTAGCGCTTTACCCGCTGGTCTGGCTGTGTGCTCTGGTTGGCACGGTGGCGCTGTTTTACACGGGGTATCTGCTTTATCTCGGTATTCCAAGCTTCCTGAATATCAACAAAGAGGAAGGTCTTAGCTTCTCCAGTTCGACACTGGCGATTGGTGTGCTGGTACTGGAAGTCCTGCTCGCCCTTACCGTCATACTTTGGGGGTACGGTTATCGTCTGTTCTAGAAAGTTCTTTTGCGTTGCATTGCTGGCGTAAATGTCAGCAATGCAGCATTTCCTCACGATTCTCCTTTGACGACCGCACTTTTTGCTCGTTATGATGGCTTCGCTAGCCTCAGTAAATCCTTACTCCGGCGGTGCGCAACCCGTGCGCGTGAACCACTATTTGAATGCTCATCATGCCGAAATTTCGAGTTTCTTTATTTAGCCTGGCCCTGATGCTGGCTGTGCCTTTTGCACCGCAGGCCGCTGCGAAAACGGCAGCCGCTACCACTGCTTCGCAGCCGGAAATTGCTTCCGGTAGCGCGATGATTGTTGATCTTAATACCAACAAAGTGATCTATTCGAACCACCCGGATCTGGTGCGTCCGATTGCCTCAATCACCAAATTAATGACTGCGATGGTTGTGCTGGATGCACGACTGCCGCTGGATGAGAAACTAAAAGTAGACATCAGCCAGACGCCGGAGATGAAAGGGGTCTATTCGCGCGTACGACTGAACAGTGAAATCAGCCGTAAAGATATGCTGCTGCTGGCGTTGATGTCTTCGGAAAACCGCGCGGCGGCGAGCCTGGCACATCATTATCCTGGCGGTTATAACGCATTTATTAAAGCAATGAATGCGAAAGCAAAAGCTCTCGGGATGAATAACACGCGCTTCGTTGAACCGACCGGGCTATCAGTGCATAACGTTTCGACTGCCCGTGATCTGACCAAATTGTTGATTGCTACCAAACAATATCCGTTGATCGGTCAGTTAAGTACCACCCGTGAAGATATGGCGACCTTCTCTAACCCGTCGTATACGCTGCCATTCCGCAATACTAACCATCTGGTGTATCGCGATAACTGGAATATCCAGCTAACCAAAACGGGCTTTACCAATGCCGCAGGGCATTGCCTGGTGATGCGCACGGTTTTCAATAATAAACCGGTGGCGCTGGTGGTGATGGATGCGTTTGGCAAATATACCCATTTTGCCGATGCCAGCCGCCTGCGTACATGGATTGAAACCGGCAAAGTGATGCCCGTTCCGGCAGCGGCGTTGAGTTATAAAAAACAAAAAGCCGCCCAGATGGCGGCGGCAGGGCAGACGGCACAGAACGATTAAGTTTGCTTGCCCGTAGGCCGGAGAAGGCGTTCACGCCGCATCCGGCATTCGATGCCCATGCCTGATACGGTGCTTGTGTATCAGGCATCCAGCCGTATTTACTCCACTTCTTGCCAGTTTTTCCGCTTACTGGTTTTACCGATCCCTGGATTCATACTGTTAGTCGGATCGTTTTCACGATAAAACTTTTGCAGCGTCTCCGGTGCTTTATACAAATGACCGACGTTATGCTCGGCAGGATATTGCGCGCCGCGCTGGCGTAACAATTCCAGCATCTGTTCCTTCAGCGCATGCACATCCACGCCTTTCTTAACGATGTAATCCTGGTGGAAGACGTAGCACATAAAATGCCCGTAATAGAGCTTATGCACCAGCTGGCTGTCGATTTCTGGCGGCAGATGTTCATACCACTCGGTGTCATTACGCCGCAGAGCGATATCCAGCGCCAGAATGTCTTCGACTTCATCGGAATGCACGGCCTGATAACGTATCGCTGCGCCTGCCGCCGCGAAACGGTGTAAAAACGCTTTACTGCCTTCCTCCGGCGTACAGACAAAGAAATCGCCTTCGGCCTGTTTGAAAAAATCTACCAGCCAGGATTTTGCTTCGCCCACGCCATCCCCCGCCATTTTTAACAGCAGATGATGTTCATATTTATCGCGCCAGCTTTTCATGCGCGGTGGCAAATGACTGGGGAACAAATGACTGAATTTCTGCATTGCGAGATCGGTAAAGTGTGGGCGGAAGAACTTCACCTTCTCCAGCATCGCATCAGTACGTCCCTTGAGATTAAAGAATAACGGCATCTTGTCGGTGCCTAGTTTGTCGATCATCAGGAAGGTGTCTTTGCCGTATTTTTCCGCGATATCGTAGATATCCCGGTGCATGTATTCCCCGGCAACCGGCAGATTTTCGAAATTAGCCAGAATATGGCGGCGGATTTCGGTCAGCACGTCCGGCTGGTTGGTGCCGATATAAAACACCTGCTGATTTTTTTCCGCTTCAAAGGTGTCGAGACGCACGGCGAAGACGGCCAGTTTTCCGGCGCAACCGGAGGATTCAAACAGGCGATCCGGATCGGCGTTATAACGTGCAGGTGTGTCGGCTTCGATATCACGCACGCGATGAACATAGTCATAATCGTGGGCGTGGCGACCATCGTGGTGCACATCATCCTCTTTGATGCGATCGTCATCCAGCCTGCTGAGGATCTGCTCCGGCGTTTCGCCCAGATCAATCCCCAGATGGTTGACCAGCGTCAGTTTGCCGTTTTCATCAATGCGTGCAAACAACGACATTTCGGTATACGCCGGACCACGCTGCACCAGTGAGCCGCCGGAGTTGTTACAGATACCGCCGATGACCGATGCGCCTATACACGACGAACCAATCACCGAGTGCGGTTCACGGCCTAATGGTTTGAGGGCTTTTTCCAGCGAATAGAGCGTAGTGCCAGGATACGCCAGCACCTGTTCGCCCTTACCGAGAACATGCAGCTTGTCGAGGCGCAGGGTGCTGATGATCACGATATCGCGATCATAATCGTTACCATTTGGTGTCGAGCCTTCGGTCAGACCCGTATTGGCGGCCTGCATCAGAATAATTTTGTCGGCGGTGACGCAGGCTTTCAGTACTCGCCACAATTCCAGTAGCGAGCCTGGAAGAACAACGGCCAGCGCGTCACCCTGACCGGAGCGGAAGCCCTTGCGATAGCGGGCCGTTTTTGCGGGATCGGTGAGCAGGTATGAAGAACCGACCAGACGGGCAAGTTCATTCAAAAAGGTTTTATTATCAGTTGTTGTCATGGAAGACATTTTCCACTCCTTGTGGTGGCGAAAAAACATCACAAACTAGAATAGCGCCTTGTATGACAATTCAGCGAGTGAATATTTTGAAAATTCAGACAATAAACTGAGCTTTCTTTTTCTCTCTCCATCAGGGTTATGGCAAACTACCGCTTTTGCACCATTTTCGCTGCCACGTCGGGCAACAGAGGAAGAATAATCCACATGAAATGGCTATGTTCAGTAGGTATCGCGGTGAGTCTGGCCCTACAGCCAGCACTGGCGGATGATTTATTTGGCAACCATCCATTAACGCCCGAAGCGCGGGATGCGTTCGTCACCGAGCTGCTCAAGAAAATGACGGTTGATGAGAAAATTGGTCAGCTGCGCCTAATCAGCGTCGGCCCGGATAACCCGAAAGAGGCGATCCGCGAGATGATCAAAGACGGGCAGGTTGGAGCGATTTTTAATACCGTAACCCGTCAGGATATCCGCGCCATGCAGGATCAAGTGATGGAACTGAGCCGCCTGAAAATTCCTCTCTTCTTTGCCTACGACGTGCTGCACGGTCAGCGCACAGTTTTCCCGATTAGCCTCGGTCTGGCGTCCTCTTTTAACCTCGACGCAGTGAAAACCGTCGGGCGCGTTTCAGCTTATGAAGCGGCGGACGATGGCCTGAACATGACCTGGGCGCCGATGGTCGATGTCTCGCGCGATCCTCGCTGGGGTCGCGCTTCCGAAGGTTTTGGTGAAGATACCTATCTCACCTCAATTATGGGTAAAACCATGGTTGAAGCGATGCAGGGTAAAAGCCCGGCAGATCGCTACTCGGTGATGACCAGCGTCAAACACTTTGCTGCTTACGGTGCGGTTGAAGGCGGTAAAGAATACAACACCGTCGATATGAGCCCGCAGCGCCTGTTTAATGACTATATGCCGCCGTACAAAGCGGGGCTGGACGCAGGCAGCGGCGCGGTGATGGTGGCGCTGAACTCACTCAACGGCACGCCTGCAACTTCTGATTCCTGGCTGCTGAAAGATGTTCTGCGCGACCAGTGGGGTTTTAAAGGCATCACGGTTTCCGATCACGGTGCAATCAAAGAGCTGATTAAACATGGCACGGCGGCAGACCCGGAAGATGCGGTGCGCGTGGCGCTTAAGTCCGGGATCAACATGAGCATGAGTGACGAGTATTACTCGAAGTATCTGCCTGGTTTGATCAAGTCTGGCAAAGTGACCATGGAAGAGCTGGACGACGCTGCCCGCCATGTACTGAACGTTAAATATGATATGGGGTTATTTAACGACCCATACAGCCATCTTGGTCCGAAAGAGTCTGACCCGGTTGATACCAATGCCGAAAGCCGCCTGCACCGCAAAGAAGCACGTGAAGTAGCGCGCGAAAGCCTGGTGTTGCTGAAAAACCGCCTTGAAACCCTGCCGCTGAAAAAGTCGGCAACCATTGCGGTGGTTGGTCCACTGGCGGACAGCAAACGTGACGTGATGGGCAGCTGGTCCGCAGCTGGTGTTGCCGATCAATCCGTGACTGTACTGACCGGGATTAAAAATGCCGTCGGGGAAAACGGCAAGGTGCTGTATGCCAAAGGGGCGAACGTCACCAGTGACAAAGGTATTATCGATTTCCTGAATCAGTATGAAGAAGCAGTCAAAGTCGATCCGCGCTCGCCGCAAGAGATGATTGATGAAGCGGTGCAGACGGCGAAACAATCTGATGTGGTAGTGGCTGTGGTCGGTGAAGCCCAAGGGATGGCGCACGAAGCCTCCAGCCGGACCGATATCACTATTCCGCAAAGCCAGCGCGATTTGATTGCGGCGCTGAAAGCCACCGGAAAACCGCTGGTGCTGGTGCTGATGAACGGTCGCCCGCTGGCGTTGGTGAAAGAAGATCAGCAGGCCGACGCGATTCTGGAAACCTGGTTTGCGGGTACGGAAGGGGGTAATGCGATTGCCGATGTGTTGTTTGGTGATTACAACCCGTCCGGTAAGCTGCCGATGTCCTTCCCGCGTTCTGTCGGGCAGATCCCGGTTTACTACAGCCATCTGAATACCGGTCGTCCGTATAATGCCGACAAGCCGAACAAATACACTTCGCGCTATTTTGATGAAGCTAACGGGGCGCTTTATCCGTTCGGCTATGGTCTGAGCTACACCACTTTTACCGTCTCTGATGTGAAACTTTCTGCGCCGACCATGAAGCGTGACGGTAAAGTGACCGCCAGCGTGCAGGTGACGAACACCGGTAAGCGCGAAGGGGCAACGGTGATTCAGATGTACCTGCAGGATGTAACGGCTTCCATGAGTCGTCCGGTGAAGCAGCTGAAAGGTTTTGAGAAAATCACCCTGAAACCGGGCGAAACTCAGACCGTCAGCTTCCCAATCGATATTGAGGCGCTGAAGTTCTGGAATCAGCAGATGAAGTATGATGCCGAGCCTGGTAAGTTCAATGTCTTTATCGGCACTGATTCCGCACGCGTTAAGAAAGGCGAGTTTGAGTTGCTGTAATGCTTTAGTAAGGGCGCGAAATTTGCGCCCTTTGCCTGATGCGCTGCGCTTATCAGGCCTACAGGGTGTGTTTGCAACTTGTTTAATTTTCACCCTTTGTAGCGCCGCATCCGGCAAGATATGCCCTTTAAGTATTTATCTGATTCTGCAACTGAATCCTTCCGCTCAGGCTAACCCCGCCATTATCAACTATGCTTTTCTCTTAATTCGCTGAAAACAACAGTAAAAGAATGAGGAAAGCATCATGCCACTCTCAAAGCTCTGGGCGGGTTCACTGGTTATGTTGGCAGCTGTGAGCCTGCCGCTACAGGCGGCTTCCCCCGTTAAAGTCGGTTCGAAAATCGATACTGAAGGCGCACTACTCGGCAACATCATCTTGCAGGTACTCGAAAGCCACGGCGTACCGACGGTGAATAAAGTCCAGTTGGGAACAACACCCGTGGTGCGCGGGGCAATTACTTCCGGCGAACTGGATATCTATCCGGAATATACCGGCAATGGTGCTTTCTTCTTTAAAGATGAAAACGATGCAGCGTGGAAAAATGCCGGGCAGGGCTACGAGAAAGTCAAAAAGCTCGATGCGGAGCAAAACAAGTTAATCTGGCTGACGCCCGCACCTGCGAATAACACCTGGACCATCGCCGTGCGCCAGGATGTGGCAGAGAAAAACAAACTCACTTCGCTTGCCGACCTGAGCCGTTATCTGAAAGAGGGCGGCACCTTCAAACTGGCAGCCTCGGCAGAGTTTATCGAACGCGCCGATGCGTTACCCGCTTTTGAAAAAGCCTATGGCTTTAAACTCGATCAGGATCAGTTGCTGTCACTGGCCGGTGGCGACACGGCGGTGACGATCAAAGCCGCTGCCCAGCAAACCTCTGGCGTTAATGCGGCGATGGCTTACGGCACTGACGGCCCGGTCGCGGCGCTGGGGCTGCAAACCTTAAGCGATCCGCAGGGTGTTCAACCGATCTACGCGCCTGCACCAGTGGTGCGTGAGTCGGTGTTGAAAGAGTATCCGCAAATGGCACAGTGGCTACAGCCAGTCTTCGCCAGCCTCGATGAAAAAACGTTACAAAAACTGAATGCCAGCATTGCTGTGGAAGGACTGGATGCCAAAAAAGTGGCTGCCGACTATCTGAAACAAAAAGGGTGGACGAAGTAATTTCCCGTGTCTTATCTACGTATTAATCCTGTTCTGGCGCTGCTGCTGTTGCTGACGGCAATCGCAGCGGCGCTGCCGTTTATCAGCTATGCACCTAACAGGTTAGTCTCTGGTGAGGGACGTTATCTCTGGCAACTGTGGCCACAAACGATCTGGATGCTGGTGGGCGTTGGTTGCGCCTGGCTGACTGCCTGTTTTATTCCCGGTAGAAAAGGCAGCATTTTTGCACTCATTCTGGCGCAATTCGTCTTCGTATTGCTGGTGTGGGGAGCTGGAAAGGCGGCGACACAACTGGCGCAAAATGGCAGTGCGCTGGCGCGTACCAGCCTCGGCAGTGGTTTCTGGCTGGCTGCGGCGCTGGTACTGCTGGCCTGTAGCGATGCCATCCGCCGAATTTCCACGCATCCGCTGTGGCGCTGGTTGTTGCATATGCAGATTGCCATTATTCCGCTGTGGTTGCTGTACTCCGGCACGCTTAACGATCTCTCGTTAATGAAAGAATACGCCAACCGTCAGGATGTGTTCGATGACGCGCTGGCGCAACATCTGACCCTGCTGTTTGGTGCGGTGCTGCCTGCGTTAGTGATTGGCGTGCCGCTGGGCGTCTGGTGCTACTTTTCCACTGCGCGGCAGGGGGCGATTTTTTCTCTGCTCAATGTCATTCAGACCGTGCCTTCGGTGGCGCTTTTTGGCCTGTTGATTGCGCCGCTTGCCGCGCTGGTTACTGCCTTTCCGTTGCTGGGTACGCTTGGTGTGGCAGGAACAGGCATGACGCCAGCGCTGATAGCGCTGGTGCTCTATGCTTTGCTGCCTCTGGTGCGCGGCGTGGTAGTCGGCTTGAACCAGATCCCGCGTGATGTGCTGGAGAGCGCCACAGCGATGGGTATGAGCGGGGCGCAGCGTTTCCTGCATGTCCAGTTACCGCTGGCGCTGCCAGTATTTCTGCGCAGCCTGCGGGTGGTGATGGTGCAGACCGTCGGTATGGCGGTGATTGCGGCGTTAATTGGTGCGGGTGGCTTTGGGGCGTTGGTTTTCCAGGGGCTGCTAAGCAGTGCCATTGATTTAGTGTTGCTGGGGGTGATCCCGGTAATTGTTCTGGCGGTGCTGATCGACGCGCTGTTCGATTTGCTTATCGCACTGCTGAAGGTGAAACGTAATGATTGAATTTAGCCATGTCAGCAAACTGTTCGGCGCACAAAAAGCCGTTAACGATCTCAATCTCAATTTTCAGGAAGGGAGTTTTTCGGTGCTGATCGGTACATCTGGCTCCGGTAAATCCACCACCCTGAAAATGATTAACCGCCTGGTGGAGCATGACAGCGGAGTGATCCGCTTTGCCGGAGAAGAAATTCGCTCGCTGCCAGTGCTGGAGCTGCGCCGCCGGATGGGCTATGCCATTCAATCTATTGGCCTGTTTCCCCACTGGAGCGTGGCGCAAAACATCGCCACCGTGCCGCAATTACAAAAATGGTCGCGGGCGCGGATTGACGATCGTATCGACGAACTAATGGCGTTACTGGGGCTGGAACCGAATTTGCGTGAGCGTTATCCGCACCAGCTTTCCGGCGGTCAACAGCAACGTGTGGGGGTGGCGCGCGCGTTGGCTGCCGATCCGCAAGTCTTACTGATGGATGAACCCTTTGGCGCGCTGGACCCGGTAACGCGCGGCGCGTTGCAACAAGAGATGAGGCGCATTCACCGTTTGCTGGGGCGCACCATTGTGCTGGTCACTCATGATATTGATGAAGCACTACGGCTGGCAGAACATCTGGTGTTAATGGATCACGGTGAAGTGGTGCAGCAGGGCAATCCGCTGGCGATGCTGACTCGTCCGGCAAACGATTTTGTCCGCCAGTTTTTTGGGCGCAGCGAACTGGGTGTGCGTCTGTTGTCATTGCGTAGCGTAGCGGATTACGTGCGCCGCGAAGAACGGGCTGAAGGTGAGGCGCTGGCAGAAGAGATGACGCTACGCGATGCGCTCTCCCTGTTTGTTGCGCGGGGATGCGAAGTGCTGCCGGTGGTCAACACGCAGGGCCAGCCTTGCGGCACGCTGCATTTTCAGGATCTGCTGGTGGAGGCGTAATCGAATGAAGATATTGCGCGATCCGCTGTTCTGGCTCATTGCTCTGTTTGTGGCGCTGATCTTCTGGCTGCCTTACAGCCAGCCGCTGTTCGGTGCTTTATTTCCGCAACTGCCGAGGCCCGTTTATCAGCAAGAAAGCTTTGCAGCCCTGGCGCTGGCCCATTTCTGGTTGGTGGGAATTTCGAGTTTATTTGCGGTGATCATTGGCACTGGTGCTGGAATTGCTGTCACTCGCCCGTGGGGCGCGGAATTTCGCCCGATGGTGGAAACTATTGCCGCCGTTGGGCAGACTTTTCCGCCCGTCGCGGTGCTGGCGATTGCCGTTCCGGTAATCGGCTTTGGTCAGCAACCGGCGATTATCGCGCTGATCCTTTACGGCGTGCTCCCCATCTTGCAGGCGACACTTGCCGGGCTGGGAGCGATTGATGCCAGCGTGACCGAAGTTGCCAAAGGCATGGGAATGAGCCGTAGTCAGCGACTGCGCAAAGTCGAGTTACCGCTGGCAGCGCCGGTGATTCTGGCGGGCGTGCGGACTTCAGTAATTATCAACATTGGCACGGCGACGATCGCCTCAACGGTTGGGGCCAGTACGCTGGGTACGCCCATCATCATCGGGCTTAGCGGATTTAATACCGCTTATGTGATTCAGGGGGCGTTACTGGTGGCACTGGCGGCGATCATCGTAGACCGCCTGTTTGAACGGCTGGTGCAGGCGCTTAGCCAGCACGCAAAATAAAGGTATAACCTGCGAGCATTACGCCACCGATACCGCCTAACGCCATAAACAGGAACAGGGTGATAACCCCAATTTTAGCTATGCGCATAATGCACTCCTTATGTTAACGAAAGGATTGTACAGTAAAGCGCATTTGTTAACGAATCATTAAATGCCGAGTGAGAAAATATCATGCCCTTGTTCCTGCCAACTGGTGAGTTGCTGCTGTTGGGCGGAGGTTCGATTTTCGCCGCACCACACCAGCAATGTACGGCCTTCGAACAGTTCAGGGCGTAGTTGATTGAGCGAGTGGGCGAGGACATCAATGCGCCATCCTTGTTGACTGGCAATCCAGCCCTCCAGCCACAGACGAGTGGTATCCTGAATATTCCAGCCAACCACCAGCGCATCTTTGCCCTGTTTTTTACGTGCCGAAGCCAGGCAAATGGCGATGTAGTTGATCAGTACGCCGTCCAGAATCGCCAGCAGTGCCTGGAGAGTCGGTTGTTGGCACTGAAGCCGTCGGCGCAGAGGAATGAACAGATGTGTGGTGAGCGTCTGGGCGGGATAATCCTGACCACGCTCTTTGATCCACATTCGCAGACTTTGCAGGTTGCCACTTTGCAGGTAACTAAGCAGAGTTTCTTGCTGATCGCGCCAGCCGTTCTGCACATCAACATTCTCATTACTGAGTAGCATTTTAACTTTGCTGACCTGCACACCGTTGTCGATCCAGCGTTTGATCTCCCGGATCCGGTCGATATCGGCATCGTTGAACAGGCGATGACCGCCGTCTGTGCGCTGCGGTTTTAACAGCCCATAACGCCTCTGCCACGCGCGTAACGTGACAGGGTTGATATCACAAAGCAACGCCACTTCACCAATCGTGTAAAGCGCCATCGTCCCACCCTTGCTTGCGAGGTCCCAGCATAACTGTAGACGTTCTTTTATGAACCAGGTAGTTTTGGCCGTTTTTTGATCTCGATTAGGATGATTTTGTTTTTGCCAGGTTGTTTTGAGTGATCGTACTCACGATTTTTCATTTTTCTGCAACAGTTCAAAGAAAGTTAAACGCGAGCAATGTATGTTACGCGTTTTAAAGGGACGTGTGGTTTGCGGGTATGTACGATTTTAATCTGGTGTTGCTGCTGCTTCAGCAGATGTGCGTTTTTCTGGTCATTGCGTGGTTGATGAGTAAAACGCCATTATTCATACCGTTAATGCAGGTCACAGTTCGTCTGCCGCACAAATTTCTCTGCTATATCGTCTTTTCCATCTTCTGCATCATGGGCACCTGGTTCGGGTTACACATCGACGACTCGATTGCTAATACGCGAGCGATTGGCGCGGTGATGGGCGGCTTACTCGGTGGTCCGGTAGTGGGCGGACTGGTTGGTCTGACCGGCGGTCTACATCGATATTCGATGGGGGGCATGACCGCGCTGAGTTGCATGATCTCGACGATCGTCGAAGGATTGCTCGGCGGGCTGGTACATAGCATCCTGATCCGCCGCGGGCGTACCGATAAAGTCTTTAACCCCATTACCGCTGGTGCCGTCACGTTCGTCGCGGAAATGGTGCAAATGCTGATCATCCTGGCGATTGCCCGACCTTATGAAGATGCGGTGCGTCTGGTGAGTAATATCGCTGCGCCGATGATGGTAACCAACACCGTGGGCGCGGCGCTGTTTATGCGCATTTTGCTCGATAAGCGCGCGATGTTTGAAAAATACACCTCGGCTTTTTCCGCTACCGCGCTGAAAGTTGCGGCCTCGACGGAAGGCATTTTGCGCCAGGGCTTTAACGAAGTGAACAGCATGAAGGTGGCCCAGGTGCTGTATCAGGAGCTGGATATTGGCGCGGTAGCGATTACCGATCGCGAGAAACTGTTGGCTTTTACTGGTATTGGCGACGACCATCATTTACCCGGCAAACCGATTTCTTCGGCTTATACCTTAAAAGCCATTGAAACCGGAGAAGTGGTTTACGCCGATGGCAACGAAGTGCCCTACCGTTGCTCTTTGCATCCGCAGTGCAAGTTAGGCTCAACGCTGGTGATCCCTCTGCGTGGTGAAAATCAGCGGGTGATGGGTACCATCAAATTGTATGAAGCTAAAAATCGGCTGTTCAGCTCGATCAACCGCACGCTGGGTGAGGGGATTGCACAACTGCTTTCGGCGCAGATCCTCGCCGGGCAGTATGAGCGGCAAAAAGCGATGCTCACCCAGTCAGAGATCAAACTGCTTCACGCCCAGGTCAATCCCCATTTTTTGTTTAATGCGCTTAACACCATCAAAGCCGTGATCCGCCGTGACAGCGAACAGGCCAGTCAGCTGGTGCAGTATCTTTCCACTTTTTTCCGCAAAAACTTAAAGCGGCCTTCGGAGTTTGTTACTCTCGCCGACGAAATTGAACATGTGAATGCTTATCTGCAAATTGAAAAGGCGCGTTTCCAGTCGCGGTTGCAGGTCAATATTTCTATTCCGGAGCCGTTATCTCAGCAGCAATTGCCCGCGTTTACCCTACAACCGATAGTGGAAAACGCCATCAAACATGGGACATCACAACTCCTGGATACGGGGAGAGTGGCAATTAGCGCCCGACGTGAGGGGCAACATTTAATGCTGGAGATCGAAGACAATGCCGGTTTGTATCAACCGGCAACCAATGCCAGCGGGCTGGGGATGAATCTGGTGGATAAGCGTTTACGTGAGCGGTTTGGCGATGACTATGGGATAAGCGTCGCCTGTGAGCCTGATAGTTACACCCGAATAACGTTACGACTGCCATGGAGGGATGAGGCATGATTAAAGTCTTAATTGTCGATGATGAACCGTTAGCACGGGAGAATCTGCGCGTATTTTTGCAGGAACAGAGTGATATTGAAATTGTTGGCGAGTGTTCAAACGCCGTAGAAGGGATCGGCGCGGTGCATAAACTGCGCCCGGATGTGCTGTTTCTCGATATCCAGATGCCGCGTATCAGCGGTCTGGAAATGGTGGGGATGCTCGACCCGGAACATCGCCCATATATCGTTTTTCTCACCGCGTTTGACGAATACGCTATTAAAGCCTTTGAAGAACATGCCTTTGATTATCTATTGAAGCCGATTGATGAAGCGCGGCTGGAGAAAACACTGGTGCGTTTGCGACAGGAGCGCAGCAAGCAGGATGTTTCACTGTTACCGGAAAATCAGCAGGCGCTGAAATTTATCCCTTGTACCGGTCATAGTCGTATTTATTTGCTGCAAATGAAAGACGTGGCGTTTGTTAGTAGTCGAATGAGCGGTGTTTACGTTATCAGCCAGGAAGGGAAAGAGGGCTTCACAGAATTAACTTTGCGCACGCTGGAGAGCCGCACACCGCTACTGCGCTGCCATCGACAGTATCTGGTTAACCTCGCGCATTTACAGGAGATTCGCCTGGAAGATAACGGTCAGGCTGAGTTGATTTTGCGTAATGGATTAACCGTCCCTGTCAGCCGCCGTTATCTGAAAAGTTTAAAAGAGGCGATTGGCCTGTAAAAGACTGCTAAAATGGCTTTTTGCCTCATTAACACCCGAAGGCCTCATGCTAAGTAACGATATTCTGCGCAGCGTGCGCTACATTTTGAAAGCCAACAATAATGATCTGGTGCGTATCCTGGCGCTGGCTAATGTTGAAGCCACCGCGGAACAGATCGCCGTCTGGCTACGTAAAGAAGACGAAGAGGGTTTTCAGCGTTGTCCGGACATTGTTTTGTCTTCATTCCTGAATGGTTTGATTTACGAAAAACGCGGCAAGGATGAGTCTGCTCCGGCACTGGAGCCGGAACGTCGCATTAATAACAACATCGTGCTGAAAAAATTACGCATCGCGTTTTCGCTTAAAACCGATGACATTCTGGCGATCCTGACCGAACAGCAGTTCCGTGTTTCGATGCCGGAAATTACTGCGATGATGCGTGCACCGGATCATAAAAACTTCCGCGAATGCGGTGATCAATTCTTGCGTTATTTTCTGCGTGGGCTGGCAGCGCGCCAGCATGTGAAGAAAAGCTAAGACGGGCATGGCGGCCATGCAAGAACATGGCCGCCGACAGATTATTTCACTTCTTTAAAACCAGCAGCAGCCATGACCAGTTCAATCTGCTTCATGCTGACACCTTTGCTGGTATCTTCATCACCCATCTTGATACCGGAAATGCCCTGCAGGGCTTTCAGATCAACTTTTTCCATATCGATATTTACATTTTCCTGCGCGTAAGTATCGGTATAGGTTAATTTTTCTTCAACGCCCGGAATGTTTTTGTATTTGGCGCTTAATGGCTCAAGTTTATTAGCTGCATCTTCTTTGGTGGTTGCACCAATGGTTGCAAACTGAATTTTGGTTTCTGAAGATTGCTTAATCACTTTGTCGCCTTTGTAGACATAAGTAATGGCAATTTCAGTACCGTTCAGGTTAGCGCTAAATTTCTTAGATTCTTCTTTGTCACCGCAGCCTGCGAGAGAGAAAACCAGAACAGATGCAACAACGAGGGAAAACAGCTTGTTGAAAGCCTTCATGTAAAACTCCATTTTATCAAAATCAGGAAACTGGTGACTCTCACCAGGGCGCTATAGAATATGCTTTATACCTTGTTTTGAGCAGTCCGGAAATGGAGTAGAACTCTTAATAAAAAGCATCTTTCCCTCCTTGTTACTCAAGCATCAGTAATAACTGCTCGCAAAGTAAAACACAGTTATTCAATGCTTCTACCCTTGAATCGCATTCCGGGTTACGCAATTGTGCCAACACATGCGCCAGCCGATAAAAACCCACTGCGGAAAGTTCATTCGCCAGCAATTCGGCCTGACCAATAGCGCTTTGTTCCTGATAGTGCCAACCGTTATGTAGCAGTTGAATGAGCAATGTCTGGCAGCGCATCAGCAACTGATGCGCGGTGGATGGCGCAGGAAGAACGTTGGCAGAAGGTAGTGCTGCAACAGGCGCAGTTTCAGCGTCCAGCGCCCAGGCGCGGGTTAGCGTCATCATTACCCGCGGCTCCAGCGTTAACTGCCCGTCGACAAAACGGACAAACCCAGAAACCAGATTCACGGGATCATCCGTCTGCTGCAAAAGCGCCGCCATGCGTTCAACCGCAAAGGGGGCACAGGCAGAGGCTGGCAGCGATAACGTCAGCACATTATTTTCACCTTCGCCGCTAATCACCTGCGCATCCAGCGTCTGGCGGCTGCTGTCCCATCCCAGCGAAATACACTCCGCCACCGGCAGAATAAATAAATTATCCACCTGATTAAGCGGCCGGACGCAGACTGGCGGGCGCAGGTGTAAGTATTCCCGCAAAGCTTCAATGCCGGGCTGGCGCAACGGCGCCCCCAGCATTTGCCAGGCATCAGGCGACAGTGGGACAACACTGCTTAAGCGGTTGCGAGTAGCTAACAGCAGCTCGCCTTCGGCACTGCGACGCGCGGCTTGTGAAACAATTTGCCCACCTGCCAGTGCGCCAGCCTGAAAACTAAACAGCCGACGTGTGGCTGCCGGTGAGTTTTCCTGTTCGCTTCTCGGCCAACTGCGCGAAAGGTGCAAAATACTGCCGGTGTCGGGATCGGTGAACCAGATGCGTAAACCATACTGCTCAATATCCTGCCAGCAACGCATACCTAGCGACACCAGCCGCAGATGATCAAGCTTTGCTTCTCCGGCAATGCCTGCGCCAACCACCGTGCGCCACGGCATGGGAGGAATTTCACCAACACTGTCGCGGCGTGCCATTTCTTGTGCACTGTTCAAGCGACTGGTTAACGCCACCAGCTGACGCAAGCATTCTCCGGCGTGGTAGTGGCTGGCGCGGGCGTGGAAGGCATCAACGCTTGCCCGTAGCTGTCGTATTGATTCACTCACCCAGCGCCAGTTGCAGGTCTCTGCCGCCTGCAATGCGCGGTTGAATGCTGCCTCGTAATGGATGAGCGGCTGGCTGATACCGCCAAGCCATAATGCCTGGCTTAATTGCTGAACATATTGACGACACGCGTTGCCCTCGTTGCTGGCAAATGGGTCATCATTCGCGGCAACTTGCTCGCTGCGCATCTGCCAGATCAAATGGGTAAATTCTGTTTGCTGCGCTTTGGCCTGGACAAAGGCCTGTACCGCCAGTACGACATGTTCGCAAAGTGTTCCTTCAATGCAATCACAGCGTGCGAAGCGAATACTACTGCGGGAATAAAAACGTACGTCACTCATTGGTAAGCGAGCAGAGGGAATCTCCCCTGGCGAACAGAACAACTCAATGGTGATGCCTTTAGCGACCAGCGCCTGTGCGCGTTTACGGGTGGCATCGGGTAGGGTTGCCAGCTCTCCCAGCCAGATTGCTGGATCCCACTCTTCTTCTTTTTCCGTGGGCTGGGCGGTAGCGCAAAGTCGTTGATAACTTAACACCAGCATCACGCGATGGCGGCACATGCCGCTGGCCCCGCAGGTGCACTGAGCCTCTTTCAGTGCCTGACCGTTCGTCAGCTGGGTACGGACACCGTCACTGAAGGTGGCGATTAAAGCGCCGTTCTCATGACTGATTTCTGGAACATTGCCATTTTCCAGTTCCTTAAGGCTGCGCTTAACAAAACCGGCATTGCTTAACGCCGTCAGTGCCTGTGGTGTCAGTTCTAATAATTCCGGGCGTAGTGAATTCATGATTGAAGATTCTCCGCCAGCCAGGTCGCCAGCTCGCCCGGCGTCATCGCGGCTATTTGTGCGCCGACATTAACCAGCGCCTGGGCCATATCGCGGTCATAGCAAGGTGTTGCGGCGCTATCGAGCGCTGCCAGTCCCAGCACTTTGATGCCGCTCTGGACACACTTTTTCACCTGATGCGTCAGCAATGATGATGAACCCCCTTCATAAAAATCGCTCACGAGGATAATGACGCTTTTTGCTGGTTGTTCAATAAGTTGCCGACCATACTCCACGGCACTGGCGATATTGGTCCCGCCGCCTAATTGTACTTTCATTAATAACTCTACCGGATCGGCAACGTCGGCGGTGAGATCAACCACGCTGGTGTCAAAAGCGACCAGATGGGTACGAATGCCGGGTAACTGCCATAAACAGGCCGCCATCACCGCAGAGTGGATCACCGAATCGACCATCGATCCGCTTTGATCGACCAGTAAGACCAGTTGCCATTGTTCACTGTGGCGCTTAATACGGCTGTTAAAGCGGGGGGATTCGATATACAACTTGCCGTGTTGTGGGTGCCAGTGTTGCAGGTTGGCGCGCAGAGTACTTTTGAAATCGAAATTACGCGCCAGTGGAATAAATGAACGGCGACGGCGATCGCGGACACCAGAAAAAGCCTGACGAACTTCCTTTGCCAGTCGCGCCATAATTTCTTCAACAACCTGGCGCACTATCCGGCGGGCGGCAACCAGCACTTCAGGATTCATCAGATGTTTGGTGTGCAAAACGGCGCGTAGCAGGCTTTCAGAAGGCTGCATACGTTCCAGCACGTCGAGATTCGTCACCACATCTTCAATGCCGTAGCGCAGCACGGCATCGCTTTCCAGCCGCTCAATTACCTGTTGCGGAAACAGCGTGTGAATACTGTTGATCCACTCAGGCGTGGTGAGATTTGAGCCACCTAATCCGCCGGAACGTTCACCACGCTGGATCCGTTCAGGATCGCGCCCGTACAGCCACTCCAGCGCGTGGTCTATTTGTCGGGCGTTGTCATCCAGTCCACAAAGCGTCGTTTCTGCCGCTTCGCCAAGAATCAATCGCCAGCGTTGTAGCTCACGGGTGGTCAGAAGATCGTTCTGTTCAGACATGGAAAACTCCCCAGTGTTGCAGCGATGCCAGTGCCTGCTGTTCGAGTTGTTGATGATGTGCAATGGCTTGCGGTGGGCAATGCAACGGCATTTGCAGCGCCGAGACGGGAAGTTGCGCCAGTTGATAATGCTCAAGCACCTGATGCGCCAGCGTCCCGCGTTCTCGTGGCGGCAGCCAGGCCATCGCCGCGCGTAAATCGGGCAGGGCGTTGATAAAATCGGCGTCACTTAGTTGATTTAAATGACTGCTGAAACCGGCGATAAATGCAGGCTGACAGGCCAGTTGATGGCGGGCCAGCGCCAGCAAACCGTGCAGCACCTCGCCGGATTGTGCCGGGGATAACTGCGTCAGCATCGTCAGCGCCGCTTCGGCACTGGCGTTGGGATGTTCCAGACGCATCAGTGCGCCAAGAGCCGCACCGCGATCCAGTGCCGGGGCATGAATCGCCTGACTGCGGCGCTCCAGTAAGGTCACCGCCGCAGAAAGAGAAACGCCGGGGAGTTGCACACCGCTATGTAGATCGCGCAGGATATGACACAACGCTTGCCAGCTATGCAGGTGAGCGTGAAACTCCTTTTCATCCGGTCTTCCGTTAGATTCACACAGCCACAGCGTGCGATCGATAGCCGCGCATAACGTCGTTTGTAATATCTGCGCGCCTTGCATACCGCTGATTTCATCTAACCGCCATAAGGCATATAGCACTTCCAGCGCCTGGCCCATTTCGGCAAATTGATTTTCCTGGGCGATTAATAATGTGAGTTGCTCCAGTAATTGTTGACTGAAGGACGCCAGACCCGCTAACGCCGCCTGGCTAAGACATGTGGTGATACTGCCGATTCCGCCCGCGTCCAGCATATTGGCTTCTAATTTATTGCGTGCGGCTTCCTGGAGTGTGGCACCAAAACAGGCGGCCTCAATCAATGCCGCATGTTGGCTAAGCGGGCGGGTTAATTTCCACTGTTCTTCACCATTGCCTGCGAGCGTCAGCGTACTTCCGTGCTGGCGCACAATGCCGGGAATCTCGAGTATTGCCAGCCGATGTAACACCTGACTTTGTGCCAGCCCATCGGAGGTAAAGCGATTTAAGGTAAGCTCAGTCGGAAGAGAGATTGCGGTACGTTCCAGTTCGCAGGTGACATCTTTTGGCAGAGGCGGTTGTGGCGTGGAGGGGGCAAGTTTACCGAATCCGTCACCCGCTAATGTGTCTATCAACGTAACCAGAATCGGATCGGTATCGGGATGAATAACTCCGCGATAGCTCCACGGCAACGGCGCGTTCAAGGCTTCTTTAATCAGCGATCCTGCTATAGCATCCAGCCAGTCAGTGCGTAACGGTAGTGTATGACCACGCAACTGTGCCAGTGCCATCGCATGCAGATGAGCGGCAGCCATATCAGCGGTCGAAGCAGGCAAGTTGTGCTGGCGCAAACGGGTCAGAACCGTTTTTAGCAGTTGTTCTCCCGCCTGCTGTAAGCCACACTGCCAGCACCAGTTTTGCCAGACCGGGGCAGGCATACCGGAAAGGTATCCAGCCAGCACATCAAGGCGCTTTTCACTGTAGGGTGTGAGATAACAACCTGTAACGGCATCTGCCAGCGAGGGCAATTCTGGCTTGTTAATTTCCTGCGGGCATTCTCGCCACATTTTTGCCAGTGCAGGAGCGTGCCAGCCGCCGCAGACGACTAACACGTCGCCATTGTTTTGCTGCATCGCCCATCCAATCCAGCGGGCCATAAAGGATTCGCGCTGACGATTGAGTGCATCGCCGGGGAAGTCGCCCCGCAGTTGGGCAAAATAGCGCGCCAGTGCAGAGGGTAATGCAGTTTGCTGGCTTTCATCTTCGAACAAGTGATCCCACAGGGTGTCGCTGTTATCCATGCGGGTGGCACGCAGCAGCAAGGTCTGGCTTTCCTCTTGCGTATCAGGCGAATCGTCCTCTTCTTCACCTTGCGCCCAGCAAGGCAAATCAATGAAGTAAGTTTGTGCCTGAATACGACGTGCGGCTTGTAGCGCCTGCCACTCCGGCGAAAATTCAGCAAATGGCGTCCAGGCACCACGCCCGGGGGCCGCACCGTCCTGATACTGGCAATAACTGTAAATAGCTACCGGAAGCTGGTGGGCTAAAAACAGTTCGTCTACCCGGTCATTAAAATCAGCCGGGCCTTCAATCAACACGTATCTCGGGCGCTGGCTTTCGATTAACGATTTCACCAGCCGGGCGCAGGCCGGACTATGATGCCGGATGCCGACAATTAACGGCTCGCTCATGCATCTTTCCTCACGGCAGGCGGTGGCGGGCTTGATAATAAGCCTGCCAGTGAGCTTCTTTATGTGTGGCGACACGCTGTTCGAAGTAACGGCGCAGACGAGCGCGATCTTCTTCGTTATCTTTGACGATGGTTCCGGCAATACAGTCCACCAGATCGGCTGGCTCACCTGCGCGATTCGCTAAAAACCAGGCGCGGACGCCCACGGCGTGGGCCACGTTCACGGCTTCAGCGGTGGACATAATCGCTGTTAGTGTATCCATTGACGTTTTCTTTTCGCCGTTGGCACGCAGATCGCGGAAGGTGCGTACCAGTAACTCCAGTACCGCGTCAGGCACTTTATGCGGAATACCGCTATGGACCAGCAAACGCGCCGAAGCACTGGCGACCAGTTCCAGCTCCTGGGCGAAATCCATAATCGGAAAAACCGTTTCAAAATCGAAGCGACGCTTTAGCGCGGCACTCATTTCATTGACGCCGCGATCGCGGGTATTGGCAGTGGCAATAATATTAAAGCCTTCTCGCGCATAGAGCTGACTGGCTTCACCAGTGAGTTCCGGCACCGTCATTACCCTGTCAGAAAGCATGCCTAACAGACAGTCTTGTACTTCCAGCGGTGTACGCGTTATCTCTTCAAAACGGACAATTTTGCCGTCGCGCATTCCCTGGTAAAGCGGGGCAGGGACCAGCGCTTCCGTTGACGGACCATGGTTGATAAGCAGGGCGTAGTTCCAGCCGTACTTGATTTGATCTTCGGTGGTAGATGCGCCGCCCTGGATGGTTAACCCGGCATCGCCGCTAATAGCGGTTGCCAGTAATTCAGACAGGAGAGATTTTGCGGTGCCGGGTTCTCCCACCAACATCAAACCGCGTCCGGTGGCAAGAGTGACTAACATACGTTCGACAGCGGAGGGACTAATCACGACTTTACGGCTAATATTTTGCGCTTCGTCGCCAAGGATAAAAGCACGGGCTGCAGGCAAACTTAACTGCCAACCGGGCGGGCAAGGTGCGTTATCATTTTGCTTTAATTTTGCCAGTTCAACGGCGTATAACACAGCAGCAGGCGGACGCTGCAGGTGATTATTCTGCGGTGACATATATTCATCCCTGAAATGTATTAAGAAAATAAACGATATTTTACGCGCAATAAATGTTTGGCGCATTAGTTGTTTGAGCGGAAAATATCTGGAAAGCAGATCACAGTAAATAAAAAAACCTGCTGGTGAGGCAGGTTCTTTTATTTACTACTTTGATGTTAAGTTACTGATAGTGCAACATGGCATCTCAACGAACGAATTATAACCACCTCTGGACCGTGTTGCAATTAAGATAATGAGATTTATAATCCTGACTGTTGGGAAGTTGCGCCGGATCGAACCAATTTCAAGTCCTGGCTACCGGACGGGTGGTGCCGCAGGTGGTGCCCTGATCCGGAGTGCAACATGGCGACTCAACATACGTAAACCAGTATCGACAGGCAGTGTAAGGGTAAGGTACTGGTGTTGCGCTCCTTAATAAGGAGAGCGGATGGACACGCTGACACAAAAGTTAACCGTGCTCATTGCCGTACTGGAGTTATTAGTGGCTCTGTTACGGTTGATTGATTTGTTGAAGTAACGGGCAAATTGAAACGCATTAAAGGGGGAATACCGTTTCCCCCTTTAATAAAGCTATACTCGTCATACTTCAAGTTGCATGTGCTGCGACTGCGGGTTATTCGGCCCATCCATGGACCTCACCCCTTACGGGGCCGCTACAAGTAGCGTTCAAATCCGCTCCATGCGGATTTGTCGTTCACTCCAGTCACTTACTTTAGTAAGCTCCTGGGGATTCACTCGCTTATCGCCTTCCTGCAACTTGAATTATTTAGAGTATATTTTTCTATTTGTCGGTTGAATATATTTTGTAGTTCACGATTAAAAATTGCTATTACCGTTTCTGGTGATTCACCTCGTAATTTTCGCTCATCAATACACTCATCTCTTATATAAATCAACGCATCATTTATTAGCGGGTCGGCATCATTAAATGTTGGACGTAGCCGGAATCGTTCCAGTCGATAGACGAAACCTGTAAATAATTCAGAGCATTTATGGATCTCAAGTCTGAAGGAAAAAGGATCTTCAGGTACAGGAACCTCATAATCGTAAATAGCGACCAGCTCTTTTGGCACGATCATCGCTTTTCCCGGTGGTAAGTCGTGTTGATAACGGGCAGTTGCATCACTGCCCGCTGTGTGTCAGTGGAAAATGACATCTGGCGTACTTAACGCCTCACTTAAATCAAACGTATCGAGTTCGGCAAAAGTGACGGATTTATTGTCACGGTACACCCGAAGAGAATGGAAGCTCATCAGCGCTTTGCTATCAGCACTGTAGTGGTTAAAACCGGGTGAAAACTTAAGGACCAGCCGGTACGCGCCCAGGTCATAGACAAATGCGTCCTCATAGCCTGACTCCCAGCCTTTGTATCGCATTCCCATAAGTTGCCCAACGGTAGCGGATTTACCTTCCCAGCGAGTCAGGCTGTTACTGGCTGACTCGTCAGGTGTGAGCAGTACCGTGTGCCGCGCCAACTGGCGAAAAGGCGGCATAATTTCGTAATCGGCAAAAAGCTGTGCAAATTCACTGCGCATTTCTGCTGTCATTTCTAACGGGTGGGCAATGCCAATCAGAGCATCGGCAGGCAGGTCAATTGGCTCATCTTGCGCATTGCAGAACTCCCCCTCTGCGGCCACACGAAAGGCGTTGAGTAAACGTCGCGGTTCATTTGCCAGATAAACGCCCCATATCAGTCGCTGGCTAACCAGGCGGGTAAAGGGATGATTAACAAAGAGAGAATGAAAATCTGCCAGCGACCAGCGGCGGGTGGTGCGTAGGGCCGTTTCAAGACGCGGGAGCAGGTTTTTGCTCACCTGAGTGGCATCTTTTTTTAGTCCTTTTAGTCGGGCCAGTGCATCGGATGCTTTTAGTTGGTCGTCATCGGCGCGCAACCGGGGAACACTTTTCTGGCGAACGTTTTGCTGATCGTAGATAACCGGGTTGAGGTTTTCATCGAAGCGAACGGTAAACTGCCGGGGACCAAAATCAAAAATCAACGCCTGCGGATCATCAAGGCCCAGTGATGGGACTAATCTGTCCGCTAACTCTTCCTGGCTTAGCCCGCGATTTTCTGCGACCACCTGAAGGAATTCCGCCGCGTTATCACGTAAGGGGCGGGATTTCGCCCGTTGTGATATATGATGTAGCTGTATCAGCGCCATATCATTATTCATCAGGGTAAGTATATTCAGACCACTGACAGCACGGGCAGATTTGCCTTCCTGTGGCCAGGCGAGGATCTGTGTCGTCAGATCACGTGCCGTGCTTTCGTCGCCAAAGAGACTTAACGCCAGAAATGCCCAGTTGTCTTTTGCGGGGGCGCCAGCTTGTTGCCACGCGGTAAAGAGATCCCAGGCAAAAGTGGCCAGCGTTTGCGGTTGGCAGAACGTTTTCAGTTGTTCCAGCCCGCTATAAAAACGTCCACCCTGGGTAAAGCGCAGCATTTCGCCGATAATTTCCAGAACGTCATCGGTAACAGGCTGATTATTCGTGATAAGTCGCGGCCTGGACCACATTGCCGGATGCCAGAAATCAGGAGCTTTTGGAATGCGTGCCGGGTAAATCTCTATTGGACTCTGTCTAAGTAATTGCTCCAGGGCAGGCCATACATCTGTACGCTGCCAGCGGTTTGCCACGGTTTGCAGCAATTCGCCATATCCTTGTTCGTAAAGTAAACGCAGGGCAAGTAATGCGGCTTCACTGTTGTCGCTGGATTTGGTGAAGACAAGAGGGATGAGTGCAGTAGCCGTATGCTCTGGCCATTGTAAAATCCACTGGCGTGCCAGATTACGCTGGCCCGCAAAACGGTGCCAGACGCGGGCAACGGGCAGCGCCAGTTCTGTTGCGCCGAAATAAATCAGCAGCGGAAATATCTCTTTTGGATGTCGGGCAAAGGCGGTGTTTAATCCAGGCAAAGCATCGGTACCCAGCACACTTAACAGATATTCCACCCCGGTGTAATGAAAATCAGCCTCAACAATTTGTTGCCAGCACGATACCGCCATTTCGCGCGGCATCTGCGCGATAAGGTACAGATTCCAAATCCCCCAACGCTTTTCATTACCATAGTAAAATCCGTGCTGAAAAGTTCGCCACCCTCCCATCAATGCAATGCTATCTTGTGCAAGTAATGATTTGGTGGCTTCTTCCCGGTACTGTTTAGATTTGGCCTGATGCGCGTGATAAGTACGCAATAGTCCTATTGATGTGTATTCTTGCAGTTGCTGAGCATCAAAGGCATCCAACTGTCCATTAAGAAGACACTTATTAAATTTCAGGCTATGAACGTCAAAACCTAATTCCCGCAAGAAGGTATCCGCCCCTCTGTTAGCAAGACGTTCGTCAAAAGACATGGCGCTAAAATGGTCAATTGCAGCTTGCTGCTCCGGCGTCCAGTGTTTATTCGGCGACCTGTACGTTTGCGGTGCAAGCGTAAGATCAGGCAGCGAAAAGTGAGTTATGGAAGTCTTTTTCTTCCTCCCACGCCACGGTGGTGAAACGAGGATTTCAGGCAGATTGCTGTTATCGGTGCTATCAATAACCGGTTTGGGCTGTGCCGATAAATAACTCTTCAGCACTGTCCGGGCTTGAATACTTAACCATGGCATGACGTCTTCTGCCAGTTGTGGCAGCGATGCCATCAGCGTTTGTAACAGCGTACGCCAGTATTCATCTCGAGCTTTTTGCTGTGCAGGCAGCTTTTTGTCTTCGATGATTGGATAACCAGGGCGCGCAGGTGGTTCTTTTAACGCCAGCAGTTCTGCCAGTGCGGCGAGTGTTGCATGGGGGAAATTTTTACTAAATTTAGCAACACGTTGCAGGCTGGGTTTATTTTTATCGGCAACTAGTAGCAAAGTGCGGATGACCTGCGGATGGTTAATTTGCACCAGCAAGCTGCCGCAATCTTCTTTATGCGCATACATCGCGAGGCGCGGAACGGCTGCCAATCCTTGTTCGCGCAAAAGGGCGGCGCAGGCCGCGTAGCCGAAGCGGTTTTCATGCGACATGTAGCTGGCTTCGCGATCGCAAAAGATGTCCAGGACCCAGAAACGTTCAAGTTTCGTTATCGCTTTAGGGTCAGTCGCTACGACTTTTAACCATTCCTTAGAATGAAAATGAGTCCACTGGCTTTCAACACTTACGAGTTCATTAGCAATTTCTGGTTTTTCCGGCAACACCAGCGCAATAAAAGGACGGCGAACTTTGGGTATTCCTGGCAGTGCGGCAATGAGTTTGTCGGCGCAACGTTGCCAGCAGCTTTCTTCCGCCAGGGAAAGGTGTTTACGCAGTCGCAGATCGAAATCGTTATAGGTTTCTGAGCGATAGCCATAACTCTGGTCATCAGTCACCGTCATTAAATGCACTATTAATGGATCAGTACGGTAGCCCTGCGCAATACTCTGACGGGCTATCACTACATCCGTCGTATATTCCAGCCCTTCTTTTTGGACGATTTCATCCAGCAACTGCTCACTGTCATTGTTTGCGATACAGATCAGTGCCGCCATTGTAAAGGGAGATACTGACGGCTTATGCTCGCCGAGCAGCGCGATTGCTTGTCTGATGGGGGCGTGCCACTCAGCTGAACAGTGCTCATATTGCCAGTTAATATTTTCTTTGCTGCCTCCACGTAGCAGAAGTTCATCACCCAGTGTCTGGATGAGGCTTTCAGTGATAACAGGCACCTGTTCTCCCGGCCAGCGACGATGGCTGAGTGGTGTTTTGCCTTTTTTATATTTCAGTTCCAGTTGTGCGTTATCCGCCAGCCACGGTAGTTCCTTGCTCATGTGCTTTCCTTATTCAAACAGAGCTTCAATATCGTTAATGAACTCGCTGGCGGTGATGTCATCGAGTACGGAGAACTGCGCTTCCTGAGTTGAATTACTTCCCCAGCCATAATTCTCTGCTTTTCCATCCCATAGCCACAGTTTGCTTAAGAGTTGCTCGGCACTGAGTTCGGCTGGTGACATGCCTACCGCAAAACCTTCATCGATTTCCATGATTAACGACCAGCCCCCCAGGGGTTTGATCATCCAGCCGATCCAGCCAGCATCCTGCGGCTCGCCACGCACCCAGCCTTTATTCGCCAGTCCCATGACCCGACCGCTCGGGCATTTTCTGCCCGCCCAGCGGGTCAATTCGCTGGCATTGAGCTCGGTTTCTGTCAGGGCGTAACTGTTACGGTCGAGCTGGCGGAACGGTGGTAGCAGTTCGTAGTCGGCAAAAAGCTGACCAAAGGCGGCAGCATCCGTCGGTGATATTTCCAGAACGTGAGGAATACCAATAGAGATATCGCCTTCCGGCAAAGTGAAAAGGTCATCGTCAGCGGTGCTGTAGCTGTTATCTTCAGCCACGCGAAAGCAAGCCAGTAGCTGGTTGTCGGCGCTATAAACGCCCCAAATCAGACGGCGGGTTAAGTGGCGGACCAGTGGATGTTCAACCAGGAAGAGTTGAAAGTTTTCAGCCGACCAGCGGCGGCGCAGGCACATGGCGGATTCCAGCCTTGCCACCTGCTGGGCAGCAACGGTCCGCGCGTCTTTTTTCAGCAATTTGTAGCGGTTAACAGCCACGTTCGCCAGTGAGTCATCATCGCTTTTATTCGGTTTAGGTAAGTCTTTCAGGCGGCTGCCGGAAACATCGCGCACAAACGGTTTTAAGGTTTCATCAAAGCTGACGGTGAACTGACGTGGGCCAAAATCCAGCAGTAGCGAACCGTTATCATCCAGACCGAGATCGGGCGCTAACCGGTCTTCAAGCTCCGCGACCGTGAGTTCGCGGCTCTCGGCAATGTCGGCAATTTTCTCTTTTGCTCGCTCCTGTAATGCTTTGAATTTCAGTTTCTGGGCGATGCCGTTAAGCTGCATCAGGGCGATATCACTGCCGATAGCAGCGAGGATATCAAGCCCGACGGTAGCGCGTTTGTGCTGGGATTCGCCAGGCCAGGCGCGGATTAATGGCGTCAGTTTGCGGGCGGTGTCATCGTTGCCGAGAACACCTAACGCAGTGAACGCCCAGCTCTCTTTCGACGGTGCTCCCGCAGTCAGCCAGGCGGTAAACAGATCCCAGGCAAATCCAGCCAGTGAGTCGGCGGTACAGGCGTCTTTCACCTGCAATAATCCCGGATACAGCGCCTCTTCCTGAGGGAAGCGGAGCATTTCACCGAGGTGGAGGAGGGCGTTATCTGGAAGTACCTTGCTGCTATTTTTGAGTTTCGGGCGTGTCCATAATGAGGGTTGATAAAACAACGGCAAAGCGGGTATTTTCGCCGGGTATTTACCCATAGGACTGTTGTCGTTATTTTTATTTGGCGTTGCCCAGGGCGGCGAGACTAATATCATTGGTAGCATTTCTGAGTTTGCAAAATCTTCATTGCGACTATTCAGCAATTGCTGGCATTGTTGCACTAAGTCCGCAGCGTATGGCGATAACCTCATGACTAATTTTTCGGCCAATAAAGGATTTGCATTGAGTAATGAAACCAGCAATGTATGTTTGCGTTTATCATCTTTTTTTACTAATGCTTCGGCTAATGCTGCTATTGTGGCAGAAGGAAAATTTTCGGCACTTTTTATCAGTCGTTCATAACAACGTTTATTATTATCGGCGGCTTCTATAAGGGCAGAAACAGCCAGGGGATGATTGACCCATGTAAGTACATCGCCGCAACTGTCATGTTGAGCATAGGGAACCAGGCGAGCTAATGCCGCTATGCCTTGTTCCCGTAATACTGTAGCTGACCAGCTGGTACCATAGATGTTAAATACATCAATATGTTGATAGTTTTCCAGTATTTCGAGCGTGAAGGCATCTGTCGCAACCAGTTTCAACATTTCCAGTTGTGGAACATCTGCGACCTGGTGCAATCGGTGTACGATCTCATGGGCCACTTCGGGTATTTCTGGCATTAAAATGGCAATTAACGGCTGGCGATAGAGTGATATATCTGGTAACGCAACGAGTAATTTTGCAATACAGTTATTCCAGACTTCCTCATCAGCCAGCGATAAATGTTTACGTAGACGGAAACTAAACTTGTCTCTATTCCTTCTATAACTGTCCTTGCTGTTATCTGCATGATTAATAAAGAAAGTTAAATGTTCATCTTTATAGTCAAAATCGAAATCAATTTGCCACCAGAAGATGACTGTTTCAGTCGCGTATTCAATACCGAACGTACTTACAATTTCATCCAGCAACTCGGATGAGGTTTCATCATTCCAGCTCTGACAAAAACAAATTTCCAGTAAGGTCAGCACCGCCATAGCACGTGCAGGTACCTCCAGCTTTTGAGCATTAATTAAGCTAATTGCCTGGTTAATCGCATCAGCCCATTCATCAGAGCATGAGCTGTAATCGAAAGTCAGATTTTTATAATAGTGATAAGTACGATTTGCCAGCCGGGAAATTAAATTTTGTTTCTCGGGTTTGGTCGTTTTTTTTACTGGTTCCCCAGGCCAAAGGCGGTGGCTGAGTGCATAGCGGGCAATATTCGGGGGAAGAATAATGGGATCGTTGTCTGCCAGCCAGGGTAAACCGTTAGTCGCAGCCTGATGATTTATTAAGGTTTTTTCCTCTGTGACGAGGATTTTCTTTGCTGAGGCGTCATGTGAGTGAGCGTTAGAGTCTACTTGCTCTACATATCCCTTCTTCACCTTCTCCGCAATCAGCTTCAGTTCCGCTTTTTCCGTCGCCGCAGCATCTGCAAAGCTTTTTACCTGGCTTTGCCCGTTGGTACCGACTTTACCCCAACTAATATGCAGCTCGTTGTCTTGCTGCTCAACCGCCCAGAATTTGTGTGATTTTTCGTCCTGATAGATATAGGTTTTCATTGCAAAGTCCTTTTAATCAAACAGTGATTCGATGTCGTTAATCAGCTCGCTGGCGGTGATATCGTCGAGCACGGAGAAAGTGGGGGAGGATTGTTTACCGTAGCGATCATAAGAGGCAGTGATTTTTACGCTTTCGACAGGCAGCAGGTCGCTATACCCCGTTTCGCCATAAATTAATGAAAAATGTTCTGTTTCAAGTTCGAGAGCGCCATAAGGGGTAGATTTGCGCATCGCATAGATGCTGCCGCTTTCTTCCAGACGTTGCCAGCCTCTGCGTTCCAGCCCGACAATGCATCCGGCCTGGCAGAGACGTCCGTCCCAGCGTGACAATTCATGGACATTACGCTCGTTATCAGCAAGGTGGTAACTACCACGATCGAGCTGTTGGAAAGGGGGAAGCAGTTCGTAATCAGCATAAATTTGCCTGAATGCAGCGGCGGATTCAGGGGGGATTTCCAGCACATGCGGAATACCGATGTTTCCTGCTGGCAGCGTGAATAGCTCATCCTGCGCATCGCTGTAAGTGCTGTCTTCTGCGACCCGGAAGCAGGCAATCAGCGTGTTTTCCTCAGTATATACCCCCCATAACAGCCGTCGGGTTAAGTGACGTACCAGCGGATGCTCCACCAGAAACAGGCGGAACTGCTCTGCCGTCCAGCGTCTGCGCTGGCACATAGCCTGTTCCAGACGGGTAATTTGCTGGCTGGCGATAGCACGAACATCTTTTTTCAACTGTTTGAAGAGATTAACTGCGTCAGTTGCCAGTGTTTTATCATCGCTCTGGTTTGGCTTAGGTAAATCTTTCAGGACGTTGCCGTTTGCATCGCACACTACAGGTTTTAAGGTTTCGTCAAAACCAACGGTGAATTTGCGGGGGCCGAAATCAAGTATCAGCGAGCCGTTGATATCAAGCCCTAAATCCGGTGCCAGGCGGTCTTCCAGTTCGGCCATTGTCAGTCCGCGATTTTCGGCGACCATATTGATTCTGTCGCTGGCATGTTCCTGTAATGCAACGAATTTAATCTTTTGCGCAATGCCATTAAGCAACATTAGCGCAATGTCGCTACCGATACTGGCTAACACATCCAGCCCGTAAACCGCCCGTTTATGCTGGGATTCCCCAGGCCAGGCACGGATAAGCGGGGTTAATTTACGCGCGGTGTCGTCATTGCCTAAAATCCCAAGCGAAGTAAATGCCCAGTTTTCTTTTGCGGGAGCGCCAGCCTCCGTCCAGGCGGTATACAGATCCCAGCCAAAGTCAGCCAGTGATTCGCGGGTGAAGGTCTCTTTGATGATCGCCAGCCCAGCGTAGGAGGTAATGTCGCGTGGAAAGCTCAACATTGTGCCGAGGTGGCGCATAGCGTCATCGGATAGAGGCAGGTTATTACTTTTCAGCCGTGGCCTGCGCCATAAGGTGAACTCATAAAAACCGGGCAGTGGGGCGATTTTTGCGGGATATTCTTCCAGCGGGTCGCTATCAAATAATGTTGCCAGCGCAGTTAAAACATCAGGTTGATTATAGCCTTGCGCGATTTCCTCAATCGTTTCTCGCTGGTTTAATTTCACTAGCAGGCGGAGCGCCTGGCGAGCACAATCACGATCTTTTCCCTGTTTGCCCAGTGCCACAGGCAGTAGCCCGGCGGCGGCATGGCGTGGGTAATCAGTTAGCCAGTTTCGCGCATCTTCATAAGACATTTTTTTCTGTAGCTGTTGCGCCATCGGTAAGGCCAGGTCATTGACACCAAGGAAAAAGGTGAAGAAGCACAGGCGTCGTGGATCACGTTGCAGGCAGGTCATAAATGCAGGAATGGCGGCACTACCAAAAATTGCCAGAATATTTCCCTCACCAGAGTAGTTATCTTCTTTGACTATCTGGTTAAGAAAAGAAATGGCCTGTTGACCAGGTAGATAACAGAGGGCAATGAGATTCCAGCTTTTGTAAGCACTGTTATGGTATTGCGCAAATTCAGCATTGAGTGCTGGAAAATCGAAGCGTAGCAGGGCATCAACGGCACTTTGTGGCGCCGGAATTTTTTCGTATGTTTTTTCTCCGCTCTCCCGCCATTTGTCAAAACCAAGATGCCACAGAATTTGCTGTTCTGGCGTAAGGGGGACTAAGTGAGTCTCCCAGCTTGCTTTTTCCATCGGCGGCAGGTCAGTAAACAATGTTTGTTTTGTTGCCTGCTGTTGGGCTATTTGCTGGAAGCGGGTGACAAGGTATGTACGGGTTAGTCTTTTGGCAATCTCGGGAGTGATATCCGAAACAGAAGGAACTGGGAGCACAGGAAGATCAAACCCCGGCGTATTTTTCTTTTTCTCTTTGGTCATCCAGGGGGGCGAAACAAGCAATTGTGGCAACATATCCACAGTGGCATATTCACATACTTCAGCTACTGGCTGCGGACGACATTCAGATAAGATGCCAGCGGCTTTGACATTCACCCAGGGAATGACGTCGCATACTAACTCTGGCGTGGCGGTAATCAGTTTGATAAGCGCTTTACGCCAGTCTTTATCTTCATGTATTGCCAGCAAAGTTGCATAAGCGGCAATAGCCGCAGCGGGATGTTTGTGACAAGCTTTGCTTAAGTATTCCAGGTGCTTTTTCTTGCCAATTACACCGAGGATCAGAATTTGAATCGCATCCGGGTGATTCGTTTTCCATAGCCATTTGACAAGATCTTCAGTCTCGCTGATGCGCTCGAAGAGATAAGTGGGATTGTCAGAATGGTCTTCTGTTAACTCAAGAAGTATCCGACTTACACCGCGCACCCCATTATTTGCCAGCAACATTGCCAGATAAGCGCGAAAATCACGATATAACGGTGGGAAATCGTATTTTTCTGCTGTAGTCAGAGCGGCGTCATCGGTTACCACCAGTCTTAACCAGGTCATCGCCGGAACGTTTTGGTCTGCATAGCGTAGAGCCATAGCATTGGCGATATCCGGGCGTTCAGGGAGCAGTAACGCCGCAAAAGGTTGCCGTGCGGGGGAGAGCGAGGGAATAGCCGCAAGTACTTTATCTACACAGCGTTGCCACTCATCTTCTGAAGCGAGTGAAAGATGATGACATAGACGTTGATGCCAGTTCGGTAGTGATTCTGCTTCGTGAGCTGGAGGAATAATGGTCGTGACGACGCCTTTTACTGATTTATATTTTAGTTGAAGAGCGAGAAGGGCAATTTCAACGGCACTTTCCAGACCACAGCGAATGACTAAGTCATCGACCAGTTCATCTGCAGAGTAAGAGTTCCTAAAGTGCCAGAGTAATGCTGCGTCAGACTGCGCACTCCCTGTCTGTAGATTATCCCGGATTCGCAACTGTAATTCGGCAAACGCCTGCTTCCAGTTTTCCGGATAAGAACTGTAGTATTGTTTTAAATCATATGCATTGGTGTTATCTGCAATACGCTTCCATATCTCTCCTTTATTGCGCGGATAATTAATTTCTCTTGGCCTGCGGCGATAAGGAAAAGCAAATCGATTAATATCGTCAGTTACCGGAATGACTGCATCATCAGCCAGCCATGGGCGTTTATTTTGACTCACAGGGGGAGTTTTAACTTCAGGAGTGGCTTTGGTGACTGGAGGGATATATACGTTTGCCGAATCGCCTTCCACATAGCTTTTTTTCGTTTTCTCTGCGATCAGCTTCTGTTCCGCTTTTGCCGCCGCAGCAGCATCAGCAAAACTTTTTACCTGGCTTTGCCCGTTGGTGCCGACTTTGCCCCAACTGATATGCAACTCGTTGCCTTGCTGCTCCACCGCCCAGAATTTATGTGATTTTTCGTCCTGATAGATAAAGTGTCTCATTCTGCATCCCTGTAATTTTATCCAGTTGAATGCAGATGCTACCAGTATTTATGCGGGTTAGAGAGAGACAAAATCGCAAGAAAACAACTTTAGGAATTTATAAAGAAAAGGCGCTGTCGATGCAGCGCCTTGAAGGAGGATTATTTCACCTGATGGCCTGGTTTAGCACCAGCATCCGGGCTTAACAGGAAGATATCTTTCCCGCCAGGACCAGCAGCCATTACCATGCCTTCGGAGATACCAAAGCGCATTTTACGTGGTGCCAGGTTGGCCACCATAATGGTGTGACGACCAATCAGTGCCTGCGGATCCGGGTAAGCAGAACGAATGCCGGAGAAGACATTACGTTTTTCGCCGCCGAGATCCAGCGTCAGGCGCAGCAGTTTGTCAGAACCTTCAACAAACTCTGCGTTTTCAATCAGCGCCACGCGCAGGTCAACTTTGGCGAAGTCGTCAAAGGTGATGGTTTCCTGAATCGGATCATCTGCCAGCGGGCCAGTAACTGGTGCAGCAGTGGCTTTTACTTCCTCTTTGGATGCTTCCACCAGTGCTTCAACCTGTTTCATGTCGATGCGGTTATACAGCGCCTTGAACGGATTCACTTTATGGCCAAGCAGCGGTTGCTGGATACCATCCCAGGTCAGTTCCGTATTCAGGAATGCTTCTGCACGCTCGGTCAGTTTCGGCAGTACCGGCTTCAGGTAAGTCATCAGCACGCGGAACAGGTTGATGCCCATTGAGCAAATCGCCTGCAGGTCAGCATCGCGACCTTCCTGTTTTGCGACTACCCACGGAGCCTGTTCATCGACATAGCGGTTAGCCAGGTCAGCCAGCGCCATGATTTCGCGCACTGCTTTACCAAATTCGCGGCTTTCCCACGCTTCGCCAATCACTTCAGCGGCATCGGTAAAGGTTTTGTACAGCTCAGGGTCAGCCAGCTCGCTTGCCAGCACACCGTCAAAACGCTTGTTGATAAAGCCCGCATTACGGGAGGCCAGGTTAACCACTTTGTTCACGATATCGGCATTCACACGCTGAACGAAATCTTCCAGGTTGAGATCGATATCATCAATGCGCGAAGAGAGTTTCGCAGTGTAGTAGTAACGCAGGCTGTCGGCGTCAAAATGATTCAGCCAGGTGCTGGCTTTAATAAAGGTGCCGCGAGACTTGGACATTTTCGCGCCGTTCACTGTCACATAGCCGTGAACAAACAGGTTGGTCGGCTTGCGGAAGTTGCTACCTTCCAGCATGGCAGGCCAGAACAGGCTGTGGAAGTAAACAATATCTTTACCGATGAAGTGGTACAGCTCGGCAGTGGAATCTTTCTTCCAGTATTCATCGAAGCTTACGCTGTCGCCGCGCTTGTCGCACAGATTCTTGAAGGAACCCATGTAGCCAATCGGCGCGTCCAGCCAGACGTAGAAGTATTTGCCCGGTGCGTTCGGAATTTCAAAACCGAAGTAAGGCGCATCGCGGGAGATATCCCATTGTTGCAGGCCGGATTCAAACCATTCCTGCATTTTGTTTGCCACCTGCTCCTGCAACGCGCCGCTGCGAGTCCACGCCTGCAACATTTCGCTGAAAGAGGGCAGATCAAAGAAGAAGTGTTCGGAATCACGCATTACCGGCGTAGCGCCAGAAACCACCGATTTCGGCTCGATCAGTTCAGTCGGGCTGTAAGTCGCGCCGCAGACTTCACAGTTATCGCCGTATTGATCCGGTGCTTTACATTTCGGGCAGGTGCCTTTTACAAAACGGTCCGGCAGGAACATGCCTTTTTCCGGATCGTACAGTTGAGAGATGGTGCGGTTTTTAATAAAACCGTTCTCTTTCAGGCGGCTGTATATAAGCTCCGACAGCTGACGGTTCTCTTCGCTGTGCGTAGAGTGGTAATTGTCGTAGCTGATGTTAAAGCCTGCGAAATCAGTCTGATGCTCCTGACTCATTTCGCCAATCATCTGCTCCGGTGTGATACCAAGTTGCTGGGCTTTCAGCATGATTGGCGTACCGTGGGCATCGTCGGCGCAGATGAAGTTGACCTCGTGGCCGCGCATTCGCTGGTAACGGACCCAGACATCAGCCTGGATGTGCTCCAGCATATGGCCGAGGTGGATTGAGCCGTTGGCGTACGGCAGTGCGCACGTTACCAGAATTTTCTTCGCGACTTGAGTCATAGTAGGCATTACTTCTTTGTAGTGAAAAGGGCTTAGATAGTACCAAATGGGGCATGGTTACGTAAGTCCTGTGCAAGCATCTTATGATGCATTATTAGGTAAGTACTTAGCTGTTAACTTCAGGTAAACTAATAGCGATAAGTTATCTTTATAAATAAGGAGTCGGGATGAACGAACAATCCCAGGCCAAATCACCAGAAGCCCTGCGCGCAATGGTCGCCGGGACACTGGCCAATTTTCAGCACCCAACCCTCAAGCATAACCTCACTACGCTAAAAGCGTTGCACCATGTTGCCTGGATGGACGACACGTTGCATGTGGAACTGGTTATGCCGTTTGTCTGGCATAGTGCGTTTGAAGAGTTAAAAGAGCAATGTAGCGCCGAATTGCTGCGTATCACTGGGGCGAAAGCTATCGACTGGAAATTATCGCATAACATCGCCACTCTGAAACGCGTGAAGAATCAGCCGGGTATTAATGGCGTGAAGAACATTATTGCAGTCAGTTCCGGTAAGGGCGGCGTGGGTAAATCCTCCACGGCGGTAAACCTGGCGCTGGCACTGGCGGCAGAAGGGGCGAAAGTTGGTATTCTGGATGCCGATATCTACGGCCCATCAATCCCAACCATGCTGGGGGCGGAAAATCAGCGTCCAACCTCGCCGGATGGTACTCACATGGCACCGATTATGTCTCATGGCCTGGCAACCAATTCAATTGGTTATCTGGTCACTGACGATAACGCGATGGTATGGCGTGGTCCAATGGCCAGCAAGGCGCTAATGCAGATGTTGCAAGAAACCTTATGGCCAGACCTCGACTATCTGGTGCTCGACATGCCGCCAGGAACTGGTGACATTCAGCTGACGCTGGCGCAGAACATTCCGGTAACCGGTGCTGTCGTGGTCACCACCCCGCAGGATATCGCGCTGATTGATGCCAAAAAAGGCATCGTGATGTTTGAAAAGGTCGAAGTTCCTGTGCTCGGTATTGTCGAGAACATGAGTGTGCATATTTGCAGTAACTGTGGTCACCACGAGCCGATTTTCGGCACTGGCGGCGCAGAGAAACTGGCAGAGAAATACCACACGCAACTGCTGGGGCAGATGCCGTTACACATCTCCTTACGTGAAGATCTCGATAAAGGCACGCCAACGGTTATCAGCCGTCCGGAGAGCGAATTTACCGCTATCTACCGCCAGCTGGCAGACCGTGTTGCAGCCCAGCTTTACTGGCAGGGCGAAGTCATCCCTGGCGAGATTGCCTTTCGCGCCGTATAACGCGTATTAACCTTTCTGGTTATTCTTCATTCACCGCATCAATGTTAAATTGATGCGGTGAATTTTTTTGCAGCCTTAATAACCACTTTTTTAATGCTGCGAATATTCAGCGGATCTTAGTCCGAAACTGTACAAAGGCGATTGATTGTGCAAGCACTGTCTCTTTATCATCCCTCGTGGCTGTGTAGCGGATGTACAGCTATAGTTTGTTATGCACTCAATCTACCCGGCATAACCTTTACTACAGGGATAACGTTCAATGAATAAGTATTGGTTGTCAGGAGTTTTTTTTCTTGCTTATGGACTAGCATCACCCGCGTTCTCTTCTGATACTGCAACATTAACCATCAATGGCAGGATTAGTTCCCCTACATGCAGTATGGATGTTGTTAATAATCATCTTCAGCAACGTTGTGGGCGGTTGTTACAACGAGTTGAAGCCAACTATCGTGCATCTTCTACTGCAAAAGGCGTTACGACAGAAGTGGTTGCAGTGGGTAATAATGACAAACGCAAAATCGTGTTAAATCGTTACGATTAATTTGGCAACACCGCGTTAAGCATATTTAGAAAGCCAAAATCATTTCCGTGAATGATTTTGGCTTTTTTATTTATTTAATAAATGTTATTTGCGGTAATTAATCAGTTTCAAAAATGTTTATTATAGCGAATTATTTGTTGTAATTATATTGCATTGGTTAATTTGTTTTAAATCAACAAAACAATATGTTTACATTGCGGCAACCTTTTGGGTGTGAGAAATTTGTTTCCAAGAGATACAGACTCTTAACAAAACAAAATAAACTTATTAAGGAATGCATCATGAAAAATTCAATTATTGCTGCCGCTGTCTTATCCTCTGTATTTATGAGTGCTGGTATTTTCGCTGCTGAAGTAGATACCGGAACTTTAACCATTAAAGGTAATATTGCTGAATCCCCATGTACATTTGTCGCTGGTGGTGATTCAGTCAGTATTAATATGCCGACTGTACCAACCACTGTATTTGATGGTAAAGCGAAATATTCAACTTATGATAACGCGGTTGGTGTAACCAGCAGTATGCTGAAAATTTCTTGTCCGAAGACTATTGATGGCGTAAAACTTTCATTGATCACCAACGAGAAAATTCTTGGTAATGATAAGGCGATATCCAGTAGTAATGACACCGTTGGATACTATCTCTATTTGGGTGATAGCAGTGAAGTACTGGATATTTCCGCACCATTTAATATTGAAAGTTATAAAACTGCTGATGGACAATATGCCATACCGTTTAAGGCAAAATATCTGAAGTTGACTGACAGTAGTGTTGCATCTGGTACTGTTAACTCTTCATTGGTTATGCGTGTTGCCCAGGATTAAACATTTAAAATAATCATCTTATTTTTTCAGCAAATTAAAATGGCCGCCATGTTCATGGCGGTCAGCATAAATATAAGAGGCATTAAGATGAAAGGATTATTATCTTTACTCATCTCTTCTATAATATTTCCTGCGCATGCCGGAATGGTTATTTTCGGGACACGTATCATTTACCCGGCAGAGCAGAAAGAAGTCATGGTACAACTGATGAATCAGGGAAACCGCTCTTCGCTGGTGCAGACGTGGATTGATGATGGTGACACGTCTCTGCCGCCAGAAAAGATTCAGGTTCCTTTCATGTTAACGCCACCAGTAGTGAAAGTAGCGGCCAATTCCGGGCAACAAATAAAAATTAAAATCATGCCTAATAAATTACCTGTTAATAAGGAGAGTATTTTCTATCTAAACGTTCTGGATATTCCACCGAATAGCCCAGAAGATGAAGGAAAGAATGCGTTAAAATTTGCCATGCAAAATAGAATCAAGTTGTTTTACCGGCCTGCAGGTGTAGCTCCAGTAAATAAAACAACTTTTAAAAAACTGCGAGTGAGTCGTAGCGGTAATAACGTAGTCATAAAAAATGACTCGCCAAATTGGGTAACGATTTCTGACGTTAAGGCTAATAACGTCAAAGTGAATTATGAAACTATCATGATTGCACCACTAGAAAGTCAGAATGTCAGTGTAAAAAATAATAATACGGATAGTTGGCAACTGACCATTATCGATGATCACGGCAACTATATTAGTGACAAAATTTAATTGCAGGAGCTTCCTATGTTGAGAATGACCCCGCTTGCATCAGCAATAGTCGCGTTATTGCTCGGCATTGAAGCACATGCAACAGAAGAAACCTTTGACACCCATTTTATGATGGGAGGAATGAAAGGTGAGCAAGTAACAAATTTGCGTCTTGATGATAATCAGCCTTTACCCGGCCAGTATGACATTGATATTTATGTCAATAAGCAATGGCGTGGAAAATATGAGATTATCGTAAAAGATAATCCAGATGAAACTTGCCTGACGCGTGAAATTGTAAAGCGGTTAGGTATAAATAGCGATAATTTCGCACGCGACAAACAATGTTTAACATTTGAGCAACTTGTACAGGGTGGAAGCTACGCCTGGGATATTGGAATTTTTCGTTTGGATCTTGCTGTCCCGCAAGCCTGGGTCGAAGAACTGGAAAATGGTTACGTTCCACCAGAAAACTGGGAACGGGGAATTAATGCGTTTTATACGTCTTATTACGTAAGTCAGTATTACAGTGACTATAAAGCCTCGGGTAATAGTAAGAGTACCTATGTGCGTTTTAACAGTGGGCTAAATTTGCTGGGATGGCAGTTGCATTCTGATGCCAGTTTTAGCAAAACGGATAATAATCCAGGGGAGTGGAAGAGCAACACACTGTATCTGGAACGTGGATTTTCTCAAATTCTCGGTACGCTGCGTATTGGTGATATGTACACGTCAGCCGATATATTTGATTCCGTTCGCTTCAGCGGGGTTCGGTTATTTCGTGATATGCAGATGTTGCCAAACTCGAGGCAAAATTTTACCCCTCGGGTACAGGGGATTGCCCAGAGTAACGCGTTGGTAACTATTGAACAGAACGGTTTTGTCGTTTATCAGAAAGAGGTTCCACCTGGCCCGTTTTCGATTAGTGATTTGCAGTTAGCGGGCGGAGGTGCGGATCTTGATGTGAGTGTTAAGGAAGCCGATGGTTCTGTGACTACGTATCTGGTGCCTTATGCGGCAGTACCTAATATGCTGCAACCTGGCGTATCAAAATATGATTTTGCGGCGGGCCGTAGTCATATTGAAGGTGCGAGCAAGCAAAGTGATTTTGTCCAGGCAGGTTATCAGTATGGTTTTAATAATTTATTGACGCTGTATGGCGGCACGATGGTTGCTAATAATTACTATGCGTTTACCCTCGGAACAGGTTGGAACACGCGCATTGGCGCAATTTCAGTCGATGCAACTAAATCGCACAGTAAACAAGACAATGGTGATGTGTTTGACGGGCAAAGTTATCAAATTGCCTACAACAAATTTGTGAGCCAAACGTCGACGCGTTTTGGTCTGGCGGCCTGGCGTTATTCGTCGCGTGATTACCGCACGTTTAACGATTATGTGTGGGCAAATAATAAAGATAATTATCGTCGTGATAAAAACGATGTCTATGACATTGCCGATTATTACCAGAATGATTTTGGTCGCAAAAATAGTTTTTCCGCCAATATGAGTCAGTCATTGCCAGAAGGCTGGGGATCTGTGTCATTAAGTACTTTATGGCGTGATTACTGGGGGCGCAGTGGCAGTAGTAAAGATTATCAACTGAGTTATTCCAATAACTGGCGGCGGATAAGCTATACCCTCGCGGCAAGTCAGGCGTATGACGAGAACCACGCCGAAGAGAAACGTTTTAATATTTTTATATCGATTCCCTTTGACTGGGGTGATGACGTTACGACGTCGCGGCGGCAAATATATATGTCTAACTCAACGACCTTTGATGATCAGGGTTTTTCCTCAAATAATACCGGATTATCGGGAACCGTTGGTAATCGCGATCAGTTTAACTATGGGATCAACTTGAGCCATCAACACCAGGGAAATGAAACGACAGCTGGAGCGAATTTAACCTGGAACGCGCCGGTGGCAACAGTGAATGGCAGCTATAGTCAGTCGAGTACTTATCGACAGGCTGGAGCCAGTGTTTCAGGGGGCATTGTCGCCTGGTCGGGTGGCGTTAATCTGGCGAACCGTCTTTCCGAAACGTTTGCTGTGATGAAGGCGCCAGGAATTAAAGATGCTTATGTCAATGGGCAAAAATATCGCACAACAAACCGTAGTGGAGTGGTGGTATACGACGGAATGACACCTTATCGGGAAAATCACCTGATGCTGGATGTGTCGCAAAGCGATAGCGAAGCAGAATTGCGCGGTAACCGGAAAATTGCCGCACCTTATCGCGGCGCGGTTGTATTGGTTAATTTTGATACCGATCAGCGCAAGCCCTGGTTTATAAAAGCGTCAAGAGCGGATGGGCAACCATTAACGTTTGGTTATGAAGTCAATGATATCCACGGTCACAATATTGGTGTTGTCGGCCAGGGAAGTCAGATATTTATTCGCACTAATGACGTACCGCCATCGGTTAATGTGGCAATTGATAAGCAACAAGGGCTTTCATGCACAATCACCTTCGGTAAAGAGATTGATGAAAGTAAAAATTATATCTGTCGGTGAGAGGTGGAATATGATTTTCAGAAATGGAATGTTACTAATTTTTATTTTATGGGCTAATTTTACCTGGGCTGGATGTCGTACTACTGCATCATTAAATATTACTGATAGTATTAATGTGGGGGAGATTTTAGCGAATGAGGTTTCTTTTAGTAAAAGTGTTGTGTTTACTGGGATATCTTGTGATACGAGCACGGATAAAATAGTCTATAAAAATATCCAAAGTGATTGGGTTGAAGTTGGGCCTTTTGGTAATGGCGAAAAGTTAAAGGTTAAAATAGAGTCTTTAGGTAAACCCAGTGACACGATTGGGAAATCCAGCAATGCGCAGGCAGTATTACCCTATGTGGTTAAAATATCCAAAGGTACGCCTGATTTTACTGGAGAAAGAAAACCTACTTGGTTTCTTTCAGATACTGTGATTGCAAATATTGGCGGTGAGTCATCTACATCCATCGACTTTTGGTTGGGAATTTGTAAGACATTGAAGATTAACTGGTGTGTAAGTTATCTCACCAGTAAACTGGCGGGGGATACATTTACGCTTGGGTTAAGTATTTCCTATTATCCTAAAAATACGACCTGTAAGCCTGAAAACACAATAATAAAAGTAGATGATATTGCCTTGTCCCAGCTCAGAAGTCAGAGAAAGATTACGGCGAACAGTAAGGAAGGAATAATTACGTTGAAATGTGATAATCTTTTCGGCGACACAAAACAAGCATCGCGGAATATGGTCGTATATCTTTCTAGCAGTGATTTGGTTACAGGAAGTAATACAATTTTGCGTGGCAACATAGATAATGGTGTAGGATTTGTGTTGGATCTAAAAGAACCACCAAAAGGGACTGAAGCAGCCATCAAAATTTCTGCTAGCGGCGATCAGGGCGCGGCGACATCATTATGGAAAACAGATAAACCCGGGGCTTCTTTAAATAGTAATATTATTAATATACCTGTCCTGGCCAGTTACTATGTATATGATGAAAATAGAGTTAAATCTGGCGCACTGCAGGCAACCGCATTAATCAACGTGAAATACGACTAATAACAAGTAAGACGAGCAAGTGGCTAATAATAAAAAATAATAAGGTGTCTGCATTTCCCCCTCTCTCCGAGGGGGCTTTTTTTAGCGATGATAAAAAATCTCACCGTCGTAGGCTTTAATGATTTTTCCGTCGGTATCATTGATCAGCACATATGCACCGCCCATATAGGTCCAGTGGGTTCCGGCGTCAGGTGCGGGCAGGTTACGCAACTGCCACTGCTTAATGTTGTACTCATCGGTACGGTACATTTCTGGTACGGTGTCACCTGGTTTGAAATGCTTGAAGTCAGCAATGAAACTGCTTAACTCATACTTCGAAATTCCCGAGGCATTGGTCGAACCCGCGGTGGCTGGTGCGGCCCATGCTGCGCTGGTTACCAGCAAAAGCGCACCCAGCAACATCTTATTTTTTATGGTCATATACTCTCCACTTTGGGGATCAGTAAAATCAGTCGCATATCTTTCCCGCCATACAATATAACCGACAAGAGATATTTTGTTAGTGATCCCATGATTTCGTAAAAAGTGTAAATGAAAGGATGCAGCAAAAGCATCCTCATTGAGCGAGAAGTGAGCGGAATAAGCTGATTTAAGAATCATCCTGGGCTAAAGGGATAACGAAGCCCAGGTGTTTGTTTTATCTCATAATACCCATAAAGCCATGCACTCCCATATACAACCCGACTAAACCAATTAACAGACTGGAAAAATAGGGGGCGCGTTTAGCGAGAGTGTTAAATCCGCTCCAGCGTTTTGCAACTTGTTGAACACTGATTGCCGCCCCAACGCCTACGGTGACCAGCGTTAATGCCAGGCCGATGCTGAAACTGACGACCAGCGTTGCACCCAATGTGAGGGCTTTCAACTGAATACAAATCAACAACACTGTTATTGCCGCAGGGCAGGGGATAAGCCCGCCGGTTAAGCCAAACAGCAAAATTTGCCAGTTGGTGACCTCTCTACCATCAAAGCGTCGTTTAATGTCACTGGCATGGGCCAGCGCATGAGCATCCTGATACTCGTCACTCTGACCATGTTCGTGATGATGATGGTCGTGGTGATGTTCGTGGTCGTGATGATGCTCATGATCATGCCCGTGCATATCCTCAAGCCAGTAGCGTTCGCCGCGCCAGGTACGCCAGAACATCCAGAAAGCGGTGCCAATAATGATCACCGCGGAAATCAACTGAAGCCACGGCTCCGCTGACTGAGCAGTAAAGCGTTTGCTGATCACCATCCCACCAAAAGCAATCAACCAGACTACTGCCGTATGCGAAATGGTTGCCGCCAGTCCAAGCATCACCGCCTGTTTAATGGTGCCTTTAATGGCGATGATAAACGCCGCCATCATCGTTTTTGAGTGCCCTGGTTCCAGGCCATGAAGCGCACCAAGTAAGATGGCGCTAGGGATGAAGAACCAGGCGTTACCTTGCTGAAGAAGAGTGGTAAATTCGGTCATGATAATAATTCTTAGTATTAATTCGGCAATCTGATTCTACTCCCCCCCAGTACCTGATACTACCCCCCAGTAGATTAATAGTGCTATGATTTTTCATGTTCTTGTTAACCAGGTGTTGCCATGTCTCATACAATCCGTGATAAACAGAAACTGAAAGCGCGTGCCAGTAAGATTCAGGGCCAGGTCGTGGCGCTCAAGAAAATGCTCGACGAACCGCATGAATGCGCTGCAGTTTTACAACAGATTGCTGCTATCCGTGGCGCGGTAAACGGTCTGATGCGGGAAGTGATTAAAGGTCATCTGACGGAACACATCGTTCACCAGGGGGATGAGCTAAAACGTGAAGAAGATCTGGATGTCGTTCTGAAGGTGCTAGATTCTTATATCAAATAATTTATTAACGCGATTGTAAAACTGCGGTTTTTCCTCGTTTACAACACGTGCGCTGGACATTACCATCCTCCTCTGCGATTTATCATCGCAACCAAACGACTCGGGGTGCCCTTCCTTGTGAAGGCTGAGAAATACCCGTATCACCTGATCTGGATAATGCCAGCGTAGGGAAGTCACAGACCATCAGGTCATTGCTTCTTCACGTTATGGCAGGAGCAAACTATGCAAGTCGACCTGCTGAGTTCCGCGCAATCTGCGCACGCGTTACACCTCTTTCACCAACACTCTCCCCTTGTGCACTGCATGACCAATGATGTGGTGCAAACCTTTACTGCTAATACCTTACTGGCGCTCGGTGCATCGCCAGCGATGGTTATTGAAGCCGAAGAGGCCAGTCAGTTTGCGGCCATCGCCAGTGCCTTGTTGATTAACGTTGGCACACTGACGCAGCCACGTGCGCAGGCGATGCGTGCCGCCGTTGGGCAGGCAACACGATCACAAACGCCCTGGACGCTTGATCCGGTTGCGGTTGGTGCGCTCGATTATCGCCGCTGTTTTTGTCATGAACTTTTATCTTTTAAACCGGCAGCGATACGCGGTAATGCTTCGGAAATCATGGCATTAGCTGGCGTTGCTAATGGTGGACGTGGTGTGGATACCACTGACGACGTAGCTAACGCGTTGCCCGCCGCACAAACTCTGGCACGGGAAACTGGCGCAGTCGTCGTGGTCACTGGCGAGGTAGATTATGTTACCGATGGTCGTCGCACCGTTGGCATTCACGGCGGCGATCCGTTAATGACCAAAGTGGTAGGAACTGGCTGTGCATTATCGGCAGTCGTCGCCGCCAGTTGTGCATTACCGGGTGATACGCTGGAAAATATCGCATCTGCCTGTCACTGGATGAAACAAGCCGGAGAACGCGCAGTCGCCAGAAGCGAGGGGCCGGGTAGTTTTGTTCCACATTTCCTTGACGCGCTCTGGCAGCTGACGCAGGAGGTGCAGGCATGAAACGGATTAACGCTCTGACGATTGCCGGTACTGATCCGAGTGGTGGTGCGGGGATTCAGGCCGATCTTAAAACCTTCTCGGCACTTGGCGCTTATGGTTGCTCAGTTATTACTGCACTGGTGGCGCAAAATACCCGTGGCGTACAGTCGGTGTATCGCATTGAGCCTGATTTTGTTGCCGCCCAGCTTGATTCGGTGTTCAGCGATGTGCGAATAGACACCACTAAAATCGGTATGTTGGCGGAAACCGATATTGTTGAAGCGGTGGCAGAACGGCTGCAACGTTATCAGATCCAAAACGTGGTACTCGACACCGTTATGCTGGCAAAAAGTGGCGATCCGCTGCTTTCACCTTCGGCGGTTGCCACGCTGCGCGGTCGATTATTGCCACAGGTTTCATTAATAACGCCAAACTTGCCCGAAGCTGCCGCCTTGCTCGATGCGCCACACGCGCGTAACGAACAGGAAATGCTGGAACAGGGACGTGAATTATTGGCGATGGGCTGCGGTGCAGTGCTGATGAAAGGCGGTCATCTGGATGACGAGCAAAGCCCGGACTGGCTGTTTACTCGTGAGGGAGAACAACGATTTACCGCACCGCGCATTATGACCAAAAACACCCACGGCACCGGTTGTACGCTCTCTGCGGCGCTGGCTGCACTAAGCCCGCGCCATACAAACTGGGCTGACACCGTACTGGAGGCAAAAAGCTGGCTTTCTGCGGCGTTAGCGCAGGCAGACACGCTGGAAGTTGGCCACGGGATTGGTCCGGTTCACCACTTTCACGCCTGGTGGTGAGCACCGTAGTATAGCTGCTTTGGCATTTTTCAGCTTTTTCGCGCTGAAATTCAGGGATGAAACCAATGCAGCTAAGAATCGCCAGTCGAAAAAAATTCACCGCTTTGATATGCGCTCTGGGGCTAATTTCCATCGTTGCGATTCATCCCCGTCAGACGGTGAATTTTTTCTATTCGACAGCAATTCAGATTAAAGACTACATCCACTTTTATGGTTATCGCCCGGTCAAATCTTTTGCTATTCGCATTCCTGCCAATTACACCATTCATGGTATTGATGTTTCACGCTGGCAGGAGCGGATCGACTGGCAGCGTGTCGCAAAAATGCGCGACAACGGTATCCGCTTACAGTTTGCTTTTATTAAGGCTACGGAAGGTGAAAAGCTGGTTGACCCGTATTTTTCGCGCAACTGGCAAAGAAGCCGTGAAAATGGCCTGCTGCGTGGGGCGTATCACTATTTTTCTCCGTCGGTATCCGCTTCAGTTCAGGCCAGATTATTTCTGCAAACGGTGGATTTTGCCCACGGCGATTTCCCTGCCGTGCTGGACGTAGAAGAGCGAGGAAAATTATCGGCAAAAGAATTGCGCAAGCGGGTAAGTCAGTGGCTAAAAATGGTCGAAAAAAGTACGGGAAAAAAGCCGATTATTTACTCCGGAGCCGTGTTTTATCACACGAACCTGGCGGGGTATTTCAATGAGTATCCGTGGTGGGTAGCGCACTACTACCAACGTCGCCCGGACAATGACGGCATGGCCTGGCGCTTCTGGCAGCATTCCGACCGTGGACAGGTAGATGGCATTAATGGTCCGGTGGATTTTAATGTGTTTAATGGCAAGGCGGAGGAGTTGCAGGCTTTCGTTGATGGCATTAAAGAAACGCCTTAAATAACCAGCAGTGATATACTCCTGACAGACTCCCCGGCAGGAAAAAGACAAATGGAACAAGCGCATACCCAGCTTATCGCTCAACTGAATGAGCGTATTTTAGCGGCGGACAACACGCCGCTTTATATTAAGTTTGCCGAAACGGTAAAAAATGCCGTGCGCAGCGGGGTGCTGGAACATGGCAATATTTTACCCGGCGAGCGTGATTTAAGTCAGTTAACCGGCGTTTCGCGTATTACGGTGCGCAAGGCGATGCAGGCGCTGGAAGAAGAGGGCGTGGTGACGCGTTCGCGTGGCTACGGCACGCAGATCAACAACATCTTTGAATACTCGTTGAAAGAAGCGCGAGGATTTTCTCAACAGGTGGTGTTGCGCGGGAAAAAGCCCGATACGCTATGGGTTAACAAGCGTGTCGTGAAATGTCCTGAAGAAGTCGCACAGCAGCTGGCGGTCGAAGCGGGAATTGATGTCTTTTTGCTTAAGCGTATTCGCTATGTCGATGAAGACGCGGTATCCATTGAGGAATCGTGGGTTCCGGCGCATTTAATTCATGATGTTGATGCCATCGGGATTTCTCTTTATGACTACTTCCGCAGTCAGCATATTTTTCCACAACGTACCCGTTCCCGCGTTAGCGCCCGAATGCCGGATGCTGAGTTTCAGTCACATATTCAGTTAGATAGCAAAATACCGGTGCTGGTGATCAAGCAAGTGGCACTTGACCAACAGCAACGGCCTATTGAGTACAGCATCAGCCACTGTCGCAGCGATCTATACGTTTTTGTGTGCGAGGAGTAGTTCCTCGCGCGTCGGCGCGCAATCACCGCCCCGATGCCCGACAACCCACGACGCCACTGCATTGCCCAGTAATACGGCATCCGCCAGTGGCAGACCAGAGGCCAGCCCGGCAAGTACGCCACCTGCATGGCTATCACCTGCGCCAATGGTGTCTACAACTTGCGTTGGATATGCCGGAACGCAGCCAGAAGCGTTGTTGCTGAAATACCAGGCACCTTCTTTATCGAGACGGACGATCAACGGCGCGACAAATTTCTCCTGCCATTGCTTGCCAAGCGTTGTTATCTCTGCGGATAAAGCAAAACGTTCGGCGGCAATCTCAGCCTCTTGACGATTGAGTGACACTAAAGGTCGACAGGCCATGATCCGCGCAAGTAATGCATCCGGGATATCGCCAATACGTGGGCCAAAATCGATAAACGGCGTCACGTTTTTCAGCCCTTCCAGCCATTCCACTAACAATTCGCCGCAGGGCGAGGCCAGTTGATAACCGGAAAAATAGAGCAGGCTGCCAGGCGCAACGGTTAATCGCGCCAGCCATTGGCGATTCCACTGATTTTCCACACCACTGAACGACATAAACGTGCGTTCACCATCCGGCTCAACCAGCGCCAGACACCATCCGTTATCGCCTTCGGCGTTATCGATCAGGCTGATTAACCCCTCTTTCGCCATCCGGTTGCGAATAATCTCCGCCCACACCCCCTGACCGAGCGGCAGGGCATTACCCGCTTCGATGCCGAGGCGCTTTAACGCCACGGCAATATTCAGTGCGCAGCCGCCAACGTTAACGCTCTGCTGTTTCAGCTCGATATCGCACCCGCGCCAGGGCAGGGCGTAAGCGTCGGCGATCACATCAATGACCGCCGCGCCAATCACCATAACTGGCCGACGCGTGGTTAATTCAGGCAGCAGCGTGTGTAATCGAGCGCCGCTCATACCGCCTCCCGTTGTTGGCGATACTTCGCCAGCGCTGTGGCATAGCGGTTGAAATCAAGCTGATTTACCGCATCCAGTTCCGCCTTTAACGCAGGATCGATAGCGTTAACGCCATGCAACGCGCCGCAAATTGCCGTCGCCATAGCACCGATGGTGTCTGTGTCGCCGCCAAGGTTAGCGCACAGGACGGCGCAACGGTTCGGGTCGGTTTGTGCCAGTTCAACCAGCGCAATGGCGCATGGCACGGACTCAATGGTGCTGGTGCCTGCGCCAACGACCTGGTAAAGCTGTTCGCTGGCGGATTCGGTGCCATCGGCATTGCGCACAATTTTCAGCGCAATCTCCAGACGTGCCGCCAGTGAGGCGCTGAATGTGGTGATGCGTTTTTGTTGAGCATGTCGCGCAATCGAGGGTAGAGAATCAACAATCGCTGACCAGCTTTCGCCGTCAATGGCACGAGAAATCGCCCATGCAATAACCACCGCCCCCGCAATCGCCAGATCGGATTTATGAGTCGGGCTGGACGCCAGCGCCACATCATCAATAAAGGAATCAACATCACGCGCCGGAAGTAAACACCCCAATGGTGAGACGCGCATCGCCGCACCGTTAGTCACGCCGTTGTTTTCCAGTTCAGCAACGGGTTTACCGTCGCGAATGGCGTTAAGCGCAATCTTCGAGGTTGGGCCAAGCACGTTTTTGTTAAAGGCGTCGAAACGCAGCGCCCAGTTGAGAATATTACGCCCAATCAGATCCGGGTCGATCTCGCCTTCACGTTCCAACAGCGCATCCGCCAGACACAGCGCCATCGAGGTATCGTCGGTGAATTCGGCGCGGTTAAAATAACAGGCCGCGTTATTCTCCTTTGGTCCAGGCAGAAAACGGTCAATCCAGCCAAAGTGTGCTTTAACGCGGCTGCGTGGCCAAAGCTCGGAGGGCATCCCCATCGCATCCCCTAACGCCTGCCCGTAAAGAGCACCGAGAATACGTTCTGTTTTCATTTAACTTCCCCTTGTGTCAACGCAATATCGCGATCATCGACCTTGATAGCCGTAATTTCGCTGTCGGATTCGCGGAAAAAAATCATGAACAGCACGGCGATAATGGCAATCATCACCGCGCCAAAAGTCCACATCCCGGCCCAGTTGAAGGTCAGCCCGTTTACCGGTTCCTGATAAGCAAACATCTTCTCCATCATCACGCCGCCAAGACGATAACCGAGCAAACTGCCGAAGCCCTGGCAGCAGAGCGTAATCAGCCCCTGCGCGGCGGTACGCATATGCACGGGCGCTTTTTTATCGACATAGATGTAGGCGGTAACGTAGTAAAAATCGTAGCTTACGCCGTGCAGCAAAATGCCGAGGAACAGTAACGCGTAGGTAAAATATTCATCCGCGCTGCCATAAATAAAGAAGCCATAGCGGATCGCGGCGGTGACCAGACCAAGCAATAATACCTTTTTGATACCAAAGCGTTTGGTGAAAAACGGCAATGCCAGCATAAAGAAGATTTCAGAGAACTGGCCGAGCGTCATCCAGCCGGTGGCGTTTTTCATGCCGACTTCAGTCAGATAACCGTTGGCAAAGATGTAATAGAACGCCAGTGGCATCGCAAACAGGAATGAACAGAAGAAAAAGACGAGGAAATTTTTATCGCGCAGCAGGATAAGCGCATCCAGGCCGAGCATGACTTTAATGTCCATTTTGCCGGTGCTTTTTGGCGGCGTGTCTGGCAGGAATAAGGCAAACGCACCGAGCAATGCGGAGCTTCCTGCGGTAATTAACAGCGGAATATTGGTCGGTGAGATATCGTCATATCCCAGCATCTGAGGCAGGAATCCGCAGACCAGGCCAGAGGCAATCCAGCCGATAGTCCCCAGTACGCGAATGCGCGGAAAATCACGCTCCACATCCGGCACGTTAGCAAACGCGATGCTGTTAGTCAGCGCAATGGTCGGCATATAAGTTAGCGAGTAGGCCAGCAGTAACGGGAAGAACCCGGCAAAGGTGGTCTGTTGCGCGGCGAAATACATCAGCACCGCACCGGCGAACATCAATACCGCCAGCACTTTCTGCGCCGAGAAAAAGCGGTCAGTGATGGAGCCAACCAGAATAGGCGACAGGATCGCCGCAATGGCGGTACATGCATAGGACCAGCCAATTTCTCCGGCACTGAAACCGCTTTTACTTAGCCACAGCCACAATGGCACAAACCACGCGCCCCAGATAAACCATTCAACAAACATCATGAACGACAGCTTTGCTGTTGTTTTCATCTTTTAATTCCTTCATGACAGGTAATGTAAGGTACGCGCTGACAATACCACTTAACAATACCTTTTAAATACCTTTGCGGTGAAAACTTGACCGCTGTAACACTTTTTCTGATGAATCGTGCCAACAGAAAACGCTGAAAAAACATCCAAAAGATGGCAAAACCAGCCCGTAACGACCAGGATTATGATTGCCCGCAAAAGGTGGGCCAGGACAATCCATAGCCGATATCCAATCGGAATTTACGGGAGCATAGTAATGACAGATATTGCGCAGTTGCTTGGCAAAGACGCCGACAACCTTTTACAGCACCGTTGTATGACTATTCCTTCTGACCAGCTTTATCTCCCCGGACATGATTACGTAGACCGCGTGATGATTGACAATAATCGTCCGCCAGCGGTGTTACGTAATATGCAGACGCTCTACAACACCGGGCGTCTGGCCGGCACAGGATACCTTTCTATTCTGCCTGTTGACCAGGGCATCGAGCACTCTGCCGGAGCTTCATTTGCCGCTAACCCGCTCTACTTTGACCCGAAGAACATTGTGGAGTTGGCGATCGAAGCGGGCTGTAACTGTGTGGCGTCAACTTACGGCGTGCTGGCGTCGGTATCGCGGCGTTATGCGCATCGCATTCCATTCCTCGTCAAACTTAATCACAACGAGACGCTAAGTTACCCGAACACCTACGATCAAACGCTGTATGCCAGCGTGGAGCAGGCGTTCAACATGGGCGCGGTGGCGGTTGGTGCGACTATCTATTTTGGCTCGGAAGAGTCACGTCGCCAGATTGAAGAAATTTCTGCGGCCTTTGAACGTGCGCACGAGCTGGGCATGGTGACAGTGCTGTGGGCCTATTTGCGTAACTCCGCCTTTAAGAAAGATGGCGTTGATTACCATGTTTCCGCCGACCTGACTGGTCAGGCGAACCATCTGGCGGCGACCATCGGTGCAGATATCGTCAAACAAAAAATGGCGGAAAATAACGGCGGCTATAAAGCGATTAATTACGGTTATACCGACGATCGCGTGTACAGCAAGCTGACCAGTGAAAACCCGATTGATCTGGTGCGTTATCAGTTAGCTAACTGCTATATGGGGCGTGCAGGGCTGATTAACTCCGGCGGTGCTGCAGGCGGTGAAACCGACCTTAGTGATGCGGTGCGTACTGCGGTCATCAACAAACGCGCTGGTGGAATGGGGCTGATTCTTGGACGTAAGGCGTTCAAGAAATCGATGGCTGACGGCGTGAAACTGATTAACGCCGTGCAGGACGTTTATCTCGATAGCAAAATTACTATCGCCTGATGTGCTTTGTACGACCAGCACTGCCACGTATGACGGATAAGGCGTTCTCGCCGCATCCGATAGCCTACGCCTGATGCGACGCTGAAGCGTCTTATCATGCCTACACACAGCACAGCCCCGTAGGCCGGATAAGGCGCTCACACCGCATCCGGCATAACTAACTCTCCCTAATTCAAGAGAGAATAATTTGATTAACGCAATAACGGACAATCCGGTGGTAATCGACAACGCAGCGCCGCCGGAAGTATTTCAATATGAAAGTTTTGTCCACTCAACGGTTCGCCATCAAGATTAAACGTAATTTCGTGTGGTGCTTTTATATCGAACCACGCCGAAGCGGCTTCGATAATATTCGGGTTATCTTCGTCAGATTTTAATGTTGATACGAGGGCCGGAAGAATTTCATCTCCGGTAAAAATGCGCAGTTGCAGCAAGCCATCGTTAATTAACGCGTTCGGACACAATTGCTGACCGCCACCGGCCTGACGCCCGTTACCAATACCAATGACCAGGGCGTCACCTTGCCAGTGAAAGTTTTCACCGCGGATTTCACAACGGTCCGGTTGCAATGTATCCATGCGCATTAAGCCATGAATGATGTAAGAGACTCCCCCCAGCGCGGCTTTTAATTTTTCCGGTGTTTCGGTGGTGATACGCGTACCAAACCCGCCCGTTGCCATATTGATAAAACAGGTGTGCCTGTTAACCTGCGCCATATCAATTGCAATAGCGTTACCGGCAATCGCCAGTTTCAACGCCTTATCCAGTGTCTCAGGGATCCCCACGCTGGTGGCGAAATCATTCGCTGTACCTAGCGGCAAAATCCCCAAAGCAGGAATGTCATCGCCTTCACACTGAATCAACGCCGTGGAGACTTCATTAATTGTGCCATCACCACCGCCTGCTATCACTGTCGCGACGCCGAGTTGGCGCGCTTCAGTCACAAAACGCGCGGCATCACCTTTCTCCCAGGTGACCCGTACATAGATCGTTATTCCCTCCTCACGCAACAGCATAATCGCCTCGCGCAATGTTTCATTGTCAGCACTTTTGCCGTTAAGAATCAGCAAACTGGCGGGAAAATCGGCCATCGTCGTATGCCTTTATTATTGATCTTTAGAAAGTGTAGAGCAGAAAAGAGAAGGTGGAGTCAGAACAGGATGAAAGTCGTGGTGCAAAAAAATAAGCCTGCGTAAGGGAGATTACACAGGCTAAGGAGGTGGTTCCTGGTACAGCTAGCATTTTATGGGTTATGTTTTTCAGCGAAACGGATGATAACCTTAATAAATGCAGCTGTATGTGATCGGTTTCTAAGAATTTTCTATCTGGGAAAAATACTTGAAATTAATCACTTGCCGTGCGGGTTACGCGTGGTTTCCCCAGAGAAATTACGCATCAGCAGCGCGTAGTTCAGTTCGAGATCCTGCGGGACTGGGATCCACACAGTATAACCATCGCCCGGCGCAACCGGCATCGCTTCGCCTTTGGCGTTTTCCATATGCTCAAGGGTAAAGTTGATATTGCCCTGTGGAGTCATCAGCTCAAGGCTGTCGCCAACGGAGAATTTGTTTTTAACCGCTACCGCCGCGAGGTCGCCTTTACGCTCACCGGTAAACTCACCAACAAACTGCTGGCGGTCAGAAACGGAATAACCGTATTCGTAGTTCTGATAATCATCATGCGTATGGCGACGCAGGAAACCTTCGGTATAGCCGCGATGCGCCAGACCTTCCAGCGTCTCCAGCAGGCTGGTGTCGAACGGTTTGCCCGCAGCGGCATCATCGATAGCTTTACGATAAACCTGCGCGGTGCGTGCACAATAGTAGAAAGATTTGGTGCGGCCTTCGATTTTCAGCGAATGCACGCCCATTTTGGTCAGGCGTTCAACGTGTGCGATAGCGCGCAGATCTTTCGAGTTCATGATGTAAGTGCCGTGTTCGTCTTCAAACGCGGTCATATACTCGCCCGGACGCTGGGCCTCTTCGATCATAAACACTTTGTCGGTTGGCGCGCCGATACCCAGCGTCGGTTCAACGTTTTGCACCGGAATCGGCTCGTATTTGTGTACGATGTTGCCGACGTCATCTTCTTTACCTTCCTGGACGTTGTACTCCCAGCGGCAGGCGTTGGTGCAGGTGCCCTGGTTCGGGTCGCGTTTGTTGATATAGCCAGAGAGCAGGCAGCGACCGGAGTAGGCCATGCACAGTGCGCCGTGAACGAAGATTTCGAGCTCCATATCCGGCACCTGATTGCGGATCTCTTCAATCTCTTCCAGTGATAGTTCACGGGAGAGGATCACGCGGGTCAGGCCCATTTGCTGCCAGAATTTTACCGTCGCCCAGTTTACGGCGTTAGCCTGCACGGAAAGGTGGATTGGCATTTCAGGGAAGTGCTCACGCACCAGCATAATCAGCCCAGGATCAGACATAATCAGCGCATCCGGCCCCATTTCCACTACCGGTTTCAGGTCACGGATAAAGGTTTTCAGCTTAGCGTTGTGCGGCGCAATGTTGACCACGACATAAAACTTTTTCCCCAGCGCATGGGCTTCATTGATGCCGAGCTGAAGATTTTCGTGGTTGAATTCGTTGTTGCGCACACGCAGGGAGTAACGCGGCTGGCCCGCATAAACAGCATCTGCGCCATAAGCGAAAGCGTAACGCATATTTTTCAGCGTTCCCGCCGGGGAAAGGAGTTCCGGTTTAAACATAATTCTCTCGTTCTGATGACAGGTCAGATCCGCTTCACCTGATGAAGCGGTTAGGGGAGTGTCCCCACTTTAAGGGCGGGCATTGTAGCGCAATCGGTGGGGTTGGCTCCAGTGTAAATGTCTGGTCGTCTCCTGGTTTTGGTAAGGATGCGAATAATGATAATTTCTTCGGCACTTGCAGGAAATAAATAACGTGGCGTTCAAAAAGAAGAACAAAAATTCTTTCACCTAATATGAAACTTATCCTCCCATTATTTTAATGGCGAGGATTGATCCTTAGTATCAATAAGCCAGTGTTTATTAGAAATAAAGCCGGGCGCGTTATCCGCGCCCGGCACAATGATTAAGTCTTATCTTTCACCGTCTGGCTTACGCCATTGGTTTTTACAGAGGCAATTCCGACTTCGCGTGATTGAGCGGTAGCATACATCTGGCTGGAGCCAATTATCTGATGATTTGCCGCTTTCAGATTGAAATAAAACTTGCCGTTGCTCGCCGTCTTTTTCTCATAGCGTTCATCCTGCGGACTGTTGCTTTGTACCGAGGCGATGCCCTTTTCCGCAGAGGCTTTTGAGGCATACAATTCGCTTGTGAGAATGATTTCTCCGTTTCCCGCTTTTAACACAAAACGGAACTGATTATCACTGCTCTTATTAAGTTCAAACCAACCAGCCATATTGACTCCTTGCTTGAAATTGCGTATCGAAAACAGTATGTAACCATTTAAGTATGGGTGATATTCAGGTGGTTGCCAATCAGGGGAATACCCTCTAATGCATGGGGGAGATTACTGATAAATATGCTGAAATCTGAATACGAGCACGGCTTTATCCCTCTCTTTTTCAGAGAGGGTAATAATACTCAGTGGGCGACGGAACGGTACGCGTTGTAGTTTGAGACTGCCATTAAAAGGAACAGGCTAAACAATACGGCAGGCGTCAGCTTCCCAACGGTAACCGACGCCGTAAACGGCGCGGATAAATGACTGTTCGGCGTCGAGAGATTCCAGTTTGCGGCGCAGGTTTTTAATGTGGCTGTCGATAGTTCGGTCGGTTACCACGCGGTAGTCGTCGTAAAGATGATTGAGCAATTGCTCGCGGGAGAATACTTTACCCGGTTCATGGGAGAGCGTTTTCAGCAGACGAAATTCCGCAGGCGTCAGGTCAAGCATTTTGCCACGCCATGAAGCCTGAAAACGACCTTCGTCGATAATCAACGGATTTTCGGCATCCTGTTGCTGCAACTCGCGCTGCGGTTTGCAGCGGCGCAAAATGGTTTTGACGCGCGCCACTACTTCACGCGGGCTGTACGGCTTGCAGATATAGTCATCAGCACCAATTTCCAGCCCCAGCAGGCGATCGATCTCTTCGATTTTCGCCGTCACCATCACAATTGGGACATCGGAAAAACGACGAATTTCCCGGCACAGCGTCAGACCATCGGTGCCTGGGAGCATCAGATCCAACAGGATCAGATCCGGCGGCGTCTGGCGCACGTACGGTAGTACCTGATCGCCGTGGCTGATAAGTATTGGCGCGTAGCTCGCGGCACGCAGATAATCAATGAGCAACTGCCCCAGCTTGGGTTCATCTTCCACGATCAAAATACGCGGCGTGTTTTCGTCGATAGGTAACTCGGTCATACTTCTCTCTGTAAATCCCGTTCCAGCGGTAACTCTACTGTAATGCTTACCCCGCCAAAAGGCGAATGGGCGGCAACAATGCGACCATTATGCGCTTCAACAATGTTCAGGCAAATCGCCAGCCCCAGCCCGGAACCGCCGCTGGCACGGTTGCGGGAACCTTCGGTGCGATAAAAACGCTCAAACAGTTTTTGCAGCTGATCATCACTGACGCCCGGCGCGCTGTCGGCAAAGGTCAGGCGCACCGTTTTATCGTGCTGTTCTGCGGAGATTTGCAGGCTGCCGCCGCTGTCGGTGTAGCGCAGGCTGTTTTCCAGTAAATTATTGAACAACTGCATTAAACGGTCGCGATCGCCAAATACGGTAATGCTGTCTGGCAGGGAAAATTGCAGTTTCAGGCCACGGCTGGCGAATCGTTCGCGAAATGCGCCGCCCGCCACTTCCAGCAGTGGGATCAAATCTACCGGTGCTTTTTGGTAGGCGAGAGCGCCCTCATCAGACATCGACAACTGATGGAGATCGTCAACCAGTTTGGTCAGTGTGCCGACCTCCGCCTGTAAAGACGCCACCGTCTCCGGCGTGAATTTACGCACGCCATCCTGAATGGCTTCCAGTTCACCGCGCAGCACCGCTAATGGCGTACGCAGTTCGTGAGAAATATCGGCCATAAAATCGCGGCGCATTTGCTGGTTTTTCTCCAGCGTGCTGGCAAGCTGGTTGAAGTCTTGTGCCAGTTTCCCCAGTTCATCTTCGCTGGTGGGCGTCACGCGAGTGGTGAAATCGCCCGCCGCCAGTTTGTGCGTGCCGTCAACTAACCGTTTTACCGGTGCCAGCAAACCGCGTGCCAGTGGAAATGTCGCCAGCGCCGCCAATAAAGTAGATAAAGCCACAATCAGCCAGCTGGTTTGCCGCTGTTGCTTATCAAAATTGATATCGGTATTGCGCGTCAGGCGTTCAACGGGGGAAGCGATCACCGCGCCGACTTCCACACCATTGACCAGAATGGGCCGCCGTGTACCGTCCGGTGGAATGGGTGCGCGTGGGCCAACCAGCACTTTGTTATTTTGATCGACCACCCAGAACTGGGTACGCCAGCCGTGTGGTGGCATACCGGGGCCGGGCTTATCGTCGTTGCTATCGTGTTCAAGCGAACGCAGGATCTGAAATACGAAGCGATCGTTATTACGCAGAAAACGCCAGTTACCGTGCTGGGCGTATTGCTCGCCAAGCGCGTCGCCAAGCATTTGCAGCCGTTGCTCATTGCCATGCTTGATGTAATCAATAAAACCACGCTCAAAACTAATACGTACCGCCCAGTGCATCGTGATCAGCAAGACGATGCAGGTGGCGAAGATCGCCAGAAACAGTTTGCCGGTAATGCCGGGCCGCCAGAACTTCATTCAGTGCTCCTTTTGCGCCGCGAAATAGCTACATTTTGATGCGTATCGTTCGGCACTCTGGCAAAGATGAACGCCGGAAGGGCGATAAGAAACGCCATACTAAGCCAGGTGTACATAAAGACAGTTTGTGTGGTGCCGCTGTCGACGCTGACATGCTGCGAACCAAAAAGTCCCAGCAACAGCCCTGCGATGGTGACGCCGATACTCATCGACAATTGCATAATCATCGACAGCAGACTGTTGCCGCTGCTCGCCAGATTGTCTGGCAGATCTTTCAGCGTCAGGGTGTTCATGGAGGAGAAACGCGTCGAGTTGACCATTCCTTGTAAAAACAGGACGAACGGCAAAACGTAGTACCAGCCCAGCAGCGCGGTGGTCATAAACAACAGGGTGACCAGCGACAGACCCAGCGTGGTCGCCACCAGTACCCGACGATAACCAAAGCGATTCACCACCTGCACCACAATTCGCTTCATCCCCATGCTGCCAAGCACCATCGGGATCATCATCAATCCGGCATGAAACGGTGAGAAACCAAGGCCAATTTGCAGGAAAACCGGCGTCATAAAGGGCAACATGCCGCTACCGATACGTCCGGCAAAGCTCCCCGCCAGGCCCAGCGAAAAGGTACGAGTGCGGAACAGTTTCAGACTGAAAAGAGCGCGGTGGTTATTTCTGGCGTGTAGCAGATAAAGCACCAGTGCCACCACGCCAACCGCCACCAGTCCGGCGATGGTTAGCGGCGACAGTCCTGTACCTTTACTGCCGTCCAGCGCCAGCGTTAATACCGCCATGCCAACCGCCAGCAATAAAAAGCCGGAGAGATCGAAGCGCCGCGTCTGCATGGTGTAGTTCGGCATTAACATCAGCGTGGCGATCGCACCAATAATTCCCACCGGAATGTTGATCAAAAAGATCCAATGCCAGGAGGCGTACTCCACCAGCAAACCGCCGAGCGCCGGGCCAAGCAGCGGGCCGACCTGACCGGGCAGCGTGACAAAGGTCATCGCCGCCATATATTGCTCGCGCGGTACGATTTTCATCACCGTCAACCTGCCGACCGGCACCATCATCGCACCGCCAACGCCCTGTAACGCGCGTGCCAGCAACAGTTCGTTCAGCGTGCCGGAAAGCGCGCAAAACAGTGAACCGAGGGTAAACAACACGATGGCGGTAAAGAAAATATTGCGCACGCCGATTTTATCCGCCAGCCAGCCGCTGGCGGGTAGCATCACCGCCACGGTCAGCACATAAGAGACAATGACCATGTGCATATGCAGCGGGCTTTCCCCGAGGCTTTGCGCCATTGAGGGAAGGGCGGTGTTAACGATGGTGGTGTCCAGCGACTGCATAAAGAAGCCGAAAGCCACAATCCACAATTGCCAGCGGGTGCTGTCGGGAAGATCTGTCATTTACTCGGTTACCGTTTGTTTAGGTTTACGCGAAAAACGCAGCCGCAGACGGTCGAAAAAGAGATATACCACCGGCGTGGTATACAGCGTCAGGAGCTGACTCATTACCAGACCGCCGACAATGGTGATCCCCAGGGGTTGCCGTAGCTCCGAGCCGTCACCGCCCGACAATACCAGCGGCAGCGCGCCAAACAGTGCTGCCAGGGTGGTCATCATAATCGGGCGAAAACGCAGCAGACAGGCCTGGAAAATAGCTTCCTGCGGCGTCAGGTTACCGTGGCGTTGGGCTTCAAGCGCAAAATCGACCATCATAATGGCGTTTTTCTTCACGATGCCGATTAATAGCATGATCCCTATCAGGGCGATTAGGCTGAACGGGGCATTGAACAGCTCCAGCGCCAGCAGCGCCCCGACGCCCGCCGAAGGCAATGTGGAGAGAATCGTCAGCGGATGTACGTAACTCTCATACAGCATCCCCAGTACGATATACACCGTGGCGATCGCTGCGATAATCAGGATCACTTGCGAGTTCATCGTCTCCTGGAACACCTGCGCTGTTCCGGCAAAACTGCCGCGCACCGTCGAAGGCACACCAAGCTGGGTCATTGCGCGGTCGATTGCCGCACTGGCGTCCGAGAGCGATTTCCCGGTCGGCAGGTTGAATGAGATGGTCGAGGCTGCCGATAATCCCTGATGATTCACCGACAATGGCGCGTTCGCGGGCTGCCATTTGGCGAAATACGACAGCGGGATCGCTTTGCCTTCGTTATTGATAACGAACATTTTTTCCAGCGCACTGATGTCCTGGGTATAGCGCGGATCCACCTCCATCACTACTTTATACTGGTTCATCGGCTGGTAAATGGTCGAGATTTGTCGCTGACCGAAGGCGTTATTCAGCAGGCTGTTGGCAGCCTGCACGTCGATTCCCAGCCGCGCCATGGTGTCGCGATCGTAAACCAGATTCATCTCCGCGCCGTTGTCCTGCTGGTCGGAGTTCACGTCCGCCAGTTCCGGCAACGTTGCCAGTTTTTTGCGGATTTTCGGCTCCCATTCGCGCAGTGCCGCCAGGTCGTCGGACAGCAACGTGTACTGGTAACTGGCGTTCGACTGACGTCCGCCAACGCGAATATCCTGTACCGCCATCAGGAACAGATTCGCTCCTGGCTCTTTTGCCAGCTTCACGCGCAGACGGTCGATAATTTGCTGCGCCGTTTCGCTGCGTTCGTTGCGTGGCTTGAGAGTGATAAACATCATCCCGCTGTTCACTCGCGAACCGCCGGTAAAGCCAGTGACATTATCCACTGCCGGATCGTCACGAATAATTTTCATGAAGTCCTGCAATTTGCCGCGCATCGCCTGAAACGAAATACTCTGATCCGCCTGAATCCCGCCCATCAACACACCGGTGTCCTGCTCAGGGAAGAAGGTTTTCGGGATCGAGATATACAGCCAGATATTCAGCGCGATGGTGCCAAGCAGCACCACGCCCACCAGACGGGTATGATTGAGCACCCATTTCAGCGACTTGCCGTAGCCTTGTTGCAGGGCTACCAACATGCGACCAAAACCACGCAGTCGCTTTTGCTCACGCGGCTTGCTGGCTTTTAGCATCCAGCCGCACATCATCGGCGTTAGCGTCAGGGAAACCAGCAACGAAATACCAATGGCGACAGAAAGCGTCACGGCAAACTCGCGTAACAGGCGGCCCGGCAATCCGCCCATCAACAGCAGCGGCAGGAACACCGCCACCAGTGACAGACTCATCGACAGCACCGTAAAACCGACTTCGCGAGTACCTTGTAGCGCGGCCTGTAGTGGTTTCATCCCCGCTTCCAGATGACGGGCAATGTTTTCCAGCACCACGATGGCGTCATCCACCACGAAACCAGTAGCAATGGTGAGCGCCATTAACGAAAGGTTATTGAGACTGAATCCGCACAGGTACATCGCCGCAAACGTACCAATCAGCGAAACCGGCACCGCAACGGCGGGAATAATAGTGGCGCGACCCGAGCGCAGGAATAAAAACACCACCAGAATCACCAGCGCCACCGAGATAATTAGCGTTTGCTCGACTTCTTCCAGCGAGGCGCGAATGGTGGGCGAGCGATCCTGGGCAATTTGCAGATCAATTGCCGCCGGAATGGTTTCCTGCAACTCCGGTAATTTCGCCCGGATGCTGTCTACCGTCTGGATAATATTGGCTTCTGGCAGTTTGCGGATCATCAGCAAAATAGCCGGTTTGGCGTTGGTCATCCCGGCGTTGCGCACATCCTGCACTGAATCCGTCACCGTCGCCACATCGCCCAGACGAACCGCGCCGCCGTTGTTGTAATGAATAATCAGCGGCTGATATTCAGCGGCGGTTTTCAGTTCATCGTTAGTCTGGATCTGCCAGCGATGGGTATCATCTTCCAGCGCCCCCTGCGGTTTACGCACGTTGGCATTGCTGATGGCGGAGCGTACATCGTCCAGCGAGACGCCCTGATTAAACAGCGCCTGCGGATTCAGCCCGACGCGCACGGCGGGCAGCGAGCTGCCACCGACATCGACATCACCGACACCGTCGATTTGCGCAATCGTCGGGGCAAGCTGTGTTGAGGCGAAATCGTACAGTTCACCTTGCGAATAAGTATCGGAGGTTAGCGTCAGGATCATAATTGGCGCATCCGACGGGTTCGCTTTGCGATAGGTCGGACGGCTTGGCATCCCGCTGGGCAGCAAACTTTGCGCGGCGTTGATCGCCGCCTGCACATCACGCGCCGCGCCGTTGATATCTCGGTCAAAATCAAACTGCAAAATAATGCGTGTGCTGCCGAGCGAACTGCTGGAGGTCATTTCACTGACTCCGGCAATGCGCCCAAGCGAACGTTCCAGCGGCGTGGCAACGGAAGACGCCATTGTCTCTGGCGATGCACCGGGCAGCGAGGCGCTGACCATAATCACCGGAAAATCAACCTGCGGCAGCGGGGCGACCGGCAGCATACGGAAGCCCAGAATGCCGCACAGGGTAATGGCAACCGACAGTAAAATCGTCGCCACCGGGCGGTAAATGAAGAGGGCAAAAAACTTCACTTACGCCTCCTCTTCATGACGGGCAAAGCGGCTTTTTGTCCACAATGCCAGGCGGTCGAACAGCAGATAAATCACCGGCGTGGTAAACAGCGTCAGCACCTGGCTGACAACCAGACCACCAACCATACCAATGCCTAATGGACGACGCAGTTCCGCGCCGACCCCGGTACTCAACATCAGCGGTAGCGCGCCAAGCAGAGCCGCCAGGGTGGTCATCAGGATCGGACGAAAACGCAACAGACAAGCCTGGTAAATAGCATCGCGCGGCGACATGCCTTGCTCGCGCTCGGCAGCCAGCGCGAAGTCGATCATCATGATGGCGTTCTTCTTCACGATACCGATCAGCAAAATAATGCCGATAATCGCAATCACATCCAGTTCGCTACCGGCAATCATTAACGCCAGCAGTGCGCCGACCCCTGCGGTGGGTAGCGTCGAGAGAATAGTGATGGGGTGAATAAAGCTCTCGTACAGAATGCCGAGCACGATATACATCGCCACCACCGCTGCGACAATCAGCCAGACAGTGCTGCCCAGCGCCGACTGGAAGGCGAGGGTGCTGCCCTGGAACTGCGTGGTGATATCCACTGGCAGATTCAGCGTCTTTTCGGTGTCCATAATCGCCTGCACCGCATCGCCCAACGAATAGTTATCCGGCACGTTAAAGGAGATGGTCGTTACCGGGAACTGATCCAGATGGTTGATGGAGAGCGGGGCAAAACGCTGCTCAATTTTGGCAATTGAGCTTAGCGGCACCACGCCACCGTCGCTGCTGGTCAGGCGAATGGTATCCAGCGCCGCAATCCCAGGAGTATTTTCGGTGTTGTGCTCCAGCACCACGCGATACTGGTTAGCCTGAGTATAAATAGTGGAAATCAGTCGCTGACCAAACGCGTTGTACAAGGCGTTATCGACGTCCGCCATGCTGATCCCCAGACGGCTGGCGCTGTCGCGATCAACATTGACATACGCCACCAGCCCTTTGTCCTGCCAGTCGCTGGAGACATCAGAAAGCTGTGGCAGCTGCTGGAGTTTTTCCATGAGCTGCGGCACCCAGGTACTGAGCGCATCCAGTGACGTGGCCTGCAAGGTAAACTGGTACTGGGTGCGGCTGACCTGAGTATCGATGGTCAGGTCCTGCGTTGGTTGCAGGAAGAGATCGACGCCCGGCACTTTATCTACCGCCGTTTGCAGACGGGCGATGACTTTTTGCACCCGATCATCACGTTCATCCAACGGTTTGAGGTTGATCTGTAAACGCGCACTGTTCAGCGACGGGTTAGTGCCATCAACACCAACAAATGAGGTCAGGCTTTGCACTGCCGGGTCCTGCAAAATCACGTCCGCGACCTGGCGTTGCCGCTGGGCCATATTGGCAAAGGAGCTGGATTGTGGCGCCTGCAAAGTGCCCTGAATAATGCCGTTGTCCTGTACCGGGAAGAAGCCTTTCGGAATGAACACCCACAATAGAACGCTAAGCAGCAGCGTGCTGAGCGCCACGCTTAAGGTCAGCCACGGATGATTCAGCACTTTCGCCAGTCCACGTCCATAGGCGGCGATTATCCTGTCGAACATTTTTTCCGAGGCACGGGAGAAGCGGTTCTGTTTACGCAGCGACTCCTGGCTGAGCATCCGCGCGCACATCATCGGTGTCAGGGTCAGCGACACCACGGCTGAGATCAAAATCGCGACTGCCAGAGTAATGGCAAATTCGCGGAACAGTCGCCCGACGATATCGCCCATAAACAGCAGTGGGATCAACACCGCAATCAGTGAGAAGGTCAGCGAGATAATGGTAAAGCCGATTTCACCCGCGCCCTTGAGCGCCGCCGCCAACGGTTTTTCACCTTTTTCGATATAGCGGGAAATGTTTTCGATCACCACGATGGCGTCATCGACCACGAATCCGGTGGCGATAGTTAACGCCATCAACGTCAGGTTATTGATTGAAAAATCGAGAAACACCATGACCGCGAAGGTGCCGATTAACGACAGCGGCACTGCGACGCCGGGAATGATGGTCGCCGGAATATTGCGCAAAAACAGGTAGATAATCATTACTACCAGCGCGATAGCCATCATCAGCTCAAACTGGGTATCGTCGACCGATGCGCGGATATTGGTAGTACGGTCAGAAAGTACCGTCACCTTCACCGATTTCGGCAAACTCTCGGTGAGCTGTGGCAGCATCTGCCGGATGCTGTCGGCGGTGGAGATAATGTTAGCACCGGGCTGGCGCTGAACATTCATCACGATGGCCTGTTCTTTGTTCGCCCACGCGCCGAGCCAGCTGTTTTCTGCACCTTGCTCTACAGTTGCGACATCGCCCAGACGAATCGGCGCGCCGTTCTGGTAGGCGATGATTAGCTGGCGATACTCTTCGGCGGATTGCATCTGGTCGTTCGCGGAAAGCGTGACCGCGCGGGAAGGGCCGTCGAGGCTGCCTTTAGCCGAGTTGACGTTAGCGCCGGTAATGGCGGTGCGCACGGTTTCGCTGGTCAGACCGAGGGCGGCAATCGCCTGGGCGTTAAGTTTGACGCGAACGGCCGGACGCTGACCGCCGGAAAGCGTCACCAGTCCGACGCCGGAAATCTGTGAGATTTTCTGCGCGACGCGGGTTTCCACCATATCTTCCACTTGCGTCATCGGCATGGCGGTTGAGGTGACGGCAAGCGTCATGATCGGCGGATCTGCCGGATTCACTTTGCTGTAAACCGGCGGGTTAGGCAGATCGCTCGGCAACAGGTTAGTAGCGGCGTTAATCGCGGCCTGTACTTCCTGCTCGGCGACATCCAGCGGTAATGTTAGCTGGAACTGCAAAGTGATAACCGACGCACCGCCGGAACTTTGCGACGACATCTGTTTCAGGCCGGACATCTGCCCAAACTGGCGTTCGAGCGGCGCGGTAACGGCAGAGGTCATCACATCCGGGCTGGCGCCAGGGTAGAGTGTAACCACCTGAATAGTCGGATAATCCACTTCCGGCAGCGCCGAAACGGGCAGGGCGCGATAACCGATAATCCCGGCGAGTAAGATCGCCACCATCAGCAGCGTGGTGGCGACAGGACGCATAATAAACAGGCGCGACGGGCCGCCTGTGCTGCTCGGGGGTAACACCTGCATCAGGAGCTCGCTCCTTTTTTCGCGTATTCGCGGCTGGTGGCTTTCTCTTCCGGTGCGGTGGCGCTCTGGGCTTCCACCACTTCCACTTTCGCTCCTTCGGTCAGGCGATCAATGCCGTCCGTCACTACGCGATCGCCTGCAGAAATACCTGCGCGGATCACCACTTTCTGACTGTCCTGAATGCCCGGTGTCACCAGATGTTTGCTGACTTTATTTTCGCTATTCAGTACCCAGACAAAATGGCCTTCGTTGCCCATTTGAAGGGCGGCGGTGGGGATCACCACGGCGTTTTGTTCGGTGTCGACTAACATGCGCGCGTTAACAAACTGATTGGGAAACAGCGCATCATCCTGATTATTAAAGCGTGCTTTCACTTTAATCGTACCGGTAGTGGCATCGATTTGGTTATCGAGACTTAACAGCGTGCCTTCACTTAATTTCTTCGAGTTAGTGCGATCCCAGGCTTCAACCACCAGTGGTTTTCCGGCTTTTTGTGCCTGCACAACGGTAGCGATATCGCTTTCCGGCAGGGTAAAGACTAAATCGATAGGATGCGTCTGGGTGATCACCACAATCCCGGTGGTGTCGCCACTGGAGATTTGGTTACCAACATCAACCTGCTTCAGGCCAACGCGACCATCGACTGGCGCAGTAATCCGGCTCCAGTCGAGTTGTAGTTGTGCGCTGGCGACGCTCGCTTCATCAGCCTTAATGGTGCCTTCGGTTTCACTGACCAGCGCCTGTTGAGCATCCAGCTCCTGGCGGGAGACGAGATTAGTTTTTGCCAGTTGTTGATAACGCGCCAGGTCACGGCGGGCGTTGGCAAGCGTGGCTTTATCTTTTGCCAGTTGGCCCTGGGCTTGTGCTAATGCAACTTTGAACTGGCTGGGGTCAATTTCTGCCAGCAAATCGCCTGCTTTGACCTGCTGGCCTTCCTGGAAATGTAACGCCATCAGTTGACCATCTACGCGACTGCGCACCGTAACGGTGTTAGCAGCGGTAATAGTGCCAAGCCCGGTAAGGTAACGCGGAACTGCCTGTTCTACGGCGGTCGCCGCCTGAACCGGGGCTAATGGGCCGGAACGCATACCACGGCGACCACTCGCAGGTGGATGTTGCGCTTGTTTCGTCGCACCTGGTGCTGCGCTCTGGGATTCATTGCGGCCTTGCCAGAACCAGAATGCGGCGATGGCGGCGATAACCACCACGATTACGATTACCCAACGGGATTTATAACTGCCTTTCATCGTTAAGAGTTTCTCTTCCTGAAACGTTTCGCGGAATGATACTAGTGTAGCCAGCCAATAAGGGAGAAAAATGGAGGAATTATGAAACAGTTTCGGGAATCGTCTGAATGACGGTGCGCTTTGCGAGCATGCATCCAGTAATGACACAGGAAACTATTTTATACGCAGGTTAGCGATAGACTGCGTACATGGCAATAAGGAGGTAACCCGAAGATTTCAGCGGGATGCTGAAACGGGAAAGCCCCTCCCGAGGAAGGGGCCTTAAATAAGGAAAGGGTCATGATGAAGATACTCATCATCGTGGTGCTCTTAGTCGTTAGCTACCCAGCTTACTAAGACTACCAGGGCGGGGGAAACCCCGCTCTACCCTCACTCCTGAAAGTATGCCCTCACGGTCAGATTGTCAATCCACAGACTTTGCAGTCTGCGATCCTGCCTGCAAATATTCTTTGCGAGACGTTACGCAATAATCACATGGGAAACTATTTTATCCGTAAGTCATCGATAGACTGGGTACAGGGCGAAAGGAGGTAAGCCGACGATTTCAGCGGGACGCTGAAACGGGAAAGCCCCTCCCGAGGAAGGGGCCCTAAATAAGGAAAGGGTCATGATGAAGTGGATCATCATCGTGGTGCTCTTAGTGATTAGCTTACCGGCTTACTAAGTCATCAAAGCGGGGGAAACCCCGCTTACCCTCACTCCTGAAAATATGTCACTCCGCCCTTAGTGTCAATCGACGGCTCTCCGTTCTTGCGAGGCGAATAGCAAAATTATCTGCGCCACCGGGCCTAATTCTGAAAATGTCTTCGTTTGCTCTTATTTCATTATTGCAGTCGGTATGATACCGGACCTCAATAACTCTCTAAGAAAGGACCTCTTATGAGCGAACAAATCACGTTTGCTACCAGCGATTTTGCCAGTAACCCGGAACCACGTTGCCCCTGCATTTTGCTGCTGGATGTTTCTGGCTCGATGAGCGGCAGACCCATTAATGAACTTAACGCCGGATTGGTTACCTTTCGCGATGAGCTGCTTGCCGATTCGCTGGCCTTAAAAAGAGTGGAACTCGGCATTGTGACGTTCGGCCCGGTGCAGGTGGAACAACCCTTTACCAGCGCCGCTAATTTTTTCCCACCTATCCTGTTTGCTCAGGGCGATACGCCAATGGGCGCCGCCATTACCAAAGCCCTGGATATGGTTGAAGAGCGGAAACGTGAGTACCGCGCCAATGGCATTTCGTATTATCGTCCGTGGATTTTCCTGATCACCGATGGCGCACCAACCGATGAGTGGCAGGCTGCCGCCAACAAAGTGTTTCAGGGGGAAGAAGATAAAAAGTTTGCCTTCTTTACCATCGGTGTTCAGGGGGCGGATATGAAGACCCTGGCACAAATCAGCGTCCGTCAGCCTTTGCCATTGCAGGGATTACAATTCCGTGAACTGTTTAGCTGGTTATCCAGTTCGTTACGTTCGGTTTCCCGCTCCACGCCGGGAACGGAAGTTGTACTGGACGCGCCAAAAGGCTGGACGTCAGTGTGACCTGGCGTCTGGTCTATGCATCAGCCGTCGGAACGTCGCACATCAGCGCTGATTTGCCTTGTCAGGATGCCTGCCAGATGCAGGCTGCCTGGTTAAACGACCAGCAACCATTACTGGTGATGTTTCTTGCTGATGGTGCAGGCAGCGTCTCGCAGGGGGGCGAAGGCGCGATGCTCGCCGTCAATGAAGCGATGGCTTATATGTCGCAAAAAGTGCAAGGCGGGGAATTGGGGCTCAATGATGTCCTCGCTACGGATATTGTGCTGGCCGTTCGTCAGCGACTTTTTGCCGAGGCGGAAGCCAAAGAATTAGCGGTTCGCGATTTTGCCTGCACGTTTTTGGGATTGATTTCATCGGCTAATGGCACCTTGATTATGCAGATTGGCGATGGCGGTGTGGTGGCGGATTTTGGGCATGGTCTGCAACTGCCTCTCACGCCGATGGTAGGTGAATATGCCAATATGACGCACTTCATTACCGATGAAGATGCCGTTTCCAGACTGGAAACTTTCACCAGCACTGAGCGTGCGCACAAAGTTGCAGCATTTACGGATGGTATCCAGCGACTGGCGTTAAATATGCTGGATAATTCTCCCCATGTGCCTTTCTTTACCCCGTTTTTCAATGGACTGGCGTCAGCAACGCGGGAACAACTCGATTTATTACCTGAATTGTTAAAGCAGTTTTTGTCCAGCCCAGCGGTAAACGAGCGTACCGATGATGATAAAACGTTGGCACTGGCGCTGTGGTTACCATGAAACCCCCTTTATATACTGCTACTGGTGAGTGCGTTACGCCAGGCCGTGAACTGGGCAAAGGTGGTGAAGGCGCGGTTTATGATATCGAGGAGTTTGTCGATAGCGTCGCCAAGATTTATCACACACCGCCACCCGGCTTAAAACAGGACAAACTTGCCTTTATGGCTGCGACAGCTGACGCGCAGTTGCTGAATTATGTCGCCTGGCCGCAGGCAACGCTTCATGGTGGACGAGGCGGGAAGGTTATCGGTTTTATGATGCCGAAGGTTTCTGGTAAAGAACCGATTCATATGATCTATAGCCCGGCACATCGTCGCCAGAGTTACCCTCATTGTGCGTGGGATTTTCTACTCTATGTTGCCCGCAATATTGCTTCATCTTTTGCTACGGTTCACGAGCACGGGCACGTCGTGGGTGACGTAAACCAGAACAGCTTTATGGTAGGCCGTGACAGCAAAGTGGTGTTGATCGATAGCGACTCCTTTCAGATTAACGCCAATGGCACACTGCATTTATGCGAAGTCGGCGTGTCGCATTTTACGCCGCCAGAGCTACAAACCTTGCCATCATTTGTCGGCTTTGAACGCACCGCGAATCACGATAATTTTGGCCTTGCCTTGCTGATTTTTCACGTCTTGTTTGGTGGTCGGCATCCTTATTCTGGTGTACCGCTTATCTCTGAAGCGGGTAATGTGCTGGAGACGGATATTGCCCATTTCCGTTATGCCTACGCGTCAGATAATCAGCGACGTGGTTTAAAACCGCCGCCACGATCTATTCCGCTATCGATGTTACCGGGTGATGTTGAAGCCATGTTTCAGCAGGCATTCACGGATAGTGGCGTAGCAACCGGGCGTCCGACGGCTAAAGCGTGGGTAGCGGCACTTGATTCCCTACGCCAACAGTTAAAGAAATGTCCCGTTTCGGCAATGCATGTTTACCCCGCTCATTTGACCGACTGCCCGTGGTGTACGCTGGATAATCAAGGCGTTATCTATTTTATTGATCTCGGCGAAGAGGTCATTACCACCGGCGGTGATTTTGTGCTGGCGAAAGTCTGGGCGATGGTAACGTCGTCAGTAGCACCGCCACCGCTAAAGTTACCATTACCCGCTCATTTCCAACCTGCGGGCAGGCCGCTTCCTTTAGGCCTGTTACGGCGCGAATACATCATTCTGATTGAGATCGCACTGTCAGCGTTATCTCTACTGCTTTGCGGCCTTCAGGCAGAACCGCGTTATATTATTTTGGTTCCGGTGCTGGCGGCTATCTGGATTATTGGCAGTCTGACAAGCAAAGCGTACAAAGCAGAAATCCAGCAACGCCGTGAGGCTTTTAATCGTGCGAAAATGGATTATGACCATTTAGTCAGCCAGATCCAACAGTTGGGCGGACTGGAAGGTTTTATCGCCAAACGGACGATGCTCGAAAAAATGAAGGACGAAATTCTGGGGTTACCGGAAGAAGAAAAGCGCGATCTGGCAGCACTTCAGGACACCGCAAGGGAACGGCAGAAGCAGAAGTTTCTGGAGGGATTTTTTATTGATGTTGCCTCTATTCCCGGCGTTGGCCCTGCGCGTAAAGCGGCGTTACGGTCCTTTGGTATTGAAACGGCGGCAGATGTTACCCGTCGTGGCGTTAAGCAAGTGAAAGGGTTTGGTGATCATCTGACCCAGGCGGTTATCGACTGGAAAGCGAGTTGCGAACGCCGTTTTGTGTTCAGGCCGAATGAAGCGGTAATGCCAGCAGACAGACAAGCGGTAATGGCAAAAATGGCCGCCAAACGACATCGGCTGGAAGCCGCATTGACAGAGGGCGCGACAGAGTTGCAGCGATTCCATCTCCATGCCTCTGCACGGACCATGCCGTTGATGGAACCGTTACGTCAGGCGGCAGAAAAACTGGCTCAGGCGCAGGCTGATTTAAGCCGTTGCTGAGCCATTTTTCAATTAACGAAACACCACTTCCGCCCAGCGTGCCAGCCCGGCGGTGACGGAGCCAAAGTCATCGCCGCCGGCAATCGGAATGCCCGGCAACTGTTCTGCCAGCGCTTTTTTAATCAGCGGGGAACGGGCGCTACCGCCGGTCAGATAGATGACATCCGGTTTTTCCTGGGCGTTATCCAGCGCCAGTTGCACCTGTTCCAGAATCCGCGCCAGTGGTTGGCTGAGGGCGCTTTCCAGACCCTGCTGGCTAATCAGCGTAGCCAGTTCGTCGCTGATAAACGGCAGCGATGCGAGGGTTTCCGCTGCGCTGGAAAGCGCAATTTTGCTCTCTTCCGCGCTGCGCACCAGGCGATAGCTTAAACGCTGACGCCAGACTTTCTGTAACAGGGCCACTTTTTCCGGTTCGCGGGCATCGCGTACCAGATCGTTAAGCAGGCGACCGTTGGCACTACTGTAGAAATCACTTTGCGCAGGTACGTCGTTGATGGCAACCGCATTCCACCACGGCAGAATCGGCAGGGCGATGCCTTTTTCGGTTTCGCCACCCATGCCCAGTAACGGCATCAGGTTTTTAAACGCCAGTGCGATATCCAGATCGTTACCGCCAATACGACAACCACTGTGACCCAGCAGGCTGGCTTCACGATCGAGACGTGAACGCCACTGCGGCCCCATCAGCAGCAATGAACAGTCAGTCGTACCACCGCCGATATCCACCACCAGCACCCGTTTTTCTTCCTGTAAGGTGGCTTCGTAATCCAGCCCAGCCGCGACCGGCTCGTACTGGAATACCACATCCTTAAACCCGGCACGCTTCGCTGCGCGTTCCAGAATCCCTTGCGCCTGGGTGTTTGCTTCATCGCCGCCCAGACCCTGGAAGTTGATCGGGCGACCAATCACCGCCTGAGTAATCGCTTCTGGCAGCTGCGCCTGCGCCTGCTGGCGAATGTGCAACATCATTGCGCAGACCAGATCCTCAAACAGCGCTACCTGCTGCGGTTTTAAGCCGCTGGCACCGAGGAACGATTTTGGTGATTTTACAAACCACACTTCTTCCGGATCATCAATGTACTGTGCCAGAGAGGAAAGACCGAACTGCACGCTTTTCGCCGTAACATCGATATCTTCTTCGCGGTTATAACGAATCGCCCGACGTAACAGCGCCTGCGTTTCATCGTCGTCTGCCGGAACATCATGATGGCGGTACAGCCATTCGCTTACCGCTTCACGCGTTGGCGCGCAAAGCATTGAAGGCAGCAACGTGCTGTCGTTTTCCATTTTCAGTAATTGCGGTTTACCGTCGCGCATGACCGCCACTGAACAGTTTGCTGTACCGTAATCAAAACCAATAAACACGAAATAATCCCCATGCCGGTGAAGAAGGGGCGTGACTTTAGCGAAATGTTGCCGTCGCGACAACCGGAATATGAAAGCAAAGCGCAGCGTCTGAATAACGTTTATGCTGAAAGCGGATGAATAAGGAGATGCGATGTATACCCTGAACTGGCAGCCGCCGTATGACTGGTCGTGGATGTTGGGATTTCTCGCCGCCCGTGCGGTGAGCGGTGTGGAAACGATCGCTGACGATTATTATGCCCGCAGCCTGGCGGTGGGCGAATATCGCGGCGTGGTGACTGCTATTCCGGATATAGCCCGCCATACTCTGCACATAAATTTAAGTGCAGGTTTAGAACCCGTTGCCGCTGAGTGCCTGGCGAAAATGAGCCGCCTGTTTGATCTGCAATGTAACCCGCAGATTGTGAACGAGGCGTTGGGCGAGTTAGGCGCGGCCCGGCCCGGATTGCGTTTACCCGGCTGTGTTGATGCTTTTGAGCAGGGCGTGCGCGCTATATTAGGCCAACTGGTGAGCGTGGCGATGGCGGCAAAATTGACCGCCAAAGTGGCACAGCTTTATGGCGAACGGCTGGATGATTTTCCGGATTATGTCTGCTTCCCCACGCCTCAGCGGCTGGCAGCCGCCGACCCGCAGGCATTAAAAGCGTTGGGTATGCCGTTGAAACGGGCAGAGGCACTGATTCATTTAGCCAATGCAGCACTGGATGGCACCTTACCGATGACAATTCCGGACGACGTAGAACAAGCGATGAAAACGCTGCAAACATATCCTGGCGTTGGGCGATGGACGGCGAATTATTTCGCATTGCGTGGCTGGCAAGCGAAAGATGTTTTTCTGCCGGATGATTATTTGATTAAACAGCGATTTCCAGGAATGACACCGGCACAAATCCGCCGTTATGCCGAACGCTGGAAGCCCTGGCGTTCTTATGCGCTGTTGCATATCTGGTATACGGAAGGCTGGCAACCAGAAGAAGTATGACGCTGGTCGCCGGATGCGGCGCGGCCTACGGAACGGACGAATTGTAGGCCTGATAAAACGCGTTAGCGTTGCATCAGGCGATGGGGAAACGCTCCCTCAATTAATCGCGAAATAACTGCTATTAACCAGCAAATCCAGAGGCTGGCTCTCGGCAATGACATCGCCATAAATCAGATCAACACCAATGTCAGAAAGCGTATCCAATACCAATGGCAACGCTACTGGCCCAGCGATGGTTTTCACACCCAACCGCTGGGCATGCCCCTGAATAATCGAAATCAGCATCTCATCCATTAAATTGCCCTGTACGCTGGCGCATAACTCGGCGTCAAGCAGTAGATAATCCGTCATATTTGCTTTGAGCATATTGAATATTTGTAGGTCGCGCCCTACCTGGCTGAGTACGATCCGGCAGCCGGCCAGTCGCAGTTTTTGCACAGCCAGCCCGTGGTCGAAAATCGCTTCTGCCGGAATGACCAAATGGAACAACCGTGGTGGTAATGAACTTTGTTCCAGTTGCTCAAGCAATTCGTCTACCAGAGTGACGCTGCCTAGCCCCGCAACGGAAAGGGGGAGGGCGATGCTTAAACCTTTATTGGCAACCGCTTTTGCTGTTTGTTGGAAAAATTCACGTAATACCCGGCGGTCAAGCGCGTGGCTGAGTGCCGGATCGCTGAAGCTACGGCGGAATGCCTGTTCATCAATCAACTCGCCTTTGCTGCTCCAGAGCTTAAGCGAAATCAACCACAAATTCCGCGTTTCCGTGATTCGTGGCGAAGCGATGCCGTGGGCAATCATCATAAGCGGATTCTCTTTAGTCATCCGCCACTGTTCATCGAGCGACATCACTGTCTGTTCATTATGTGCAGTTGCCTGCTGTGGTTCATAAACTGTGACCTGACCACGACCACCATTTTTCGAAGCATAACAGGCGATATCGGCCTGGGACATAACTTCTGCTGCCTGGTGATTACTGTCGTTTATTAACGTCATCCCGGCGCTTGCTCCTACCCGATGTAACCGACCTTCCCACATAAAGTGATAATCATTAATCGCATTGATAATGCGCGTCGCGATAAAACGGGCACTTTCGACATTACAGTCTGGCAGTAACAGACCAAATTCATCACCACCAAGTCGTGCCAGTAGATCGCTGGAGCGCAGCATACTCAGCATCAACGAAGACAGTTCGCGCAGCAAAGCATCGCCGGCCGCATGCCCGGCGCTGTCATTTACTGCTTTAAAGCGATCAAGATCGATAAATACCAGTGCATGTTGCTGATGCGTACTGTGAACGGTTTGCAGCAGTATTCGCAGTTGTTTCTCAAAACTTGCACGGTTCGCCAGATGCGTCAGGGCATCGTGAGAGGCGCTATAGCTAAGCTGACGTAGCATTTTGCGTGCTTCGGTGACGTCCTGAATCACCAGCACCGAACCAATGCTACTACCATCCAGGGTGCTTAACGGCGTAATACTGTAATGAACGTCATAGCTGCCACCGCTACGGCAGTGGAGAACCACGTCCTGTTCAATAGCAGAACGTGAGGTGTCGGCACTGTAAATGTTCTCAATTAACGGCCCGGTGTCACCAGTTGTAAGATGCAATACCGTCAGCAGCGGAACGCCCAACGCCTCTTCTTGCTTCCAGCCGCTCATTTTCTCCGCGACTGGATTCATAAAGGTGATTTTCATCGCCATATCAATACAGACCACAGCTTCACCGATAGAGTCCAGGGTGATATGCAGACGTTCTTTTTCCTGGAACAACGCCTCGTTGAGCTGTTTTACTTCTGTCATATCCATATTGATGCCAAGCAGGCGTTCGACTTCACCTTCCTTATTCAGAACCCGATTGGCGAGTGCGCGGATATGACGAATACCGTCTTTTACCGTAATGCGAAATTCCAGTTTAAAAGGCAAACGAGCCTGCAGCGAATCGCGGATGACTTTCTCGGTGTGTTCTCGATCTTCCGGCAGCACGCAGTCATACCAAACCTGCCAGTTTGGTTTGATATGCGGGGAAATTTCGTAAAGTTCAAACATCCGCTTATCCCAACTGAAAATATCCGGCTTCAACTCCCATTCCCAGATACCAATCCCGCCCGCTTCGTTAGCCAGCGTGATGCGTTCCATCAGTTGCTTATTCACCTGCTCGGTGCGTTTTAGCTCGTTAATGTCTTCTATCTGCGCAATGAAGTAGAGTGGCGTGCCATCGGTGTGGCGCACCAGTGAGACGGCAAGCAGCGCCCAAACTACGTCGCCGTGGCGGTTGTAGTAGCGTTTCTCCATTGAGTAGGTATTGATTTCACCGCTAATCAACTTCTCAACGTGTTGCAGATCTTTATTGAGGTCTTCCGGCCAGGTCAGCTGCTGAAAGCTGAGAGCACGCAGTTCTTCCTGGCTGTAGCCGAGAAACTGGCACAGGGCTTTGTTGCTTTGCAGCCATTGTCCCTCAGTACCCACTAACGCCATGCCGATAGCAGAATATTCCATGGCGTTCCGAAAGCGTGTTTCGCTTTCGGAAATATGCTTACGTTCCGCGCGGAAGGCGTACATCACCATGGTCATGATGTTGGCGGGAAGCAGAATCAGCAAAAATGGCAGCCACGGCATATGGCTCATCAGGTACGCTCGCGGCGTGGCAAGCAGAGTGGGGTCGGCAGCCATCATTAACGACACCATCATCACTGTCGTGAGGAAGATTAAAAAGGCTTCCATTCGTGGCAGGCGCACGGCGCTCCACATCAGCAGCACAATAATGAAAGTAAAAGGCCACGGCAGGTACAGCATCGAAAGCCAGCTTAACGTCAATGTGATCGCTAACGTCAGCAGCGTTTCAAACAACAGTCGTGGGTTACGATGGCGTAATAGATAATGCGGTTTAAACAACAGGCCCAGCGGTACCAGCGCCAGGGCGCCGATGGATTCTGAAAGTACCCATATCAAAAATGCCCTGAGAGGATCGTCTCCGGGTGTCAGCAGGACAACCAGAACGCCCCCCAACAGAGGTGGAACGATGGCGCTGCCAAATGCAAGACGAAGCCAGTCAGCCAGATTTTGTAGCGGGTTATACCACGGTAATAATTTTCGCAGCAGCATTGCGCCCACGACGGCTTCAATAATGTTGATAGCCGTCCAGGTCATATTGAGCGAACTGGTGGAAAAGAGCAGCACGGATGCGGCTATGTTGCCCAGTGAGCAGGCTAACGCGATACCAGGCCACATGCGTCCGGCATGGCGGTAAAACGCCACCATCATAATGGAAGTAGGGAACCATAGCGGCGCAAGCTGAGTGCCAAATTGCGAAAGCTCAAGCGAGAAAAGGGTAAAGATAAACGAGACTAAACCTAAACTGACGAGGTGAAGCAGAGGATGAGGCAAGGTAATTAAAACACGCTGTGATGGTTTACTCATTACCGCTCTTTCCGCATGGCCAGGCCGTCAGTATTAGTATCTGTGTTTATGCTAGTACAAAAGTTTTACATTTTATATGCAAATTGCTCATAAAGTGACGTAATGGCGGATGATTTGCGCAACTATGCATAACATTTTTCACCTTGCGTCATAACTGAGCAATTAAATTTGCATCAGGGAATTGATCGTCAACAATTAACTCTGAGAGCAAGGCAACGCTATTCGACTGGTATCACGCGGATGAAATCCCTATAATTGCCGCGTTTGGCGCTTCGGCGCCCCCTTCCTAACATCCAGGTTATTCAGGTCGCTAAATTTATGACTGATCAGTCTCATCAGTGCGTCATTATCGGTATTGCAGGCGCATCGGCTTCCGGCAAGAGTCTCATTGCCAGTACCCTTTATCGTGAATTACGTGAACAAGTCGGTGATGAACACATCGGCGTTATTCCGGAAGACTGTTACTACAAAGATCAAAGCCATCTGTCGATGGAAGAACGGGTTAAAACTAATTATGACCATCCCAGCGCGATGGATCACAGCCTGCTGCTGCAACATTTGCAGGCGCTGAAACGTGGCTCGGCTATCGACCTGCCGGTTTACAGCTACGTTGAACATACGCGTATGAAAGAAACGGTGAAGGTTGAACCGAAGAAAGTCATTATTCTCGAAGGCATTTTGCTGCTGACGGATGCGCGTCTGCGCGACGAGCTGAACTTCTCGATTTTTGTGGATACCCCACTGGATATCTGCCTGATGCGTCGCATTAAGCGCGATGTTAATGAGCGTGGTCGTTCGATGGATTCTGTAATGGCGCAATATCAAAAAACCGTGCGCCCGATGTTCCTGCAATTCATTGAACCGTCTAAACAGTATGCAGATATCATTGTGCCGCGCGGCGGTAAAAACCGCATCGCGATCGATATATTGAAAGCGAAAATAAGTCAGTTCTTTGAATAAGCTTGGTAAATTGTGTACCGTTCAGTGATAACCTGGTATGCCCTTGACGTAACTGGCGTTAAGGGAGTGATGCGCGAAAGGAGAAAATGCCATGCGTCTGTGTGACCGAGATATTGAAGCCTGGCTTGATGAAGGCCGTTTGTCGATCAACCCACGTCCACCCGTGGAGCGTATTAATGGCGCGACGGTGGATGTACGCTTGGGCAATAAATTTCGTACCTTCCGTGGCCACACGGCAGCGTTTATCGACTTGAGCGGTCCCAAAGACGAAGTGAGTGCCGCGCTTGACCGTGTGATGAGCGATGAAATTGTGCTTGATGAAAGCGAAGCTTTCTATCTTCATCCGGGGGAGTTGGCACTGGCGGTAACGCTGGAGTCAGTGACGCTGCCTGCCGATCTGGTGGGCTGGCTGGATGGCCGTTCCTCACTGGCGCGTCTGGGACTTATGGTGCATGTCACTGCACATCGTATCGATCCGGGCTGGTCTGGCTGTATTGTGCTGGAGTTCTACAATTCCGGTAAGCTGCCGCTGGCCCTGCGTCCGGGTATGCTGATTGGTGCGCTGAGCTTTGAGCCGCTTTCAGGTCCGGCAGCGCGTCCGTATAACCGCCGTGAAGATGCGAAATATCGCAACCAGCAGGGCGCAGTCGCTAGCCGTATCGATAAAGACTAATTCAGGCCCATTGAGGATACCATGAGACGATTTCTGACGACGCTGATGATACTCCTGGTCGTGCTGGTGGCTGGGTTATCTGCGTTAGTGTTGCTGGTGAATCCGAATGATTTCCGTGACTATATGGTCAAGCAGGTTGCTGCACGTAGCGGTTATCAATTGCAGCTTGACGGGCCACTGCGTTGGCACGTCTGGCCGCAGCTTAGTATCCTCTCTGGTCGCATGATATTAACGGCCAACGGGGCCAGCCAACCGCTGGTACGTGCCGATAATATGCGCCTTGATGTGGCCTTGTGGCCTTTATTGAGTCATCAACTCAGCGTTAAGCAAGTCATGCTCAAAGGGGCAGTCATTCAACTGACGCCGGAAACAGAAGCAGTGCGCAGTGAAGACGCCCCAATAGCCCCGAAAGACAATACATTACCTGATGATGCGGAAGATCGTGGCTGGTCGTTCGATATCGCCAGTCTGCGAGTCAGTGACAGCGTGCTGGTGTTCCAGCATGAAAATGACGAACAGGTTACGGTACGTGATATCCGCCTGCAAATGGAGCAGGACCCACAACATCGCGGTTCGTTTGAATTCTCTGGTCGGGTAAATCGCGACCAACGCGATCTCACGTTAGCGCTCAAGGGGACTGTTGATGCTTCTGATTACCCGCATGATTTAACGGCAGATATTCAACAGATTGACTGGCAACTGCAGGGCGCTGATCTCCCGAAGCAGGGGATTCAGGGCCATGGTCAGTTCAGGACTCAGTGGCAGGAAGCGCAAAAACGTCTCTCCTTTGAACAAATCAATTTAACCGCTAACGACAGTAATCTGACCGGTCAGGCGCAGGTAGCGTTGCTTGAGAAGCCAGAATGGCTGCTCAGACTGCAATTTGCCCAGTTAAATTTGGATAATTTGCTGCCGATGAATGAGGTGATGACTAAGCAAAATGGTATTGCTCAACAGGGGCAAAGCCAACCGACGCTGCCACGTCCGGTCATTTGCTCACGCATTGATGAACCTGCGTATCAGGGGCTGAAGGGCTTTGCGGCAGATATTTTGTTGCAGGCCAATAACGTGCGCTGGCGTGGAATGGATTTTGCCGATGTCACTGCGCAAATGACTAACAAGGCGGGGCTGCTGGAGATTATCCAGTTGCAGGGCAAACTTAACGACGGTGTCGTGTCGTTACCGGGTACGCTGGATGCAACAGCCTCACATCCGCGTATAGTTTTCCATCCCCGGCTGGAAAATGTCGAGATTGGCACCATCCTGAATGCCTTCAACTACCCCATATCACTCACGGGAAAAATGTCGCTGGCGGGGGATTTCTCTGGTGCTGACATTGATGCCAACGCATTCCGCCACACCTGGCAGGGGACGGCGCATGTCGAAATGGCCGATACGCGCATGGAAGGCATGAACTTCCAGCAGATGATCCAACAAGCGGTAGAACGTAATGGCGGTGATGTGAAGGCCGCTGAAAACTTCGATAACGTGACGCGGCTTGATAGCTTTACCACCGATCTGACGTTGAAGGATGGTGTCGTGACGTTAAACGACATGCAAGGTCAATCGCCAGTGCTGGCGCTTTCCGGCGCCGGTACGTTGAATTTGGCGGAGCAAACCTGCGACACCCAGTTTGACATTCGTGTGATAGGCGGTTGGAACGGGGAAAGCAAACTGATTGATTTCCTCAAAGAAACGCCGGTTCCTCTGCGGGTTTATGGCAACTGGCAGCAACTCAATTACAGCCTGCAAGTGGATCAGTTACTGCGTAAACACTTACAGGACGAAGCCAAACGCCGTCTTAACGACTGGGCCGAGCGCAATAAAGATTCCCGCAATGGCAAAGATGTGAAGAAGTTGCTGGAGAAGATGTAAGACAAGTTATGCAGATGGCGGCGTTAAGTTGTCGCCATCTGTATTTATAGCACTAAGCAGCATGTGGATATTGAACTTCAATACGTTGAATATGCAATCCTGCATGAGCCATCATGGTGATCAATTTATCGATACTAAAGATCTGGATTTTACCTCTGGCAAGTTCAGATATGCGAGGTTGAGTGACGCCTAAAGCAGAAGCTGCCTGAGCCTGGCTAAACCCTTGTTGTTCAATCCAGGTATTAATGATTGTTACAAGCTCGGCACGGATCCGCATATTTTCCGCTTGTTCAGGGGTGTCACTCACCGCATCCCACACACTATCAAAGGTTTCAATTTTCATTTTTGCGCTCCTGAACAAGTTCTTTATAGCGTCGTTTGGCTAAATCAATATCCGATTGACTGGTAGTCTGTGTTTTCTTTTGAAAACAATGTAATACGTAAACCGCTTCTTCAAATTTTGCGACATACATGACGCGATAGATCCCATTAACATCGCGAGTACGAATCTCTCGCACACCAGGGCCGATAGTTGAAAAAGGTTTCCAGTCGTATGGGGTTAATCCTTGTTGGATCCTGTCGAGTTGATAGCCAATTTCTTGTCGAGACGATTCTGGAAATGCGCGTAAATCGTCAAGACTGGAATCAATAAAAGCCAGCTTTTTTCTCATCGCTCCATCCTTAGATTATACTAAATTATGTATAAATCAAATGCGCATTTTGTACCTGCGCATTTGATGTTTTATCACACCTCATACTCCATCTCGCCATCCTTATGCAGCGGAATAATCTGCACCTTCTGCACGCGATGGCTTTCCACCTGCAACGTTTTAAGCAAATAATCCCCTACCTGAACTTCTTCACCTGGTTTTGGAATGCGCTGTAAATATTCCATCAGCAGCCCGGCGATAGTGTGATATTCACGTTTTTCATCCAGCGGCAGCGGCACATATTGCACCAGATCTTCCAGCGGCATATGACCATTCGCCGTCCAAGAACCGTCGGCGTTTTTCTGAATATCATGGCGGGCGTCAATCTCTTCCACTTCGTTCGGTAAGTTACCGGCAATGGTTTCAGTGACGTCACTTAATGTCACAATCCCTTCCACTGAACCAAACTCATCCACCACAAAAGCAAAGTGCGTGCGGGCATTACGGAACTGCTCCAGAGCCGGTAACAACGGTAAGGTTTCCGGGAACACCAGCGGCTGGCGAACCAGTACCCGCAGGTTGAGCGGTTCGCCGCGCAGTGACTGTTGTAGCAGGTCGATAACGTGAACGACACCGAGCAAATCTTCCGCGTCATCGCCGTCAGTAACCACCAGTCGCGTGTGCTGATTTCGCTCCAGCAACTGGCGGATTTCCTCCTCTGGTGCGTTGAGATCGATATGCTCAATGTCGTGGCGTGACGTCATAATACTGCTGACAGTACGCTGGTTAAGATTAAGTACCCGCTCAATCATCCGCCGTTCCTGCGGATTAAAGATTTGCTGGTCGCCATGATCCACCAGCATTGATGCAGTTTCGGCATCCAGTTCCGCATCTTCTTTTTGCCCGCTAAGCAGACGCATTACCGCTTCGGTAGTCCGCTGGCGCAGCGTCTGGTTAGCGGAGAGAAAACGTCGCCGGTTAAAGATAGCCAACTGATTGAGTGCCTCGATCATCACCGAGAAACCAATGGCAGCGTACAGATAGCCCTTCGGAATGGCGAATCCGAAACCTTCCGCCACCAGGCTAAAGCCAATCATCAACAGGAAACTTAAACAGAGTATGACGATGGTCGGATGGCTATTAACGAACTGGGTTAACGGTTTGCTGGCCATCAACATCAGGCTGATAGCGATAACGACGGCGGCCATCATGACCAGTAAATGATCAACCATCCCGACGGCGGTAATCACCGAGTCGAGTGAGAAGATAGCGTCCAGCACCACAATTTGCGTCACCACGCCCCAGAACTTCGCGCCTTTGCGTTGTGTGGGGTTATTGCTGTCTTTCCCTTCCAGCCGTTCGTTTAGCTCCATCGTGGCTTTGAACAACAGGAAGAAACCACCAAACAGCATGATTAAGTCGCGGGCGCTAAAGGTAAACGAGCGGAAGCTGAACAGTGGTTGGGTCAGGGTGACCAGCCAGGAGATTGACGCCAGCAGTAACAGGCGCATTAACATCGCCAGCAGCAGCCCGGTCACCCGTGCGCGGTCGCGCTGCTTCGGCGGTAGTTTTTCGGCGAGGATGGCAATAAAGACCAGGTTATCAATGCCGAGGACCAGTTCGATCACAATCAGCGTGATTAACCCGGCCCAGATAGACGGATCGGCAATCCATTCCATAGTAAGTACAAAACCTATTCGTTGTATGACAAATGTCACAATTCGATCATGGATAAATCAGGGCAAAAATGCAATGTCACAGCACTATTTATCTGACTTTATTTGAGGGCTATAACATCGCATTATCCCTGAATTAAAAGCGGGAATGATTAAATGTTATTTAAGAAATATCGCATATAGAGACGCTATATTAAATATTGTCAACCTAAAGAAACTCCTAAAAAATACCACGAATGACACTTAATATAATTCTTAAAAATAGCCAATTGCCGAATTGTTACCTTGCCTGCTATTCCGTTAGCTGTAACACTTCCTCCTGCATTATTGGAGCGCCAATATTCAAATATCATAATGCCACCTTATATCTGGAAAATTAATTCACGCAATAACGCTTTTTCATAAACGACTGCATGATGAAAGAGTTGAAAAATATAAACTAAATCAGTGTATTGGTAGCTAAAAAGCCAGGGGCGGTAGCGTGTCTGGATGCCTGAAAGACCAGTCTGAATTATTCTGTCAATAGCCAGCGGATGAAATCAATTTTTTTAGGACTGATGCCAGTTAAATTCTTATTCAATTAACTGCAAGGTAAATGTGCATGCGACATTGCTATTAATAGTGCACAGGATAATTACTCTGCCAAAGTGATAAATAAACAATGATGAAATCCAAAATGAAATTGATGCCATTATTGGTGTCAGTAACCTTGATAAGCGGTTGCACAGTACTTCCGGGCAGCAATATGTCGACGATGGGGAAAGACGTCATCAAACAGCAGGACGCTGATTTTGATCTCGACAAAATGGTGAATGTTTATCCGTTGACCCCGCGCCTGATTGATCAATTACGCCCACGCCCGAATGTAGCGCGCCCCAATATGACGCTGGAAAGTGAGATCGCGAATTACCAGTATCGCGTCGGGCCGGGCGATGTTCTTAATGTCACCGTCTGGGATCACCCGGAACTCACCACGCCAGCCGGTCAGTACCGCAGCTCCAGCGACACCGGCAACTGGGTACAGCCTGACGGAACCATGTTCTACCCGTATATCGGCAAGGTTCACGTAGTGGGGAAAACGCTCGCTGAAATCCGCAGTGATATTACCGGGCGCTTAGCGACGTACATCGCTGACCCGCAGGTGGACGTTAATATCGCCGCCTTCCGCTCGCAAAAAGCGTATATCTCCGGTCAGGTGAATAAGTCCGGTCAACAGGCGATCACCAACGTACCACTGACCATTCTCGATGCCATCAACGCCGCAGGTGGCCTGACCGACACCGCTGACTGGCGCAACGTGGTGCTAACACACAATGGTCGTGAAGAACGCATTTCTTTGCAGGCGCTGATGCAAAACGGCGACCTCAATCAGAACCGATTGCTTTACCCCGGCGATATTCTCTACGTGCCGCGTAATGATGATCTGAAAGTATTTGTGATGGGTGAAGTGAAGAAACAGAGCACCCTGAAAATGGACTTTAGCGGCATGACCCTGACTGAAGCCCTGGGCAATGCTGAAGGCATCGACATGACCACCTCCAACGCCAGCGGCATCTTTGTCATTCGTCCGCTGAAAGGCGAGGGGGGGCGTAACGGCAAGATTGCCAATATCTACCAGCTGGATATGTCCGATGCCACGTCGCTGGTGATGGCGACAGAATTCCGCCTGCAACCTTATGACGTGGTGTATGTCACCACTGCTCCGGTTTCCCGCTGGAACCGTCTGATCAATCAGTTGCTGCCAACTATTAGCGGTGTCCGTTACATGACGGATACAGCCAGCGACATTCATAACTGGTAATCGTCATGTTTAACAACATCTTAGTTGTCTGTGTCGGCAATATTTGCCGTTCCCCGACGGCGGAACGCTTACTGCAACGTTATCACCCGGAGCTGAAAGTGGAGTCCGCTGGACTCGGCGCGCTGGTCGGTAAGGGCGCTGATCCTACCGCTATCAGCGTCGCCGCAGAACATCAACTGTCTCTGGAAGGCCACTGTGCACGACAAATCAGCCGCCGCCTGTGTCGCAACTATGACCTGGTTTTGACCATGGAAAAGCGCCATATCGAACGCTTATGCGAGATGGCACCGGAGATGCGCGGCAAAGTGATGCTGTTTGGTCACTGGGATAACGAATGTGAAATCCCCGATCCGTATCGCAAAAGTCGGGAAACGTTTGCAGCGGTGTACACATTACTTGAACGGTCTGCCCGCCAGTGGGCGCAGGCATTGAACGCAGAGCAGGTATAAGAATGACAGAAAAAGTAAAACAACATGCCGCTCCGGTAACGGGCAGTGATGAAATCGATATCGGTCGCCTGGTCGGCACCGTCATTGAAGCGCGCTGGTGGGTGATTGGCATCACCGCCGTATTCGCCCTCTGTGCCGTGGTTTACACCTTCTTCGCTACGCCGATTTATAGTGCCGACGCACTGGTACAAATCGAGCAAAGCAGCGGCAATTCGCTGGTGCAGGATATCGGCTCGGCATTAGCTAACAAACCGCCAGCATCGGATGCCGAGATCCAGTTGATTCGTTCGCGTCTGGTGCTTGGTAAAACGGTGGACGATCTCGACCTCGATATTGCGGTGAGCAAAAACACGTTCCCGATTTTCGGTGCGGGCTGGGATCGCCTGATGGGTCGTCAGAACGAGACGGTGAAAGTCACCACCTTTAACCGCCCGAAAGAGATGGCGGATCAGGTGTTTTCGCTTAATGTGCAGGACAACAAAAACTACACCTTGAGCAGCGACGGCGGCTTTAGCGCCCGTGGGCAAGCGGGCCAGATGCTGAAAAAAGAAGGCGTCACGCTGATGGTTGAAGCTATTCACGCCAGCCCGGGCAGTGAGTTTACCGTCACCAAATACTCCACGCTGGGGATGATCAACCAACTGCAAAACAGCCTGACGGTAACGGAGAACGGCAAAGACGCAGGCGTTTTGAGCCTGACTTATACCGGTGAAGATCGCGAACAGATCCGCGACATTCTTAACAGCATCGCCCGTAACTATCAGGAACAAAATATTGAGCGCAAATCGGCGGAAGCGTCGAAAAGCCTCGCCTTCCTCGCGCAACAATTGCCGGAAGTACGTAGCCGTCTCGATGTTGCCGAAAACAAACTGAATGCCTTTCGTCAGGATAAAGACTCTGTTGATCTGCCGCTGGAAGCAAAAGCGGTGCTCGATTCGATGGTGAACATCGATGCGCAGCTGAACGAACTGACCTTTAAAGAGGCGGAAATCTCCAAGCTGTACACCAAAGTTCACCCGGCGTATCGCACGCTACTGGAGAAACGTCAGGCGCTGGAAGACGAAAAAGCCAAACTTAACGGTCGCGTAACGGCGATGCCGAAAACCCAGCAGGAAATTGTCCGTCTGACCCGCGATGTCGAGTCTGGTCAGCAGGTCTATATGCAACTGCTGAATAAAGAGCAGGAGCTGAAAATTACCGAAGCCAGCACCGTCGGCGATGTGCGCATTGTTGACCCGGCAATCACCCAGCCTGGCGTGCTAAAACCGAAGAAAGGGCTGATTATCCTCGGCGCGATTATCCTTGGCCTGATGCTCTCTATCGTGGGTGTGCTGCTGCGCTCGTTGTTTAATCGCGGCATCGAAAGCCCGCAGGTGCTGGAAGAACACGGTATCAGCGTCTATGCCAGCATCCCGTTGTCGGAATGGCAGAAAGCGCGCGATAGCGTCAAAACCATCAAAGGGATTAAACGCTATAAACAGAGCCAGCTACTGGCGGTGGGGAATCCAACCGATCTGGCGATTGAAGCCATCCGCAGTCTGCGTACCAGTCTGCACTTCGCGATGATGCAGGCGCAGAACAATGTGTTGATGATGACCGGGGTTAGCCCGTCAATCGGTAAAACCTTTGTCTGCGCCAACCTGGCGGCGGTGATCAGCCAGACCAATAAACGGGTGTTGTTGATCGACTGCGATATGCGCAAAGGCTACACCCACGAGCTGTTGGGCACCAATAACGTTAATGGCCTGTCGGAAATTCTGATTGGTCAGGGCGATATTACTACCACTGCAAAACCGACCTCTATTGCCAAATTTGACCTGATCCCGCGCGGTCAGGTGCCGCCAAATCCTTCTGAACTGTTGATGAGCGAACGCTTTGCCGAACTGGTGAACTGGGCGAGTAAAAACTACGACCTGGTGTTGATTGATACACCGCCGATTCTGGCAGTGACCGATGCGGCAATTGTCGGGCGTCATGTCGGAACCACGTTGATGGTGGCGCGTTATGCGGTCAACACCTTGAAAGAAGTGGAAACCAGTCTGAGCCGCTTTGAGCAAAACGGTATTCCGGTGAAAGGGGTGATTCTGAACTCCATCTTCCGCCGCGCCAGCGCGTATCAGGATTATGGCTATTACGAATACGAATATAAGTCGGACGCGAAATAACGACACCTGCATTCGCACCGCCCCGTAGGCCGGATAAGGCGTTCACGCCGCATCCGGCAAGCAAACCAGCTCATAAGCCGGGAGAACAAACTATGAAAGACAATCCGCTGATCTCAATCTATATGCCGACCTGGAACCGCCAACAACTGGCGATTCGGGCGATAAAATCGGTCCTGCGCCAGGACTACAACAACTGGGAGATGATCATCGTGGATGATTGCTCCACCTCCTGGGAACAGCTGCAACAGTACGTCACCGCCCTCAACGATCCGCGTATCACTTACATCCACAACGATATTAACAGCGGGGCGTGCGCGGTACGTAACCAGGCGATTATGCTGGCGCAAGGGGAATACATCACCGGGATCGATGATGATGATGAATGGACACCCAACCGTCTGAGCGTCTTCCTCGCCCATAAACAGCAACTGGTCACTCACGCCTTTTTGTACGCTAACGATTACGTTTGCCAGGGTGAAGTCTATTCCCAACCGGCAAGTTTGCCGCTGTATCCCAAATCGCCGTATTCACGCCGCCTGTTCTATAAACGCAATATCATTGGCAATCAGGTCTTTACCTGGGCGTGGCGTTTCAAAGAGTGTTTGTTCGATACCGAACTGAAAGCGGCACAGGATTACGACATCTTCCTGCGGATGGTGGTGGAGTATGGCGAACCGTGGAAAGTGGAAGAGGCGACGCAGATCCTGCATATCAATCACGGTGAAATGCAGATCACCTCGTCACCGAAAAAATTCTCCGGATACTTCCACTTTTACCGCAAGCACAAAGACAAATTCGACCGCGCCAGCAAAAAATATCAGCTGTTTACCCTCTACCAGATCCGCAATAAACGTATGACCTGGCGCACTTTGCTGACGCTGCTGTCGGTGCGTAACGGCAAACGTCTGGCTGATGGTATTCGGGGGCGCTAAAGATGCTGGAAGATCTGCGCGCCAACAGCTGGAGTTTACGCCCGTGCTGCATGGTTCTTGCCTATCGCGTCGCTCATTTTTGTTCGGTGTGGCGCAAAAAGAACGTCCTCAACAATCTGTGGGCGGCCCCGCTGCTGGTGCTGTATCGCATTATCACCGAATGCTTTTTCGGTTATGAAATCCAGGCCGCCGCGACCATTGGCCGCCGCTTTACTATCCATCACGGTTACGCCGTAGTGATCAATAAAAACGTGGTAGCGGGGGATGATTTTACCATTCGCCACGGTGTCACTATCGGCAATCGGGGTGCCAATAACATGGCATGTCCACACATTGGCAACGGCGTCGAGCTCGGTGCCAACGTCATTATTCTTGGTGATATCACGCTTGGTAACAACGTCACCGTGGGTGCGGGCAGCGTGGTGCTCGACTCTGTCCCGGACAACGCGCTGGTGGTGGGAGAAAAAGCGCGAGTGAAGGTAATTAAATGAATATTCTGCAATTTAATGTGCGACTGGCGGAAGGCGGGGCGGCAGGTGTGGCGTTAGATCTCCACCAGCGTGCGCTGCAACAGGGGCTGGCATCACATTTTGTCTACGGCTACGGCAAAGGCGGCAAAGAGAGCGTCAGTCATCAAAACTATCCGCAGGTCATCAAACATACGCCGCGGATGACCGCGATGGCGAACATTGCCCTGTTTCGTCTGTTTAATCGCGATCTGTTTGGCAATTTCAATGAGTTATATCGCACCATTACTCGCACCCCGGGACCGGTGGTCCTGCATTTCCATGTGCTGCATAGCTACTGGTTGAATCTTAACAGCGTGGTGCGCTTTTGCGAAAAGGTGAAAAACCACAAACCGGATGTCACTCTGGTCTGGACGCTGCACGATCACTGGAGCGTTACCGGACGCTGCGCCTTTACCGACGGTTGCGAAGGCTGGAAAACGGGCTGCCAGAAATGCCCGACCTTAAATAATTATCCGCCGGTGAAGATTGATCGTGCGCACCAGCTGGTGGCGGGCAAACGCCAGTTATTCCGTGAGATGCTGGCACTGGGCTGTCAGTTTATTTCCCCCAGCCAGCATGTGGCTGATGCTTTCAATAGCCTGTACGGTCCAGGGCGTTGCCGGATTATCAATAATGGCATTGATATGGCAACCGAGGCGATTCTGGCGGACTTGCCTCCGGTGCGCGAAACTCAGGGTAAGCCGAAAATCGCGGTGGTGGCGCATGACCTGCGTTACGACGGCAAAACTAACCAGCGACTGGTGCGCGAGATGATGGCGCTGGGCAACAAAATCGAACTGCATACCTTCGGTAAGTTCTCGCCGTTCACCGCTGGTAATGTGGTTAATCACGGCTTTGAAACTGACAAGCGCAAGTTAATGAGCGCGCTCAATCAGATGGATGCGCTGGTGTTCAGTTCTCGCGTCGATAACTACCCGCTGATTTTGTGTGAGGCGCTATCGATTGGTGTACCTGTAATCGCTACCCATAGCGACGCGGCGCGGGAAGTGCTGCAAAAATCCGGCGGTAAAACCGTCAGCGAAGAAGACGTGCTGCAACTGGTGCAGTTAAGCAAACCGGAAATCGCGCAGGCGATATTTGGTACCACGCTGGCTGAGTTCAGCCAACGCAGCCGCGCCGCCTACAGTGGACAACAGATGCTGGAGGAGTATGTCAACGTCTATCAGAATCTGTAGCTACCTGCTGCTGCCGCTGATTTACCTGCTGGTTAACGTCAAAATTGCCCAGCTTGGCGAAAGTTTCCCCATCACCATCGTCACTTTTTTACCTGTCTTATTACTGCTGTTTTTAGAGCGCATCAGCGTTAAAAAATTGATGATTGCCCTGGGGATTGGTGCGGGACTCACGGCGTTTAACTACCTGTTTGGTCAGTCGTTGGATGCCAGTAAATATGTCACTTCAACCATGCTGTTTGTCTATATTGTGATCATTATTGGCATGGTGTGGAGTATTCGTTTTAAAACAATTTCGCCACACAACCATCGCAAGATATTACGTTTCTTTTATCTGGTGGTCGGGCTGGTGGTGGCGCTGGCGGCGGTGGAGATGGCGCAAATTATCCTCACCGGCGGCAGCAGTATTATGGAGTCGATTTCGAAATATCTGATTTACAGCAACAGCTATGTACTGAATTTCATTAAATTCGGCGGCAAGCGCACGACAGCACTTTATTTCGAACCGGCATTTTTCGCTCTGGCATTAATCTCAATTTGGCTCAGTATCAAACAGTTTGGTATCAAAACGCCTAAAACAGATGCTATGATTCTCGCAGGAATAATATTATCTGGATCGTTTTCAGGGGTTATGACCTTTATCCTGTTTTATTTGCTGGAGTGGGCGTTCCAATATCTGAATAAAGAGGCGATTAAGAAAAAGTTACCGTTAGCATTGATTTCTCTGGCTGTATTCCTGGTTGGTGTGGTAATCGCGTTTCCTTATATTTCCACCCGTCTGGGAGATTTGGGCACAGAAGGATCGTCATCATATTATCGTATTGTCGGTCCGCTGGTGATGGTCGGTTATTCTTTGACCCATATTGACGGTGTAGTCAGATTTGGCTCACTTTATGAATATGTCGCATCATTCGGAATATTTAACGGTGCGGATGTTGGAAAAACCATAGACAATGGTTTGTATCTGCTGATTATTTATTTTTCCTGGTTCGCAGTGTTTTTATCGCTGTGGTACATGGGGAAAGTGATAAAAATGATGATCAACGCTTTTGGTGATAACCGCAATTTTCGCGTGCAATTATATCTTTTTACTCCGGTGTCGCTGTTTTTTACCGGTTCGATATTTAGCCCGGAATATGCATTTTTAATCGTCTGTCCGTTTATTTTGCGAAAAGCGTTAAATATACACCCTAAATAATTCGAGTTGCAGGAAGTTGGTGACGCAGCGAATCCCCAGGAGCGTACACGAGTACGTGACTGGGGTGAGCGAGGAAAACCAACGCACATGCAGCTTGAAGTATGACGGGGATAACGAGGTAAAACATGTTGCTTAGCATAATCACTGTCGCGTTTCGTAACCTCGAAGGGATAGTCAAAACACATGCCTCGCTGGCGCATCTGGCGCAGGCGGACGATATCAGCTTCGAATGGATTGTTGTCGATGGCGGTTCCAATGACGGCACCCGTGAGTATCTGCAAAATCTCAATGGTATCTATAACCTACGCTTTGTCAGCGAGCCAGATAACGGTATCTATGACGCCATGAACAAAGGCATAGAAATGGCGCAAGGCAAGTTCGCGTTGTTTCTCAACTCGGGCGATATTTTCCATCAGGATGCCGCACATTTTGTCCGTAAGTTAAAAATGCAAAAAGATAACGTGATGATCACCGGCGATGCGCTGCTGGATTTTGGCGACGGACATAAAATTAAACGTAGCGCCAAACCGGGTTGGTATATTTATCACAGCTTGCCCGCCAGTCATCAGGCGATATTTTTCCCGGTATCAGGCTTGAAAAAATGGCGTTATGACCTGGAATATAAAGTTTCTTCCGATTACGCGCTGGCGGCCAAAATGTATAAAGCTGGTTATGCATTTAAAAAACTCAATGGCCTGGTGTCTGAATTTTCCATGGGTGGGGTATCTACCACCAATAATATGGAATTGTGTGCCGATGCGAAAAAAGTCCAACGACAAATATTACATGTGCCTGGCTTCTGGGCAGAATTATCCTGGCATTTACGCCAACGTACTACCTCAAAGACGAAAGCCTTATATAACAAAAGCTGAATATAAGGGAAAACAATGCAAGATTTAAGCGGTTTCTCGGTGCCGAAAGGGTTCCGGGGCGGCAACGCTATTAAAGTGCAATTGTGGTGGGCAGTACAGGCAACAATATTTGCCTGGTCGCCACAAGTATTGTATCGCTGGCGGGCATTTTTATTACGTTTATTCGGCGCAAAAATAGGAAAAAACGTAGTTATTCGTCCGTCAGTAAAAATTACCTATCCGTGGAAATTAACCTTAGGTGATTACGCGTGGGTCGGCGATGACGTCAATTTATATACCCTCGGCGAAATAACCATTGGTGCACATTCAGTGATTTCACAAAAAAGTTATTTGTGCACCGGTAGCCATGACCACGCAAGTCGACATTTCACCATTAACGCCACGCCTATTGTGATTGGCGAGAAATGCTGGCTGGCGACAGATGTCTTTGTCGCGCCTGGCGTCACGATCGGCGACGGCACCGTCGTGGGTGCGCGAAGCAGTGTTTTTAAATCGCTTCCGGCAAATGTGGTTTGCCGGGGGAATCCCGCATTGGTGATACGCGAACGCGTTGAAACTGAATAAATTCAAAAAATACAGAGGAATAAGACATGTCAAAAGTCGCTCTCATCACCGGTGTAACCGGACAAGACGGTTCTTACCTGGCAGAGTTTCTGCTGGAAAAAGGTTACGAGGTGCATGGTATTAAGCGTCGTGCATCGTCATTCAACACCGAGCGCGTGGATCACATTTATCAGGATCCGCACACCTGCAACCCGAAATTCCATCTGCATTATGGCGACCTGAGTGATACCTCCAACCTGACGCGCATTTTGCGTGAAGTGCAGCCGGATGAAGTGTACAACCTGGGCGCAATGAGCCACGTTGCGGTCTCTTTTGAGTCACCAGAATATACCGCAGACGTTGATGCGATGGGTACGCTGCGCCTGCTGGAGGCGATCCGCTTCCTCGGTCTGGAAAAGAAAACCCGTTTCTATCAGGCTTCCACCTCTGAACTGTACGGTCTGGTGCAGGAAATTCCGCAGAAAGAAACCACGCCGTTCTACCCGCGATCTCCGTATGCGGTCGCCAAACTGTATGCCTACTGGATCACCGTTAACTACCGCGAATCCTACGGCATGTACGCCTGCAACGGTATTCTCTTCAACCATGAATCCCCGCGCCGCGGCGAAACCTTCGTTACCCGCAAAATCACCCGCGCAATCGCCAACATCGCCCAGGGGCTGGAGTCGTGCCTGTACCTCGGCAATATGGATTCCCTGCGTGACTGGGGCCATGCTAAAGACTACGTAAAAATGCAGTGGATGATGCTGCAACAGGAACAACCGGAAGATTTCGTTATTGCTACCGGCGTTCAGTACTCCGTGCGTCAGTTCGTGGAAATGGCGGCAGCACAGCTGGGCATCAAACTGCGCTTTGAAGGCACGGGCGTTGAAGAAAAGGGCATTGTGGTTTCCGTCACCGGGCATGACGCGCCGGGCGTTAAACCAGGTGATGTAATTATCGCCGTTGACCCGCGCTACTTCCGTCCGGCTGAAGTTGAAACGCTGCTCGGCGACCCGACCAAAGCGCACGAAAAACTGGGCTGGAAACCTGAAATCACCCTCAGAGAGATGGTGTCTGAAATGGTGGCTAATGACCTCGAAGCGGCGAAAAAACACTCTCTGCTGAAATCTCACGGCTACGACGTGGCGATCGCGCTGGAGTCATAAGCATGAGTAAACAACGCATTTTTATTGCTGGCCATCGCGGGATGGTCGGTTCCGCCATCAGGCGTCAGCTCGAACAGCGCGGTGATGTGGAGCTGGTATTACGCACCCGCGACGAGCTGAACCTGCTGGACAGCCGCACGGTGCATGATTTCTTTGCCAGCGAGCGCATTGACCAGGTTTATCTGGCAGCGGCGAAAGTGGGCGGTATTGTTGCCAATAACACGTATCCGGCGGATTTCATCTACCAGAACATGATGATTGAGAGCAACATCATTCACGCCGCGCATCAGAACGACGTGAACAAACTGCTGTTTCTCGGATCGTCCTGTATCTACCCGAAACTGGCAAAACAGCCGATGGCAGAAAGCGAGCTGTTACAGGGCACGCTGGAGCCGACCAACGAGCCTTATGCCATTGCCAAAATCGCTGGGATCAAACTGTGCGAATCTTACAACCGCCAGTATGGACGCGATTACCGCTCAGTCATGCCGACCAACCTGTACGGGCCACACGACAACTTCCATCTAAGTAATTCGCATGTGATCCCAGCATTGCTGCGTCGCTTCCACGAGGCGACGGCACAGAATGCGCCGGACGTGGTGGTGTGGGGCAGCGGTACACCGATGCGCGAATTTCTGCACGTCGATGATATGGCAGCGGCGAGCATTCATGTGATGGAGCTGGCGCACGAAGTCTGGCTGGAAAACACCCAGCCGATGCTGTCGCACATTAACGTCGGCACGGGCGTTGACTGCACTATCCGTGAGCTGGCGCAAACCATCGCCAAAGTGGTGGGTTACAAAGGTCGGGTGGTTTTTGATGCCAGTAAACCGGATGGCACGCCGCGCAAACTGCTGGATGTGACGCGCCTGCATCAGCTTGGCTGGTATCACGAAATCTCACTGGAAGCGGGGCTTGCCAGCACTTACCAGTGGTTCCTTGAGAATCAAGACCGCTTTCGGGGGTAATGATGTTTTTACGTCAGGAAGACTTTGCCACGGTAGTGCGCTCCACCCCGCTTGTCTCTCTCGACTTTATTGTCGAGAACAGTCGCGGCGAGTTTCTGCTTGGCAAAAGAACCAACCGCCCGGCGCAGGGTTACTGGTTTGTGCCGGGAGGGCGCGTGCAGAAAGACGAAACGCTGGAAGCCGCATTTGAGCGGCTGACGATGGCGGAACTGGGGCTGCGTCTGCCGATAACAGCAGGCCAGTTTTACGGTGTCTGGCAGCACTTTTATGACGATAATTTCTCCGGCACGGATTTCACCACTCACTATGTGGTGCTCGGTTTTCGCTTCAGAGTCGCTGAAGAAGAGCTGTTACTGCCGGATGAACAGCATGACGATTACCGCTGGCTGACGCCGGACGCGCTGCTCGCCAGTAACGATGTTCACGCTAACAGCCGCGCCTATTTTCTCGCTGAGAAGCGTGCCGGAGTACCCGGATTATGAAAATACTGGTCTACGGCATTAACTACTCGCCGGAGTTAACCGGCATCGGCAAATACACCGGCGAGATGGTGGAATGGCTGGCGGCACAAGGTCATGAGGTGCGGGTCATTACCGCACCGCCTTACTACCCGCAATGGCAGGTGGGCGAGAACTATTCCTCCTGGCGTTACAAACGGGAAGAGGGGGCCGCCACGGTGTGGCGCTGCCCGCTGTATGTGCCAAAACAGCCCAGTACTCTGAAGCGACTGTTGCATCTCGGTAGTTTTGCCGCCAGCAGTTTCTTTCCGCTGATGGCGCAACGTCGCTGGAAACCAGATCGCATTATTGGCGTGGTGCCAACGCTGTTTTGTACGCCGGGAATGCGCCTGCTGGCGAAACTCTCTGGCGCACGTACCGTGCTGCATATTCAGGATTACGAAGTGGATGCCATGCTGGGGCTAGGCCTTGCCGGAAAAGGCAAAGGCGGCAAAGTGGCACAACTGGCAACGGCGTTCGAGCGTAGCGGATTGCATAACGTCGACAACGTCTCGACGATTTCGCGCTCGATGATGAATAAAGCCATCGAAAAAGGTGTGGCGGCGGAAAACGTCATCTTCTTCCCCAACTGGTCAGAAATTGCCCGTTTTCAACATGTCGCAGAGGCCGATGTTGATGCCCTTCGTAACCAACTTGGCCTGCCGGATAACAAAAAAATCATTCTTTACTCCGGCAATATTGGTGAAAAGCAGGGGCTGGAAAACGTTATTGAAGCTGCCGATCGCCTGCGTGATGAACCGCTGATTTTTGCCATTGTCGGGCAGGGCGGCGGTAAAGCGCGGCTGGAAAAAATGGCGCAACAGCGTGGGCTGCGCAACATGCAATTTTTCCCGCTGCAATCTTATGAAGCCCTGCCTGCACTGCTGAAGATGGGCGATTGCCATCTGGTGGTGCAAAAACGCGGTGCGGCAGATGCCGTATTGCCGTCGAAGTTGACCAATATTCTGGCGGTAGGCGGTAACGCGGTGATTACCGCAGAAGCCCACACAGAACTTGGGCAGCTTTGCGAAACCTTTCCGGGGATTGCGGTTTGCGTAGAACCGGAATCGGTCGAGGCGCTGGTAGCGGGGATTCGTCAGGCGCTTCAGCTGCCCAAACACAACACGGTGGCACGTGAATATGCCGAACGCACGCTCGATAAAGAGAACGTGTTACGTCAATTTATTAATGATATTCGGGGATAATTATGGCGCAGTCGAAACTCTATCCAGTCGTGATGGCAGGTGGCTCCGGTAGCCGCTTATGGCCGCTTTCCCGCGTACTTTATCCCAAGCAGTTTTTATGCCTGAAAGGCGATCTCACCATGCTGCAAACCACCATCTGTCGCCTGAACGGCGTGGAGTGCGAAAGCCCGGTGGTGATTTGCAATGAGCAGCACCGCTTTATTGTCGCGGAACAGCTGCGTCAACTGAACAAACTCACCGAGAACATTATTCTCGAACCGGCAGGGCGCAACACTGCACCAGCCATTGCGCTGGCGGCGCTGGCGGCAACACGTCACAGCCCGGAGAGTGACCCGTTAATGCTGGTGCTGGCGGCTGATCATGTGATTGCAGATGAAGACGCGTTCCGCACCGCCGTGAGTAACGCCATGCCGTATGCTGAAACAGGCAAGCTGGTAACCTTCGGCATTGTGCCGGATCTACCCGAAACCGGTTATGGCTATATTCGTCGCGGTGAAGTGTCTGCTGGTAAGCAGGATACGGTGGCCTTTGAAGTGGCGCAGTTTGTCGAAAAACCGAATCTGGAAACAGCCCAGGCCTATGTGGCAAGCGGCGAATATTACTGGAACAGCGGCATGTTCCTGTTCCGCGCCGGACGCTATCTCGAAGAACTGAAAAAATATCGCCCGGATATTCTCAATGCCTGTGAAAAAGCGATGAGCGCCGTCGATCCGGATCTTGATTTTATTCGCGTGGATGAAGAAGCGTTTCTCGCCTGCCCGGAAGAGTCGGTGGACTACGCGGTCATGGAACGTACAGCTGATGCCGTTGTGGTGCCGATGGATGCGGGCTGGAGCGATGTCGGTTCCTGGTCCTCTTTATGGGAGATCAGCGCCCACACCGCCGAGGGCAACGTTTGCCACGGTGACGTGATTAATCACAAAACCGAAAACAGCTATGTGTATGCCGAATCAGGCCTGGTCACCACCGTCGGGGTGAAAGATCTGGTGGTGGTGCAGACCAAAGACGCGGTGCTGATTGCCGATCGCAATGCAGTGCAGGATGTGAAAAAAGTGGTCGAGCAGATCAAAGCCGATGGTCGCCATGAGCATCGGGTGCATCGCGAAGTGTATCGCCCGTGGGGCAAATATGACTCTATCGACGCAGGCGACCGCTACCAGGTAAAACGCATAACTGTGAAACCGGGTGAGGGCTTGTCGGTACAGATGCACCATCACCGCGCGGAACACTGGGTGGTGGTAGCGGGAACGGCAAAAGTCACCATTGACGGTGATATCAAACTGCTCGGTGAAAACGAGTCCATTTATATTCCGCTGGGGGCGACGCATTGCCTGGAAAACCCGGGGAAAATTCCGCTCGATTTAATTGAAGTGCGCTCCGGCTCTTATCTCGAAGAGGATGATGTGGTGCGTTTCGCGGATCGCTACGGACGGGTGTAGCAGTTGAATAATCAACCGGAATAAATCTCCGGCAAATAACGACAAAAACAAAATTGGCCGCTTCGGTCAGGGCCAACTATTGCCTGAAAAAGGGTAACGATATGAAAAAATTAACCTGCTTTAAAGCCTATGATATTCGCGGAAAACTAGGCGAAGAACTGAATGAAGATATCGCCTGGCGTATTGGGCGTGCCTATGGCGAATTTCTCAAACCGAAAACCATTGTGTTAGGCGGTGATGTCCGCCTCACCAGCGAAACCTTAAAACTGGCGCTGGCGAAAGGTTTACAGGATGCGGGCGTCGATGTGCTGGATATCGGTATGTCCGGCACCGAAGAGATCTATTTCGCCACGTTCCATCTCGGCGTGGATGGCGGCATTGAAGTTACTGCCAGCCATAATCCGATGGATTACAACGGCATGAAGCTGGTGCGCGAAGGGGCTCGCCCGATCAGCGGTGATACCGGACTGCGCGACGTCCAGCGCCTGGCAGAAGCCAACGACTTCCCTCCCGTTGATGAAACCAAACGCGGTCGCTATCAGCAAATCAATCTGCGTGACGCTTACGTTGAGCACCTGTTCGGTTATATCAACGTCAAAAACCTCACGCCGCTCAAGCTGGTGATTAACTCCGGGAACGGCGCGGCGGGTCCGGTGGTGGACGCTATCGAAGCCCGCTTTAAAGCCCTCGGCGCACCGGTGGAATTAATCAAAGTACACAACACGCCGGATGGCAATTTCCCCAACGGTATTCCTAACCCGCTGCTGCCGGAATGCCGCGACGACACCCGCAATGCGGTCATCAAACACGGCGCGGATATGGGCATTGCCTTTGATGGCGATTTTGACCGCTGCTTCCTGTTTGACGAAAAAGGGCAGTTTATCGAGGGCTACTACATTGTCGGTCTACTGGCAGAAGCATTCCTCGAAAAAAATCCCGGCGCGAAGATCATCCACGATCCACGTCTTTCCTGGAACACCGTTGATGTGGTGACTGCCGCAGGTGGCACGCCGGTGATGTCGAAAACCGGACACGCCTTTATTAAAGAACGTATGCGCAAGGAAGACGCCATCTACGGTGGCGAAATGAGCGCCCACCATTACTTCCGTGATTTCGCTTACTGCGACAGCGGCATGATCCCGTGGCTGCTGGTCGCCGAACTGGTGTGCCTGAAAGGGAAAACGCTGGGCGAACTGGTGCGCGACCGGATGGCAGCGTTTCCGGCAAGCGGTGAGATCAACAGCAAACTGGCGCACCCCGTTGAGGCGATTAACCGCGTCGAACAGCATTTTAGCCGTGAGGCGCTGGCGGTGGATCGCACCGATGGCATCAGCATGACCTTTGCCGACTGGCGCTTTAACCTGCGCTCCTCCAACACCGAACCGGTGGTGCGGTTGAATGTGGAATCGCGCGGCGATGTACCGCTGATGGAAGCGCGAACGCGAACTCTGCTGACGTTGCTGAACGAGTAATGTCGGATCTTCCCTTACCCCACTGCGGGTAAGGGGCTAATAACAGGAACAACGATGACAAATCTAAAAAAGCGCGAGCGAGCGAAAACCAATGCATCGTTAATCTCTATGGTGCAACGCTTTTCAGATATCACCATCATGTTTGCCGGACTATGGCTGGTTTGCGAAGTCAGCGGACTGTCATTCCTCTACATGCACCTGTTGGTGGCGCTGATTACGCTGGTGGTGTTCCAGATGCTGGGCGGCATCACCGATTTTTATCGCTCATGGCGCGGTGTTCGGGCAGCGACAGAATTTGCTCTGTTGTTACAAAACTGGACCTTAAGCGTGATTTTCAGCGCCGGACTGGTGGCGTTCAACAATGATTTCGACACGCAACTGAAAATCTGGCTGGCGTGGTATGGGCTGACCAGCATCGGACTGGTGGTTTGCCGTTCATGTATTCGCATTGGGGCGGGCTGGCTGCGTAATCATGGCTATAACAAGCGTATGGTCGCCGTAGCGGGGGATTTAGCCGCCGGACAAATGCTGATGGAGAGCTTCCGTAATCAGCCGTGGTTAGGGTTTGAAGTGGTGGGCGTATACCACGACCCAAAACCGGGCGGCGTTTCTAACGACTGGGCGGGCAATCTGCAACAGCTGGTAGAGGATGCAAAAGCGGGCAAGATTCATAACGTCTATATCGCGATGCAGATGTGCGACGGCGCGCGCGTGAAAAAACTGGTCCATCAACTGGCGGACACCACCTGTTCGGTGCTGCTGATCCCCGATGTCTTTACCTTCAACATTCTCCATTCCCGTATCGAAGAGATGAACGGCGTACCGGTGGTGCCGCTTTACGACACGCCGCTTTCCGGGGTTAACCGCCTGCTCAAACGTGCGGAAGATATTGTGCTGGCAACGCTGATCCTGCTGCTGATCTCCCCGGTGCTGTGCTGCATTGCGCTGGCGGTGAAACTCAGTTCACCTGGGCCGGTTATTTTCCGCCAGACTCGCTACGGCATGGATGGCAAGCCGATCAAAGTGTGGAAGTTCCGTTCCATGAAAGTGATGGAGAACGACAAAGTGGTGACCCAGGCGACGCAGAACGATCCGCGCGTCACCAAAGTGGGGAACTTTCTGCGTCGCACCTCGCTGGACGAACTGCCGCAGTTTATCAATGTGCTGACCGGGGGGATGTCGATTGTCGGTCCACGTCCGCACGCGGTGGCGCATAACGAACAATATCGCCAGCTCATTGAAGGCTACATGCTGCGGCATAAGGTGAAACCGGGCATTACTGGCTGGGCGCAGATTAATGGCTGGCGCGGCGAAACCGACACGCTGGAGAAAATGGAAAAACGCGTCGAGTTCGACCTTGAGTACATCCGCGAATGGAGCGTCTGGTTCGATATCAAAATCGTTTTCCTGACGGTATTCAAAGGCTTCGTTAACAAAGCGGCATATTGATATGAGCTTACGTGAAAAAACCATCAGCGGCGCGAAGTGGTCGGCGATTGCCACGGTGATCATCATTGGCCTCGGGCTAGTGCAGATGACCGTACTGGCGCGGATTATCGATAACCACCAGTTCGGCCTGCTGACTGTGTCGCTGGTGATCATCGCGCTGGCAGATACGCTTTCTGACTTCGGTATCGCTAACTCCATTATTCAGCGAAAAGAAATCAGTCACCTTGAACTCACCACGCTGTACTGGCTGAACGTCGGGCTGGGGATCGTGGTGTGCGTGGCGGTGTTTTTGTTGAGTGATGTCATCGGCGACGTGCTGAATAACCCGGACCTGGCACCGTTGATTAAAACATTGTCGCTGGCGTTTGTGGTGATCCCCCACGGGCAGCAGTTCCGCGCGTTGATGCAAAAAGAGCTGGAGTTCAACAAAATCGGCATGATCGAAACCAGCGCGGTGCTGGCGGGTTTCACTTTTACGGTGGTTAGCGCCCATTTCTGGCCGCTGGCGATGACCGCGATCCTCGGTTATCTGGTCAATAGTGCGGTGAGAACGCTGCTGTTTGGCTACTTTGGCCGCAAAATTTATCGCCCCGGTCTGCATTTCTCGCTGGCGTCGGTGGCACCGAACTTACGCTTTGGTGCCTGGCTGACGGCGGACAGCATCATCAACTATCTCAATACCAACCTTTCAACGCTGGTGCTGGCGCGTATTCTCGGCGCGGGCGTGGCAGGGGGATACAACCTTGCGTACAACGTGGCCGTTGTGCCGCCGATGAAGCTGAACCCCATCATCACCCGCGTGTTGTTTCCGGCGTTTGCCAAAATTCAGGACGACACCGAAAAGCTGCGCGTGAACTTCTACAAGTTGCTGTCGGTGGTGGGGATTATCAACTTTCCGGCGCTGCTGGGGCTGATGGTGGTGTCGAATAACTTTGTACCGCTGGTCTTTGGTGAGAAGTGGAACAGCATTATTCCGGTGCTGCAATTGCTGTGTGTGGTGGGGCTTCTGCGTTCAGTGGGTAACCCGATTGGTTCGCTGCTGATGGCGAAAGCGCGGGTCGATATCAGCTTTAAATTCAACGTATTCAAAACCTTTCTGTTTATTCCGTCGATTGTTATCGGTGGGCAGATGGCGGGCGCGATCGGCGTCACGCTCGGTTTCCTGCTGGTGCAGATTATCAACACCATTCTGAGTTACTTCGTGATGATTAAACCGGTTCTTGGTTCCAGTTATCGCCAGTACATTCTGAGTTTGTGGCTGCCGTTTTATCTCTCGCTGCCGACGCTGGTGGTCAGTTATGTGCTGGGCATTGTGCTGAAAGGGCAACTGGCGCTGGGGATGCTGCTGGCGGTGCAAATAGCCACGGGCGTGCTGGCGTTTGTGGTGATGATTGTGCTATCGCGCCATCCGCTGGTGGTGGAAGTGAAGCGTCAGTTTTGTCGCAGCGAAAAAATGAAAATGCTTTTACGGGCGGGGTGAATGGTTATCCCGTAAGGTCGTGCGCATTTTCCCCCTCACCCTAACCCTCTCCCCAGGGGGCGAGGGGACTGATCGAGCACAGCTTTGAATATGTCACCGGTTTAACTCTTAATCATCAACCATAGCACCGAAGCAATTTAGAACTCCTTTTGAGGTCATAATGAAATTACTTATTCTGGGCAACCACACTTGCGGCAATCGTGGCGACAGCGCCATCTTGCGCGGCCTACTTGATGCCATCAACATCCTCAATCCACACGCCGAAGTGGACGTGATGAGCCGCTATCCGGTCAGTTCTTCCTGGCTGCTCAATCGCCCGGTAATGGGCGATCCGCTGTTCCTGCAAATGAAACAACACAACAGCGCGGCGGGCGTTGTCGGGCGCGTTAAAAAAGTCCTCCGTCGCCGCTACCAGCATCAGGTATTGCTTTCCCGTGTGACCGACACTGGCAAGCTGCGTAATATCGCTATCGCCCAGGGATTCACCGACTTCGTGCGCCTGCTGTCAGGTTACGACGCCATTATCCAGGTCGGCGGATCGTTTTTTGTCGATCTCTACGGCGTGCCGCAGTTTGAACACGCACTTTGCACGTTTATGGCAAAAAAGCCGCTGTTTATGATTGGTCATAGCGTCGGTCCATTCCAGGATGAGCAATTTAACCAACTGGCGAACTACGTCTTTGGTCACTGCGACGCGCTGATCCTGCGCGAATCGGTCAGTCTTGAACTGATGAAACGCAGCAATATCACTACCGCAAAAGTTGAACATGGCGTCGATACCGCGTGGCTGGTCGATCACCACACAGAAGATTTCACCGCCAGCTATGCTGTTCAACACTGGCTGGACGTTGCCGCACAACAGAAAACGGTGGCAATTACCCTGCGCGAACTGGCACCGTTCGACAAACGTCTCGGCACCACTCAGCAAGCGTATGAAAAAGCCTTTGCCGGGGTGGTCAATCGCATTCTCGACGAAGGCTATCAGGTCATTGCGCTCTCCACCTGTACGGGCATCGACAGCTATAACAAAGACGACCGCATGGTGGCGCTTAATCTGCGCCAGCACATCAGCGATCCTGCCCGTTACCACGTAGTGATGGATGAACTCAACGATCTGGAAATGGGCAAAATTCTGGAGGCCTGTGAACTCACCGTCGGTACGCGCCTGCACTCTGCCATTATCTCGATGAATTTCTCCACTCCGGCGATTGCCATCAACTACGAACATAAATCCGCCGGGATTATGCAGCAGCTGGGACTGCCAGAGATGGCAATTGATATCCGTCATTTACTGGACGGCAGCCTGCAAGCGATGGTTGCGGATACCTTAGGCCAGCTTCCGGCGCTGAACGCGCGACTTAACGAAGCCGTCAGTCGCGAACGTCAGACAGGAATGCAGATGGTGCAATCTGTGCTTGAGCGCATCGGGGAGGCGAAATGAAGGTCGGCTTCTTTTTACTGAAATTTCCGCTGTCGTCGGAAACCTTCGTCCTCAACCAAATTACCGCGTTTATTGATATAGGATTTGAGGTGGAGATTGTCGCGCTGCAAAAAGGCGACACCCAGAACACCCACTCGGCATGGACGAAATATAACCTTGCCGCCAGAACCCGCTGGTTACAGGACGAACCTACGGGCAAAGTGGCGAAGCTGCGTCATCGCGCCAGCCAGACCTTACGCGGCATTCATCGTAAAAATACCTGGCAGGCGCTCAACCTCAAACGCTATGGCGCCGAGTCGCGGAACCTGATTTTGTCTGCTATTTGCGGCCAGGTCTCAACACCGTTTCATGCCGATGTCTTTATCGCTCATTTTGGCCCGGCGGGGGTAACTGCAGCAAAACTACGCGAACTGGGTGTCATTCGCGGCAAAATTGCGACTATCTTCCATGGCATTGATATCTCCAGTCGGGAAGTGCTCAACCACTACACTCCCGAATATCAACAATTGTTCCGCCGTGGCGACCTGATGCTACCGATCAGCGATCTGTGGGCCGGAAGGCTGCAAAAAATGGGTTGCCCGAGGGAAAAAATCGCCGTATCGCGCATGGGCGTGGATATGACGCGCTTTAGCCCGCGTCCGGTAAAAGCCCCCGCAACACCGCTGGAAATCATTTCCGTCGCACGCTTAACCGAGAAAAAAGGCCTGCACGTGGCGATTGAAGCCTGCCGTCAGTTGAAAGAGCAGGGCGTGGCATTTCGCTATCGCATTCTCGGCATTGGCCCGTGGGAACGACGCCTGCGCACCCTCATCGAACAATATCAACTGGAAGATGTGGTGGAGATGCCGGGCTTTAAACCGAGCCATGAAGTGAAAGCGATGCTCGACAACGCGGATGTTTTCTTGTTGCCATCGGTAACGGGTGCGGATGGCGATATGGAAGGTATTCCGGTGGCGCTAATGGAAGCGATGGCGGTCGGTATTCCAGTAGTTTCCACTCTGCATAGCGGAATACCGGAACTGGTGGAGGCCGATAAATCCGGCTGGCTGGTGCCTGAGAACGATGCACGCGCACTGGCGCAACGACTGGCGGCGTTTAGTCAACTGGACACCGACGAACTGGCTCCGGTCGTCAAACGTGCTCGCGAAAAAGTCGAACACGATTTTAACCAGCAGGTGATTAACCGAGAACTCGCCAGCTTGTTGCGAGCTTTATAGAGGAGAACGCATGCCATTTAAAAAACTCTCCCGACGCACCTTCCTGACGGCAAGCTCGGCGCTTGCCTTCCTTCATACCCCTTTCGCCCGTGCACTTCCTGCCCGACAAAGCGTTAATATCAACGACTACAATCCACACGACTGGATCGCCTCATTTAAACAGGCTTTCAGCGAAGGGCAAACGGTCGTCGTGCCTGCCGGATTGGTTTGTGACAATATCAACACCGGCATCTTCATTCCTCGTGGCAAAACGTTACACATCCTTGGAAGCCTGCGCGGCAACGGCAGAGGGCGACTTGTCTTACAGGACGGCAGTCAGGTGACAGGGGGGGAGGGAGGCAGTATGCATAACATCACCCTTGATGTGCGCGGTTCTGACTGCACCATTAAAGGGTTGGCGTTGAGCGGCTTTGGCCCGGTAACGCAGATTTATATCGGCGGCAAAAATAAACGTGTCATGCGCAACCTGACTATCGATAACCTGACTGTTAGCCACGCTAATTACGCCATTTTACGCCAGGGATTTCATAACCAGATTATCGGTGCCAACATCACCAATTGTAAGTTCAGCGATTTACAGGGCGACGCTATTGAATGGAATGTAGCAATCAATGATCGCGACATTTTGATATCTGACCATGTCATCGAGCGCATCAACTGTACTAACGGCAAAATCAACTGGGGTATTGGCATAGGACTGGCAGGAAGTACTTACAATAATAACTACCCGGAAGACCAGTCGGTTAAAAACTTTGTGGTGGCGAATATCACGGGAGCGGATTGTCGGCAACTGATTCATGTTGAGAACGGCAAACACTTCATCATTCGTAATATCAAGGCTCATAATATTACGCCAGCTTTCAGCAAGAAAGCGGGTATTGATAACGCCACGGTAGCGATATATGGATGTGATAACTTTGTTATTGACAATATAGAAATGACCAATAGTGCCGGAATGTTAATCGGTTACGGAGTCATTAAAGGTAAGTATCTCTCAATACCACAAAACTTCAGATTGAATAATATTCATCTTGATAACACTAACATTGCCTGGAAATTGCGCGGAATCCAAATTTCCGCAGGGAATGCCGTCTCATTCGTGGCGTTGACCAACATTGAAATAAAGCGTTCTTCGCTGGAGCTTCACAACAAGCCGCAACACATTTTTATGCGTAATATCAACGTAATGCAAGAATCCACTGCGGGGCCGGCATTGACCATGAATTTCGACCTGCGAAAGGACGTTCGTGGTGTCTTTATGGCAAAGAACGAGACGTTACTGTCGCTGGTAAATGTTCATGCGGTGAATGAAAAAGGACAAAGTTCAGTCGATATCGACAGGATTAATCACCATGTCGTTAATGTGGAAAATATTAACTTTAAGCTGCCGGAACGGGGCAGGTAGATTTGCGACCATTCCTGGAAAAATAGAGCCATACTTAGGAATAACGCTACTGCAATCTTGAGCGAAGCGGCGTAACATCGGAAGTAAATCAGTAATCAATTCAGGGGAATTGATGCTGGCGAAAAAAATCGAACAAGCTATAATTCAGCAACCATTTTACAGGTGGATGAAATAATGACGAATTTAAAAGCAGTTATTCCTGTAGCGGGTCTTGGGATGCATATGTTGCCTGCAACTAAGGCGATTCCTAAAGAGATGCTACCGATCGTCGACAAGCCAATGATTCAGTACATTGTTGACGAGATTGTGGCTGCAGGGATCAAAGAAATCCTCCTGGTAACTCATGCGTCCAAGAACGCAGTCGAAAATCACTTCGATACCTCTTATGAATTAGAATCTCTCCTTGAACTGCGCGTGAAGCGCCAGCTGCTGGCGGAAGTACAATCTATCTGCCCGCCAGGTGTGACCATTATGAACGTGCGTCAGGGGGAACCTTTAGGTCTGGGCCACTCGATTTTGTGTGCCAGACCAGCCATTGGCGATAACCCGTTTGTCGTGGTGCTGCCGGATGTTGTTATCGACGACGCCAGTGCCGATCCGCTGCGTTACAACCTGGCAGCAATGATTGCGCGCTTTAACGAAACTGGCCGCAGCCAGGTTCTGGCAAAACGCATGCCGGGCGATCTCTCTGAATACTCCGTCATCCAGACCAAAGATCCGCTTGATCGCGAAGGCAAAGTCAGCCGCATTGTTGAATTTATCGAAAAACCGGATCAGCCGCAGACCCTGGACTCAGACATCATGGCTGTAGGGCGTTATGTGCTTTCTGCCGATATTTGGCCTGAACTGGAGCGTACTCAACCTGGAGCATGGGGACGTATTCAGTTGACTGATGCCATTGCTGAGTTGGCAAAAAAACAAGCAGTTGACGCAATGCTGATGACTGGGGACAGTTACGACTGTGGTAAGAAAATGGGTTATATGCAAGCGTTTGTGAAGTATGGGCTGCGTAACCTGAAGGAAGGCGCTAAGTTCCGCAAAGGCATTGAGAAGTTGTTAAGCGAGTAACAAATTCCTGACTGGAAGTGTCGGTCAGTAAGTAATTAAAAACGGCAGTGAAGATTCGTAGCATAAGTTTTGCTCATTGAATCTCACTGCCGTTGTTGTTTTTATAAATATAATAAAAACAGTATGTTAGCTTGCAATCATAGTTCAAATTTTTCCAGGATTTTCCTTGTTTCTACAGCTGTTTGGTAAGACAATTAGCGTTTGAATTTTTCGGATTTGGCACGAGTGGGTTACGCTCGTCACATCGTGGAAATGTACGCAGTGCTCTGGTAGCTGTTAAGCCAGGGGCGGTAGCGTGCATTAATGCATCTATTAATCAAATCTGGAGCAGTCTATTTCACAGCATGCTCTCTGGCTATATGGAATAAAAAAGTGAAGATACTTGTTACTGGTGGCGCAGGATTTATTGGTTCTGCTGTTGTTCGTCACATAATAAATAATACGCAAGATAGTGTTGTTAATGTCGATAAATTAACATACGCCGGAAACCTGGAATCGCTCGCTGAAATTTCTGATTCTGAACGTTATTCATTTGAGCATGCAGATATCTGCGATGCCGCAGCGATGGCTCGTATTTTTTCACAACACCAGCCAGATGCGGTGATGCACCTGGCGGCTGAGAGCCACGTTGACCGCTCAATAACCGGCCCGGCGGCATTCATTGAAACTAATATTGTAGGAACTTACGTACTTTTAGAAGCAGCGCGCAATTATTGGTCTGGTCTGGATGATGAAAAGAAAAAAAACTTCCGCTTTCATCATATTTCTACTGATGAAGTGTATGGCGATTTGCCTCATCCAGATGAAGTAAATAGCAATGAAACGTTACCGTTATTTACGGAAACAACAGCATACGCGCCAAGTAGTCCGTATTCTGCTTCTAAAGCGTCAAGCGATCATTTGGTTCGCGCATGGAAACGTACTTATGGTTTACCGACAATTGTGACTAATTGCTCGAACAACTATGGCCCTTATCATTTCCCGGAAAAGCTTATTCCACTGGTTATTCTTAATGCACTGGAAGGTAAGGCATTACCTATTTATGGCAAAGGAGATCAGATCCGCGACTGGTTGTATGTAGAGGATCATGCTCGTGCGTTATATACCGTAGTTACTGAAGGTAAAGCGGGTGAAACCTATAACATTGGCGGGCACAACGAAAAGAAAAACATCGATGTTGTGCTGACTATTTGTGATTTGTTGGATGAGATAGTCCCGAAAGAGAAATCTTATCGTGAGCAAATTACTTATGTTGCTGATCGCCCTGGGCATGATCGCCGTTATGCAATCGATGCCGATAAAATTAGCCGTGAATTGGGCTGGAAACCGCAAGAAACGTTTGAGAGCGGGATTCGAAAGACAGTGGAATGGTACCTGTCCAATACAAAATGGGTTGAGAATGTGAAAAGTGGCGCCTATCAATCGTGGATTGAACAGAACTATGAGGGTCGCCAGTAATGAATATCCTCCTATTCGGCAAAACAGGGCAGGTTGGTTGGGAATTGCAGCGTGCTCTGGCACCGCTGGGTAATCTGATTGCTCTTGATGTTCACTCCACTGATTATTGTGGTGATTTTAGTGATCCCGAAGGTGTAGCTGAAACCGTAAGAAGCATTCGGCCTGATGTTATAGTCAACGCAGCCGCTCACACCGCAGTAGACAAAGCTGAATCAGAACCGGAATTTGCACAATTACTTAACGCGACAAGTGTCGAAGCGATTGCAAAAGCAGCTAATGAAGTCGGCGCCTGGGTTATTCATTACTCTACTGACTACGTATTTCCGGGGACCGGTGAAATACCGTGGCAGGAGACGGATGCAACAGCACCTTTGAATGTTTATGGTGAAACTAAACTAGCCGGAGAAAAAGCGTTACAAGAACATTGCGCGAAGCATATTATTTTCCGTACCAGCTGGGTATATGCAGGTAAAGGAAATAACTTCGCCAAAACAATGTTGCGTCTGGCAAAAGAGCGCGAAGAACTGGCTGTGATAAACGATCAGTTTGGCGCACCAACAGGTGCCGAATTGCTGGCTGATTGCACTGCTCATGCCATTCGCGTAGCAGTAGACAAACCAGAAGTTGCTGGTTTGTACCATCTGGTTGCTGGTGGTACAACAACCTGGCATGATTATGCCGCTCTGGTATTTGAAGAAGCGCGCAAAGCAGGGATCAACCTTGCTCTTAACAAACTTAACGCCGTGCCAACAACGGCCTATCCCACACCAGCCCGTCGACCCCATAACTCTCGCCTCAATACAGAAAAGTTTCAGCAGAACTTTGCGCTTGTCTTGCCTGACTGGCAGGTGGGCGTGAAACGTATGCTCAACGAATTATTTACGACTACGGCAATTTAACAAATTTTTGCATCTCGCTTATGATGCCTGAGCGGGATGAATTAAAAGGAATGGTGAAATGAAAACGCGTAAAGGTATTATTCTGGCTGGTGGTTCCGGCACTCGTCTTTATCCTGTGACTATGGCTGTCAGTAAACAGCTGTTACCGATTTATGATAAGCCTATGATTTATTATCCGCTTTCAACGCTTATGTTAGCGGGTATTCGCGATATTTTGATTATTAGTACGCCACAAGACACACCACGTTTTGAGCAATTACTTGGCGACGGTAGCCAGTGGGGGCTTAATCTACAGTATAAAGTACAACCGAGTCCGGATGGCCTGGCGCAAGCGTTTATCATTGGTGAAGACTTTATTGGTGGCGATGATTGTGCACTCGTGCTTGGCGATAATATCTTCTATGGACACGACTTGCCGAAATTAATGGAAGCTGCTGTTAACAAAGAAAGCGGTGCAACGGTATTTGCTTATCACGTTAATGATCCTGAACGTTATGGTGTGGTGGAGTTTGATAATAACGGCACGGCAATTAGCCTGGAAGAAAAACCGCTGGAACCAAAAAGTAACTATGCGGTTACTGGGCTTTATTTCTATGACAATGACGTTGTGGAAATGGCGAAAAACCTTAAGCCTTCTGCCCGTGGCGAACTGGAAATTACCGATATTAACCGTATTTATATGGAACAAGGACGTTTGTCTGTCGCTATGATGGGGCGTGGCTATGCGTGGCTGGATACGGGGACGCATCAAAGCCTTATTGAAGCAAGTAACTTTATTGCCACCATTGAAGAGCGTCAGGGGTTGAAAGTTTCCTGCCCGGAAGAGATTGCTTATCGTAAAGGGTTTATTGATGCTGGGCAGGTGAAAGTATTAGCCGAACCGCTGAAGAAAAATGCTTATGGTCAGTATCTGCTGAAAATGATTAAAGGTTATTAATAAAATGAACGTAATTAAAACTGAAATTCCTGATGTGCTGATTTTTGAACCAAAAGTTTTTGGTGATGAGCGTGGTTTCTTTATGGAAAGCTTTAATCAGAAAGTTTTCGAAGAGGCTGTAGGGCGTAAGGTTGAATTTGTTCAGGATAATCATTCTAAATCCAGCAAAGGCGTATTACGCGGACTTCATTACCAGTTAGAACCTTATGCTCAAGGAAAACTGGTACGCTGTGTTGTCGGTGAAGTTTTTGATGTTGCGGTTGATATTCGTAAATCGTCGCCTACATTTGGGAAATGGGTTGGGGTGAATTTGTCTGCAGAGAATAAGCGTCAGTTGTGGATCCCTGAGGGGTTTGCGCATGGTTTTTATGCAAAAGAAGAGGGTTCAGAAATATTGTATAAAACTAATAATTTTTACTCAAAAAAACATGAGAGATGTATTATTTGGAATGATGCTGTGTTGAATATAGATTGGCAATTATACAAAAAACCTCTTTTATCACAAAAAGATTGTTTGGGTACTCCATTTATACAACATGATTATTGACAAAAGATAGTTAAAAATGAGTATAAAAGTAAATAGTTTGATAAATTTAGCTGGGTATGCAATCCCAACTTTATTGTCAATACCTGCGATGGGGTATTTGGCGAGGGAGCTAGGAATAACTAACTTTGGCTTTTTTTTAATGTTTTTTACAATAGTCGGATACGCAAGTATATTTGATCTCGGACTTTCGCGAGCCGTTGTGCGTGAAATATCATTAAATAAAAACGACAAAAAGGCTACAAATCAAATAATTACAACAACAATTTTTTTAACAATATGTATTGGTGTTGTTGTATCTGTAATTTTTTATTACAGCGACCATAAGATTGCATCCTTAATCAGTGGTCCGGAACAAACTGAAAGTGTTGCATATGCTATAAGTCTTTTATCTTACTGTCTGCCATTTTACCTCCTTAACATGGTTTGTTGGGGGATATTAGAAGGATATGAAAAATTCAAATTATTAAATATACAAAAAACAATCACAGGTGTTTTAACTGCGCTACTACCAGTTATTTTTATTCATGGAAATGTTGGCTTGCTTAATGCTACTTTTGGGTTAGTGATTGCGAGAATAAGTGGTGCTCTTTTAAGTGTATACTTTGTTTTTAGAAATAATAGGCTTACAATGGATTTTAGTCTAAGTAAAACAAAAGCACTTTTAAGTTTTGGAGGATGGGCGAGTATTAGTAGCATAATTAATCCATTGCTTACAAATATTGACCGATTTATCTTGTCACATGCAGTTGGCCCTGCTAAAGCTTCGTTATATATTGCTCCTGCAGATGCAATTTCAAAGTTACTTATATTACCGACAACTATAGCAAGGACAATTTTTCCTGCGCTATGTAAGAATAATACAAAAGATGAGCGAAAAAAAATAATAAAAGAGGCTACGCTATTAATAAGTGTAACTAGTATAGTTATAGCTATTGTATTTTCTTTGAAGGCTGGTGATATTATAACTTTATGGCTTGGGAAACAATATAGCACTGAGAGTCCTTATATATTTCAAATACTATTAATAGGTTTTGTATTCAATTCTCTTGCTCAAGTTCCATTTGCCCAAATCCAATCGAAAGGTTATGCAAAAATTACGGGGCTCATTCATCTTATTGAATGTATTCCATATCTGCTAGTTTTATATTTTTCAATTATGTATTTTTCTGTCGCTGGTGTTGCTTATGCCTGGAGCGCAAGAGTCACCTTCGATTATTTTATACTAATGTTAATTTCGTTGAGGCTGGAAAAGATAAAATGAAAATCCCAGTATTAGTGACTTCTTGTATCTCACCTAATGCTCCTCTTACAAATCTTTCTGATGAAAATTCAAGATTATCACTTACATTGAAAGCGATAAGAGAATTGTCAAAGAGTGCTGATTATCTAGTAATATGTGATGGTAGTGATTATGATTTGACTAAAGATATCTATAACGATAAACAAATAATCAACAAAGATTTAATCGAGATATTACATTTCAAAAACGATACAGAAAGTGTTAAATCTTATGGAAAAGGTTATGGAGAGGGTGAAATAATTGAGTATGCATTGATGAATAGTCGCTACTTGTCTAATGCTGAAAGTTTCGCAAAAATAACCTCAAAACTATATGTCGATAATTATAAGCAATGTATAAAAGCATTCAATGGTAAAGCTTTTTTTATACCAGTTCCTTTTCTTAATGAAAATATGATTGATACAAGATTTTATGTTGTAAATAAAAAAATATATTTGGACTTTTTTGCTAATTCTTATAAAGATGTGCGTGACCTTGACGGCGTTTATTTAGAACACGTTTTTTTTGAGCAAATTAAAAAAAACAAATTAAAAGGAGTTATTGGAACAACCATTCCAAAAATAAAAGGAGTCTCCGGCACGTTTAATATTGAGTATTCCACTGATAGTAAAATAAAGACCTTAATTAAAGAATTAAGATTAAACTATATTGCCATGAAAAATAAGTGAGTTAAGATGAGTGGCTTACAGATTACTATAATAACATCGACGTATAATTGTGAGGGAGATTTCTGCAAAACAGCGGAATCTATTAAAAATCAGACTTATTGTAACATTCAATGGATTGTTATAGACGGCAACTCTAACAAATCAACACTAGAGTATATTTATAAATATATTGATATTATAGATTATTTTTTATGTGAGCCTGATCAAGGAATATACGACGCCTGGAATAAAGCGCTTCCTCACATAAATGGCGATTGGGTTATTTTTATGGGAGCCGGCGATACATTCTATGAAAATAATACTCTTTCAAAAATAGTAAATGCTATTCACGAAAATATGAGTGCAACAACTATATATGGTGATGTATATTTTAGTGATAAAGGTAATATAGTTGGAGTTTACGGAAAAATAAAGAAAAAGTGGGAGTGTGGTCGGCCTTCACTTCCTCCGCATCAGGGTACTTTCCAGAATTCTGTCTTTTTTAAAGATAATGCTAATTGCTTTGATACAACACTAAAAATTGCTGCTGATAGTGATTTTATGATAAGAACAATAGATCCAGCTACAATGCATTATGTGAATTTCCCTGTATCCATAATGGATGCTTCGGGTGTTAGTTCAAATGAATCTAATAAAAAATTAGTCAAGAAAGAAATTGCTTACATTCTTGCTAAGAATAATATTCTTATGCCCTTATCATACAAAATAAAATTTGCTGTCTATAATTCATTGCAAGTTTTATTTAAAATGATTGTCCCTCAAGCATTATATCAAAAAACAAAATCAATCAAGCGAAAATTATTCGGCTTAAGGTAGGGGAGGGGATGTGGTAATAATATACTGTTTAAATGTTATACTGGCTATAGTACTATATTTTTCTTTTTCTTTATTAGCGACGAAAACACTAAGGCTTACAATTGTCAATCCCTTTACAATTTGCGCCATTATTTTATTTCCGGTTTTTCTATTGGAAAATATTTTGGCTCCTCTTTTCTATGGTTCAGACTTTGCATTAAATCAATATTATAATGAGGCTTTGTTTATATATAACATCTACTCTTTTGCAGGTGTTTTATCTATAATTTTCTTTTATTTGGTTTTTAATATAGTATTTAAAAATAGAGAAATCTATTTAACTTGTTCGATTTCTAATGCTAAACTAAAAAGAATATCAAATATTACATTGGTTCTGTTTGTTGCATTATTTGTTCTTCTTTCTTCAAAGTCGGAAATAGGTATTTCTGGATGGTTAATGAATCCCAGGGATGGTTATCAAAACTATCGAGAAGGTAATGGTTTTTTATATGCTTTTTCTTTAAGTATGCTTTCAGTATCTTATTTCTCTAGAGCGTTAGCTTTGCGCTCGGAAATAAAGTTATTTTTATGCGCGATATTATATTGTACCTTGGTTTTTTTTCTTGGGTCGAAAACTTTTATTCTTTCATTCGCGATTTTTTATCTTGCAGTGTTAAGTCTTAATAAATCTAGATTTTTAAAATTTGGACTGATTTTAGTTACACCCCTGGCAGCGTGTGCCATTCTCTATAATTTATTTTTAGCTATTGGAAATATGAATGTCGATGTAGTATTGTCTTATTTTGACCAGTATCGAAATAGTATTTATTTGCTACAAGACCTTGATAAAGGTGTGGTTAAATTTTTCAATGGCACAGTTTATTTCAGCCAATTTTGGTCTTATATACCGAGAGGTTTGTTTCCTGATAAACCTTTTGTATATGGATTCTTGCATGTAAATGAAATCTATTATCCAGGAGCTGCGGAGTCGGGGCATACACCTGCTTTTTCAAAAGGGATGGATAATTTTGTTGATTATGGATATGTTGGACTGGTCATTTTAACTTTTCTTTCACCCATGAATATATTTTATGGCTATATTTTTGCTAAGCTTAAAATGTTTAATGCAAAAGTAATTACGAACTCTGCATCCTATTTTGTGCTTTCTATAATTCTCATTTCACCTTCATTTGGAACTTATTTTGCTGGGCCTGCATATGTATTGTTACTGATCTTCTTTTTGATATTGTTCGTTCTAATCGAACGTATTACCTTGCGAGGGCGATGATAATGGTGACTATCGATGGGATTATTTATAATCTTCAATCATTTGGTGGAATAAGTGTATACTTTAATGAGTTGATCCAGGGAATGGTGAAATCAAATTACCAAGCTGAAATTCTGTTGTATAAAAATAAAGAATTTGAGTTTGATACAAATGACTTAAAGTTGCAATATCGTAAACCAAGAATTTTAGAAAGATATAGAAATGTAACTGATGTTAAAAGTGGCGTTTTGCACTCAAGTTATTATCGAGTTCATAAAAATCCTAATTTGAATGTGAAAAATGTTACAACTGTTCATGATTTCACCTATGAAAAATACAGGGGAGGAGTGTCAAAATTTATTCATTCCCTTCAAAAATATCATGCTATCAAGAATAGTGATATTGTGATTTGTATTTCAAACAACACTGCTAGAGATTTACTTAAGTACTGTCCAATTAGCGAAGATAAAATTAGAGTGATTTATAATGGTGTATCCCCATCATATAAACATATTTCTAGCATGTCTGATATGAGAGTAAATGATTCAGTTTTATTTGTCGGTGCCAGAGAAGGTTATAAAAATTTCGTTCTTGCAGTCAAAGCTGTAGGGGAATTACATGGCTTAAAGCTTACAATTGTAGGCGGAGGAGTGCTTAAAAAATATGAAATAGAACTCCTTGAGAAACATTTAAAAAATAGATATGAACATTTTACATTTTTGAGTAATGAAGATTTAAATATACAGTATAATACTGCATATGCACTTGTTTACCCTTCCAGTTATGAGGGGTTTGGAATACCTGTTCTAGAAGCTATGCAGGCCGGATGTCCAGTTATTTGTGCAAACACATCCTCGTTGCCAGAAGTAGGGGGGAATGCGCCTATTTATATTGATGATATTAATGAGTTTACGTTAAAAGAAGCTTTAGAATTAGTTAATTTAAAAAGAAATGTTATGATCGAAAGAGGTTTACTGCAGGCGCAAAAATTTTCATGGTCAAAATGTGTTAATGAAACGATTAAAGTTTATAATGAGTTGAATATTTAGGAACATAATATGATTAAAATGAATAAAAAAGTTGCATTTATCACAGGCGTAACTGGACAAGATGGTTCATATCTTGCAGAATTTCTCATTGAAAAAGGTTATGAAGTACATGGTATAAAACGCCGAGCATCGTCATTTAACACCGATAGAATTGATCATATTTATCAATCACGATTCGTTGATGAGCCTAATTTTATTTTACACTATGGGGATTTAACAGATACATCGAATCTGATCCGTTTAATCCAAGAAATTCAACCGGATGAAATTTATAACCTTGGTGCACAATCCCATGTCGCAGTGTCATTCGAGTCACCAGAATATACAGCAGATGTAGATGCAATAGGGACATTACGTTTATTAGAAGCAATACGAATCTGTGGGCTGGAGAAAAAAACACGCTTCTATCAAGCATCTACTTCAGAACTTTTTGGTTTAGTGCAAGAGATTCCTCAGCGTGAAACTACTCCATTCTACCCGCGTTCGCCTTATGCTGTAGCTAAGATGTATGCTTACTGGATAACAGTTAACTACCGTGAATCTTATGGTATATATGCTTGTAATGGTATTCTTTTTAACCATGAATCGCCACGCCGTGGAGAAACGTTTGTTACCCGTAAAATTACTCGTGCAATAGCTAATATTTCTCAGGGGATCGAACAATGCTTATATTTGGGTAATCTGGATTCGTTGCGTGACTGGGGACACGCTAAAGATTATGTTCGCATGCAATGGATGATGCTTCAGCAAGATCATCCAGAGGATTTTGTCATTGCCACAGGTAAACAGATATCTGTGCGTGAATTTGTCCGTATGGCTGCTAAAGAAGTCGGACTTGAACTTGAATTCTCTGGTGAGGGTGTAGATGAGATAGCCACAGTAGTTAATAAAATTTCCGATTGTGCTATTGGTGTAAATGTTGGGGACGTTATAGTTCGGGTTGATCCTCGTTATTTCCGTCCTGCTGAAGTTGAAACACTCTTAGGTGACCCTGCAAAAGCAAAAAATCTATTAGGCTGGGAACCAGAGATTACAGTTGAAGAGATGTGTGCGGAAATGGTTGCTAGCGATTTGTTAAAAGCGAAACAACATGCACTTCTTAAAAGCCATGGTTATGATGTTTCGGTTTCTCTGGAGCGTTAATACATGATACAGAAAAGAGTATATGTCGCTGGGCACCAGGGCATGGTTGGCTCTGCTATTTGCCGACAATTATCGCTGCGTGATGATATCGAGTTAGTGGTTAAAACACACAAAGAACTCGATCTGACCGTGCAGAAGGATGTTGAGGCATTTTTTGAGAGAGAGAGGATTGATCAGGTTTATCTTGCTGCGGCAAAAGTAGGTGGTATTTATGCCAATAATACATTTCCAGCAGAATTCATCTATCAGAATCTCATGATTGAGAGTAATATTATACATTCAGCTCACAAGGTTGGAATTCAAAAATTACTTTTTTTAGGCTCTAGCTGTATTTATCCAAAATTTGCAGGGCAGCCGATGAAAGAGTCTGCACTTTTGACGGGCATACTTGAGCCAACTAATGAGCCATACGCAATTGCTAAAATTGCGGGCATAAAATTATGTGAGTCTTATAATCGTCAATATGGTCGCGATTATCGAAGTGTAATGCCTACTAATCTTTATGGATCGAATGATAACTTCCATCCTGAAAACTCCCATGTTATTCCGGCACTCATGCGTAGATTCCATGAGGCAAAAGAAAGTGGTGCACAAGAAGTTATTGTCTGGGGCACGGGAACGCCGATGCGTGAGTTTTTATATGTTGATGATATGGCTGCTGCCTCGGTTCATGTGATGGAGCTAGAGGACACAATTTATCAACAAAACACACAACCAATGTTATCTCATATTAATGTTGGTACCGGGGTGGATTGTTCTATACGTGAAATGGCTGAAACAATGGCTTCTGTAGTGGGTTATCAAGGAAAAATTGTTTTTGACGCGACCAAACCAGATGGCACCCCGCGAAAGCTTATGGACGTTACCCGACTCAAAAACTTGGGCTGGCAATATCGCTATAATTTACATGAAGGTCTATCATTAACATATAAATGGTTTCTTGATAATATTGATTCTTTTCGGGGATAGTTATGAAAAAGAGATTAGAATATGAGTTATTTAAAACAATAGTCAAGCATACTCCTCTAATCTCGATTGACCTCATAATTAGAAACGATAAAGGAGAGGCGCTGCTTGGGCAGCGCCTGAATCGCCCCGCAAAAAATTATTGGTTTGTGCCAGGAGGGCGAATTTTTAAGGATGAGTCATTCGAGGATGCTTTTAAAAGGATTACATTTGAAGAGATAGGCGTTCAAACTAGTCTTGGTGAGGCCATATTTCTTGGTGTGTATGAACACTTTTACAATGACAATTTTTCTGAAGTAGAATTTTCTACACACTACGTAGTGCATGGATATGAAATTCAAATTAATCCGCAGCAACTTCACCTACCAACGATTCAGCATAATTCCTACAAGTGGTTTGATGTAGTAACGTTGCTTAATAGCACTGCAGTTCATCAATATACCAAAAATTATTTTATATCAAGGTAATAGATATGCTACTTCCCGTTGTCATGGCCGGTGGTTCTGGTACCAGATTATGGCCTCTTTCACGTACACTTTATCCGAAACAATTTCTGTCTTTAAATAGCCGCTTAACTATGTTGCAAGAGACTTTGCGACGGCTAGAAAAGGTTGAACACAATCCTGCTTTGATCATTTGTAATGAATCACATCGTTTCATCGTTGCTGAACAATTGCGTAAAGTTGGTTTAAGGCATAGTGGGATTTTGCTTGAGCCTGTAGGGCGCAATACGGCACCTGCTGTAGCCCTTGCAGCGCTTCAGGCAACGGCAAGTGGAGAGGATCCTATACTTTTGGTTCTTGCGGCTGACCATGAAATTCAGGATGAGGACAGTTTCATTACAGCAGTTTTGGCCGCGAAGGACTTTGCTCAGCAAGGTAAGTTGGTCACATTTGGCATCGTTCCAACAGCTCCAGAGACAGGGTATGGTTATATTAAGTCAGGTGAGCCACTTGGTGGGCAAGGTTATAAAGTTGCAGCTTTTGTTGAAAAGCCAGAGCTAGAATTAGCTCAGCGGTATTTGTCAGATGGCGGTTATCTTTGGAATAGTGGAATGTTTATGTTCAGAGCATCTGTATTCATTGATGAACTAAAAAAATTCCGTCCAGATATTCTAGAGAGTTGTCAGCAATCCTTAGCTTCCTCGACTCAAGATTTAGATTTTATCCGCTTGGATAACTCTTCTTTTTCTTGCTGCCCTGAAGAGTCAATCGACTATGCCGTTATGGAAAAAACAGCTGAAGCTGTGGTCGTACCATTGGATGCGCAATGGAGTGATGTTGGGTCATGGTCTGCGCTGTGGGAAATAAGTTCAAAAGACCAAAGCGGCAATGCCATTCGTGGTGATGTTTTGGTTGAAGATGCTACAGATAGTTATCTTTATTCGCAGCATAGACTTATTGGTGCCGTGGGCGTAAAGGATTTGGTTGTCGTTGAAACGAAAGATGCAGTATTAGTTGCTCATAAAGATAAAGTTCAGCAAGTTAAAAACATCGTAGCTCAACTTAAAAAGAATAATCGAACAGAATATTTACAACATCGGGAAATTTTTCGTCCTTGGGGCAGTCATGACACTATAGCTGAAGGGCAACGCTTTCAGGTTAAACATGTGATTGTATTACCGGGTCACATTACCGCTAAGCAGATCCATTACCATCGTACTGAGCATTGGATTGTTGTCTCGGGGACAGCTAAAGTTCATCTTGAGGAGAAAACTTATCTTGTTTCAGAAAATGAGTCAACATATATACCTGTTGGTGTACCACATGCCATTGAAAATCCCGGCAAGATCCCGCTTGAAATAATTGAGGTTAGATCAGGAGTCTACCTGGAAGAGGATGATGTTATAAGAGTTTCTTCTTCTGGAGTCGGATACTAATGCGGATTTCAATTATCACAGCAACTTATAATAGTGAAAAAACGCTTCTTGATACATTACTCTCTCTGGAAAAACAAACGCATTCAGATATTGAATATATAGTTGTAGATGGAGCATCAAAAGATAATACGATAGAGCTAATCAAGAGTAAATGTACAAGAGTTTCAAGAATCATTTGCGAACCCGACAATGGTATTTATGATGCACTGAATAAAGGTATTCAAGCAGCTTCTGGTGATATAATTGGATTTTTGCACTCTGATGACTTACTTGCTTATGATGGAGCCATTGCAGATATAGTAAAAACATTTGAAAGTTCAGGGTGTGATGCTGTTTATGGTGATTTGGAGTATGTTGCCAAAAATGATACGACTAAACGTATTAGATTATGGAAGAGTGGCTCATTTAGCCGTTTGAAGATGAAACTAGGTTGGATGCCGCCACACCCATCATTTTATATGAAACGCGATTGTTATAGTCAGTTTGGTTGTTTTTCATTAGATTACCGTATATCTGCTGATTATGACTCATTATTACGTTATATTTTAAAACAGCGTATTTCAATAGCGTACTTACCAAAAGTATTAGTGAAAATGCGTGTTGGTGGAATTAGCAATCGCTCAGTATCTTCCATGATCAATAAATCAATGGAAGATATTCGCGCTATGAAACAGAATGGTATTATCTGGCCAATAGCTTTAGCGTATAAAAATTTATCCAAACTTCCTCAATTTATTAAGAAGTAATTATCATGTTAAATGCTAACAAAATCATTACCGATAGCAATATTGCTTTCGGCACTAGTGGTGCTCGTGGTTTAGTCATCGATTTTACCCATGATGTTTGTGCAGCCTTCAGTCATGCGTTTCTTTCTGTTATTGATGACAAATACAATTTTAATAAAGTTGCTTTAGCCATTGACAACCGCCCGAGTAGTTATGAAATTGCTCAGGCATGCGCGTTCGCTATCAAACAACATGGGTTTGCCATTGAATATCATGGTGTAATTCCGACCCCTGCATTAGCTCATTATTCCATGCAGAAAAATATCCCCTGCATAATGGTTACTGGTAGTCACATACCTTTTGACCGTAATGGTTTGAAATTTTACCGTCCAGATGGTGAAATCACAAAAGAGGATGAGTTAGCAATAGTAAATAGTGAATATGCTTTTTCTCCTGTAGATGTATTACCTCATCTTGAAACTAGTACTCAAGGTGCGGATTCATACCTGGAACGTTATGTTTCTCTTTTTAATTCCGATATTTTAAAGGGGAAGAGAATTGGGATCTATGAACATTCTAGTGCAGGACGAGATTTATATGCTCCACTTTTTAATCAATTGGGTGCTGAGGTCATCTCCCTCGGTAGAAGTGATGAGTTCGTTCCTATTGATACGGAAGCAGTTAGCGAAGAAGATCGTCTACTTGCAAGAGAGTGGTCTAAAAAATACAATCTCGATGCAATTTTCTCAACAGATGGTGATGGTGATCGTCCTTTAGTTGCCGATGAAAATGGTGAATGGCTAAGAGGCGATATTCTGGGATTACTTACGGCTATTGAACTTAATATCAAGGCGTTGGCTATTCCAGTGAGTTGTAATACAGCAATTGAACAATCTAATAAATTTGCAAATATACAACGGACTAAAATTGGCTCTCCTTATGTGATTGCAGCGTTTTCAGACCTTGCTAAACAATTTGATTCAGTCGCTGGTTTTGAAGCTAATGGCGGTTTTCTGCTTGCCTCCGATCTACAAATTAATGGCAAAGAATTAAATGCGTTACCTACTCGAGATGCCGTATTACCAGCGTTAATGCTCTTAATAGCTTCTCGTAATAGTACTATCTCTCAACTGGTTAATAATCTTCCACAGCGATTCACTTGGTCAGATAGAGTGAAAAACTTTCCTTCAGAGTCAAGTCAGCAAATTATAAAAAATGCTATTTCATCACCCAATAATTTCTTTAATAAATTAGGGTATGAATCATTATCCTGTTCCACTATTGATGAAACGGATGGTGCAAGATTTATTTTAACTAATGGTGATATTATACATCTCCGTCCTTCCGGAAATGCTCCTGAACTCCGTTGTTATGCTGAAGGCAGTGATGAAAATCAGGCTAAGCAATATGTTACGAATGTGCTTGGGAATATTATATCTTTAATTTCTTGATGTTATAGATTTATCTTCGCTTATATATGCGTGTAGGTTTGGTTACAAGTGGATGTCTGTATAAAGGAAGATGAACTGTATTCGTTGCATTAATGAAATTCAGCACTACACACATTCATGTAACTTGAGTTAACATCTGTTTCATATTCAAGCCGCGCAACCCCGCGGTGACCACCCCTGACAGGAGTAAACAATGTCAAAGCAACAGATCGGCGTCGTCGGTATGGCAGTGATGGGACGCAACCTTGCGCTCAACATCGAAAGCCGTGGTTATACCGTCTCTATTTTCAACCGTTCTCGTGAAAAGACGGAAGAAGTGATTGCCGAAAATCCAGGCAAGAAACTGGTTCCTTACTATACGGTGAAAGAGTTCGTTGAATCTCTTGAAACGCCTCGTCGCATCCTGTTAATGGTGAAGGCAGGTGCAGGCACGGATGCTGCCATTGATTCCCTGAAACCATATCTTGATAAAGGCGATATCATCATTGATGGTGGTAATACCTTCTTCCAGGATACCATTCGTCGTAACCGCGAGCTTTCTGCAGAAGGCTTTAACTTCATCGGTACGGGGGTTTCCGGTGGTGAAGAGGGCGCGCTGAAAGGACCTTCTATCATGCCTGGTGGGCAGAAAGAAGCCTATGAACTGGTTGCACCTATCCTGACCAAAATCGCCGCCGTTGCTGAAGATGGCGAACCGTGCGTTACCTATATTGGTGCTGATGGCGCAGGTCACTATGTGAAGATGGTTCACAACGGTATTGAATACGGTGATATGCAACTGATTGCTGAAGCCTATTCTCTGCTGAAAGGTGGTCTGAATCTATCTAACGAAGAACTGGCACAAACCTTTACCGAGTGGAATAACGGTGAACTGAGCAGCTACCTGATCGACATCACTAAAGACATCTTCACCAAAAAAGATGAAGACGGTAAATACCTGGTTGATGTGATCCTGGATGAAGCAGCGAACAAAGGTACGGGTAAATGGACCAGTCAGAGCGCGCTGGATCTCGGCGAACCGCTGTCGCTGATTACTGAGTCTGTGTTTGCTCGTTATATCTCTTCCCTGAAAGATCAGCGCGTAGCTGCGTCTAAAGTACTGTCGGGTCCGCAAGCACAGCCAGCGGGCGACAAAGCAGAGTTCATCGAAAAAGTTCGCCGTGCGCTTTATCTGGGTAAGATTGTTTCTTACGCGCAGGGCTTCTCGCAGTTACGTGCGGCGTCTGAAGAGTACAACTGGGATCTGAATTATGGGGAAATCGCGAAGATCTTCCGTGCCGGTTGTATCATTCGTGCTCAGTTCCTGCAGAAAATCACGGATGCTTACGCCGAAAATCCGAAGATTGCTAACCTGCTGTTAGCCCCGTACTTTAAGAAAATTGCCGACGATTACCAGCAAGCTCTGCGTGATGTTGTTGCTTATGCGGTGCAGAACGGCATTCCAGTACCTACCTTCTCTGCAGCGGTTGCTTATTATGACAGCTATCGTGCCGCAGTACTGCCTGCAAACTTGATCCAGGCACAGCGTGACTATTTCGGTGCGCATACCTATAAGCGCATTGATAAAGAAGGTGTATTCCACACCGAATGGCTGGATTAATCTGATTTAATCAGTATTAAACTAAGGCCCGGCATTTATCGCCGGGCTTTTTTTTACTATCAATCTTATTGATTTAATTTCATTGCTTAATACTAACTTAATAAATAGCAGCTATTCTTATAAAGAAAATCTGAAATGTTTTTCGTTTCGTTGACCAGACATCATCGTGGCGTTAAAACTTTTAACTCTTATCAGGGTGCTAAAACATCATGATTCATAGTTAAGTTAATTTTGAGAGCATGAAATGAAAATCACCATTTCCGGAACCGGTTATGTTGGCCTGTCTAATGGGCTATTAATCGCACAAAATCATAACGTTGTAGCATTAGATATTTTACCAACTCGCGTTGCAATGCTGAATGATCGGATATCTCCTATTGTTGATAAAGAAATTGAGCAGTTTTTGCAATCAGACAAAATACGTTTTAATGCCACGTTAGATAAAAAAGAAGCCTACCGGAATGCTGATTATGTAATCATCGCAACCCCGACCGACTATGATCCTAAAACCAATTATTTCAATACATCTAGCGTAGAATCAGTAATTAAAGATGTTACGGAAATAAACCCTCATGCAGTAATGATTATTAAGTCTACGGTTCCTGTAGGTTTTACGGCCGCGATGCAAAAAAAATTCAAGACTGAGAACATTATCTTCTCCCCTGAATTCCTCCGAGAAGGCAAAGCCCTTTACGATAACCTTCATCCTTCCCGTATTGTGATAGGCGAACGTTCTGAACGTGCACAGCGGTTTGCCGCGTTATTACAGGAAGGGGCGGTTAAGCAAAATATCCCGACTCTGTTTACTGATTCAACAGAAGCAGAGGCCATTAAACTTTTTGCCAATACTTACCTCGCCATGCGCGTGGCGTACTTTAACGAGTTGGACAGTTATGCAGAAAGCCTGGGATTGAACACCCGTCAAATCATTGAAGGTGTTTGTCTTGATCCGCGTATCGGCAATCATTACAACAATCCATCATTTGGTTACGGTGGTTACTGTTTGCCGAAAGATACCAAGCAGCTTCTGGCAAATTACCAGTCTGTGCCAAACAACATCATTTCTGCCATCGTTGAAGCTAATCGCACCCGCAAAGACTTTATTGCCGATGCTATCTTGTCACGTAAACCCAAAGTCGTAGGGATATATCGCCTAATTATGAAGAGCGGTTCAGATAACTTCCGTGCGTCTTCCATTCAGGGGATCATGAAGCGTATCAAAGCTAAGGGGGTAGAAGTGATTATCTATGAACCGGTTATGAAGGAAGAAATGTTTTTCAATTCACGACTGGAACGTGATCTCGCGACGTTTAAGCAACAGGCTGATGTCATCATCTCTAATCGAATGTCAGAAGAGCTTAAAGATGCAGCAGACAAGGTCTACACCCGCGATCTTTTCGGTAGCGACTAACTATCTGTAATCAGATGATTTTTGGCGGTAGTTGGTATCGATGTTCATGTAATAATTCATTATATTTATTGTTTATCCTATGGCATTCATACAGATTATCGCTAAACTATGGCGACCTGAAATTTTCCGTCTGTTAGGGTAATGATGAAAGTTGAAAATAATAATATTTCTGGGCACAACAATGACCCGGAACAGATTGATTTAATTGATTTACTGATGCAACTGTGGCGTGGGAAGATGACCATTATCGCCACAATCGTTGTGGCTATCGTGTTGGCTATTGGATACCTGGCGGTAGCGAAAGAACAATGGACGTCAACAGCCATTATTACTCAACCCGATGTAGGGCAAATTGCCGGCTATAACAACGCCATGAATGTAATTTATGGTCAGGCTGCGCCAAAAGTAGCTGATCTACAGGAAGCGCTGATTGGGCGCTTCAGTTCTGCCTTCTCTGCATTAGCTGAAACGCTGGATAATCAGGAAGAACGCGAAAAACTGACTATCGAGCCCGCTGTTAAAAACCAGCCGTTACCGTTAGCTGTTTCTTATGTCGGGCACACTGCTGCGGATGCACAGAAAAAGCTGGCTGAATACATTCAACAGGTTGATGACCGAGTGAATGAAGAGCTGGAAAAGGACCTGAAGGATAATATTGCGTTGGGTATGAAAACCTTGCAGGACTCCCTGAAAACTCAGGAAGTTGTGGCTCAGGAGCAAAAAACGCTGCGTATCCGCCAGATTCAGGAAGCGTTGCAGTATGCGAATCAGGCGCAGGTAATAAAGCCGCAGATTCAGCAGACTGGTGAAAATATTACTCAGGACACGTTGCTTTTGTTAGGTAGCGAAGCACTGGAGTCGATGATTAAGCACGAAGCGACTCGTCCGCTTGTGTTCTCTCCAAACTACTATCAGACTCGTCAAAACCTGCTGGATATCGAAAGTCTGAAGGTTGATGATCTTGATATTCATGCCTACCGTTACGTTATGAAACCCACACTGCCAATTCGTCGCGATAGCCCGAAGAAAGCAATTACCTTGATTCTGGCAGTACTGCTGGGCGGCATGGTTGGCGCGGGAATTGTGCTGGGACGTAATGCGCTGCGTAATTACAACGCGAAATAGTCTTTTCAGTTTTAAATAAAAAGGGCAGGGTGGTGACACCTTGCCTTTTTTGTTGCCGGATGCGATGCTGGCGCATCTTATCCAGCCTACGTGTGCAGAGCGAATAGTAGGCCTGATAAGCTTGCGCATCGGGCAATGGCTCAGGATGCGACAGTTACATCACATCCGGTCAGCCTGCAACTCACTGATGCCGTTTACGCAGGTTCTCAATCACCGTCGTTAAGTCCAGATCCTGATCCTGCAGCAGCACCAGCAGGTGATACATCAAGTCCGATGCCTCGTTGGTCAGTTCAAAGCGGTCATGTACCGTCGCTGCCAGTGCGGTTTCCACGCCTTCTTCGCCCACTTTCTGCGCAATGCGCTTGGTGCCGCTGGCATATAGTTTGGCAGTGTAAGAGGTTTCCGGGTCGGCAGATTTGCGTTCGGCGAGCAGTTGTTCCAGCTGATAAAGGAACAGCCACTGGTGAGCGGTGTCGCCGAAGCAGCTGCTTGTGCCTTTGTGGCAGGTCGGGCCGATGGGATTCGCCAGCACCAGCAATGTGTCGTTGTCGCAGTCCGGCGCAATACTCACTACGTTGAGGAAATTGCCCGATGTTTCGCCTTTGGTCCACAGTCGCAGTTTAGTGCGCGAGAAGAAGGTGACTTTGCCGCTTTCGATGGTTTTGTCCAGCGCTTGCGGATTCATGTAGCCCAGCATTAACACTTCGCCGGATACCGCGTGTTGCACAATCACCGGCATCAGCCCGTCGGTTTTTTCCCAGTCCAGTTCGCGACGTTGTTGTTCTGTTAACATATCCTGATCTCCACGCCCTGTGTTGCCAGGTACGCTTTTAATTCACCAATATTGATTATTTGTTTGTGGAATACGGAAGCCGCCAGCGCGCCGTCAACGTCGGCATCGCGGAAGGCTTCGAGGAAGTGTTCCATGGTGCCTGCGCCACCGGAGGCAATCAGCGGGACGTGGCACACTTCACGCACTTTTTTCAGTTGCTCGAGGTCGTAACCGTTACGCACGCCGTCCTGATTCATCATGTTGAGGACGATTTCTCCGGCACCGCGTTTTTGCACTTCCTGTACCCAATCGAGCGTTTCCCACTGAGTGACGCGGGTGCGGCTTTCATCGCCGGTATATTGATTCACATGATATTTACCGGTTTCGGCGTCGTACCAGGTATCAATACCGACCACAATACACTGCACGCCAAAGCGATCAGCCAGGCGAGTAATTAACGTCGGGTCCGCCAGCGCAGGGGAGTTGATAGAGATTTTATCCGCGCCAAAGGAAAGAATTTTCGCGGCGTCATCCAGCGATTTAATTCCTCCCGCCACGCAGAACGGAATATCGATCACTTCCGCCACGCGAGATACCCAGCTTTTATCTACCACACGTCCATCGCTGGAGGCGGTGATATCGTAGAACACTAGCTCGTCCGCACCTTCTTCGGCGTAGCGTTTTGCCAGCGGCACGATATCGCCAATGATTTCATGGTTACGAAACTGTACGCCTTTCACCACCTGACCATCACGAACGTCGAGACATGGGATTATGCGTTTTGCCAGCATGCGATGGCCTCCTTCACGGTGAATTTACCTTCCAGTAATGCCCGACCAACTATTACGCCGCGCACGCCAGTGCCACGCAGGGCAGCAACATCGTTAATGTCGCCAATGCCGCCGGATGACTGAAATGCCACCTGCGGGTATCTGGCGCACACTTCTTCATATAAAGAGACGTTAGAACCAGCCAGCGTGCCGTCGCGCGAGATATCGGTACACAGCACATGTTTCAGGCCGACGGGCAGATAGGTTTCCACCAATTGTTCCAGTGAAACGCCCGAGTTCTCTTGCCAGCCGCTGACCGCCACCTGCTTGTTGCCTTGCTCGTCAATACGGACATCCAGCGCCAGCACTAAGGCATCGGCACCGAAACGTTCAAACCAGCCTTTCACCATTTCTGGTGATTTCACCGCAGTGGAGCCAATCACCACGCGCGCAACCCCAGCTTCCAGTAACGCCGCCACATCCTCTTCGCTACGCACGCCGCCGCCAACCTGCACCGGAACGTTAACGCCAGCGACCAGGGTTTTAATCAGTGGGATTTGACGTTTAGCCGGATCTTTTGCCCCGGTCAGATCCACCAGGTGCAACACTTCGGCACCTTGTGCGGCGTAATCCTGTAAACGCGGCAGCGGGTCGTTACCGTAATCGCGCTGTTTGCCGTAATCGCCCTGATGGAGACGCACCACGGTGCCGTCGATTAAATCTAATGCCGGAATAATCATCACATCTCCAGGAAGTTTTTCAGCAACTTAGCGCCAGCGGCACCAGAACGCTCCGGGTGGAACTGAACGCCGTAGAAGTTATCTTTTTGTACCGCCGCGGTGAACGGTTCGCCATAAGTACACTGCGCGATGGTCCACGGATTGATCGGCATTGCGTAGCTGTGAACAAAGTAAAAGTACGCTCCGTCTTCAATCCCCTGAAACAGGCGGTTGCCTGCCCGCGGGTAAACGCGGTTCCAGCCCATATGCGGCAGTGGCAGACCAAAGTCGGTCATTTTCGGCACGTCTTCGTCGATGATGCCCAGCAAATCGACGCCGTTGCTCTCTTCGCTGCGCCGCCCCAGCAGTTGCATCCCTAAGCAGATGCCCAGCACCGGTTGGGTACAGGCTTTGATGAGATCAAACAGTTCACGCTCACGTACCTGATCCATCGCCGCTTGCGCAGTGCCAACGCCGGGTAAAAACAGTTTATCGGCCAGCAACACTACGTCCGGGTCACGGCTGACTTTGGGCTCATAACCGTGGCGCGCAATGGCTGATTTCACCGAGTTCAGGTTGGCGCAGCCGGTATCAAGGATCACCACGTTCATTACAGCACTCCTTTCGACGAGGGCAGGGTGTCGCCTTCCACGCGGATGGCCTGGCGCAGGGTGCGACCAAAGGCTTTGAACAGGCTCTCTACACGGTGGTGATCGTTTTTACCTTTGGTTTTCAGGTGCAGGGTCACGCCCATGGTGTAAGAGAGCGAACGGAAAAAGTGCTCGATCATTTCGGTGCTGAGATCGCCTACGCGCTGGTAGGTAAATTCAGCTTTATATTCCAGGTGCGGGCGACCAGAGATATCCAGCGCGCAGCGGGCAAGGCATTCATCCATCGGCAGCACAAAACCAAAGCGGCAAATACCGCGTTTGTCGCCGAGGGCTATTTTTAACGCTTCCCCCAGCGCCAGGCCGGTATCTTCGACGGTGTGGTGATCGTCGATATAGAGATCGCCTTTGACGTTGATTTCCATCCGGAAACCGCCGTGGGTGGCGATCTGATCCAGCATATGATCAAAGAAGCCAACCCCGGTGTTAATCTTGCTGCCACCTTCGCGATCCAGCCACACTTGGACGTCAATTTGCGTCTCTTTGGTGTTGCGCACTACATGGGCGTAACGGTCTCGTTTAGTGAGTTGCTCGCCAATCATCGGCCAGTTCAGGGTTTCGCGGTCGTAGCGTAAACCATTAATTCCCATGTTTTCCGCGAGTTGAATATCGGTCGCGCGATCGCCAATCACATAACTGTTGGCACGATCCATCGCTTGCTCAGCCAGATAACGCTCCACCAGTTTTACTTTCGGTTTACGGCAGTCGCACTCATCTGCGGGCAGGTGCGGACAAATCAGCACTTCATCAAACTGCACGCCTTGCGAGGTGAAGATCTGCATCATCAGGTTGTGCGGGCCATCGAAATCCGCCTGCGGGAAACTTTGTGTTCCCAGACCATCCTGATTGGTGATCATCACCAGCTTATAGCCCGCTTTTTGCAACTTCAGCAGCTGCGGAATCACGCCAGGTTCAAAGGCGAGTTTGTCAAAACGGTCCACCTGAAAATCACTTGGCGGTTCGCTAATCAGGGTTCCATCGCGATCGATAAAAAGATACTTCTGACTCATCAAACTTGCTCCGCACGTAAGGCGTCAATGACGCGCTGGCTTTCTTCACGGGTTCCGACGGTAATTCGCAGGCAGCCGCTTAAAGAGGGTTGTTTATTCTGATCACGTAAGATAATGCCCTGATCCCACAAAGATTTAAACACTGCGCTGGAGGCTTTAAAGCGCGCCAGAATGTAGTTGGTTTCAGAGTCGAAAACCTGCTCCACGCAGGGGATCTCTTTCAGTGCGGCAATCAGGTATTCACGTTCAGCAATAATTTGCGCCACTCGTTCGCGCATGGCGACGATTCCCTGCGGGCTTAACGCCTGGGCCGCAATGTCGGCAACCGGCGTCGAGAGCGGGTAGGGGGCAATCACTTTCATCAGCAGGTTGATGACTTCTTCGTTTGCCAGCGTAAACCCGCAACGAAGGCCCGCCAGAGCAAAAGCTTTCGACAGTGTGCGCAAAATAGCCAGGTGCGGATATTCCGCCAGCCAGCCAGCCAGCGATGCCTGCGGGCAAAACTCGATATAGGCTTCATCGGCAACCACAATCGCTTTACCGCGGGTTAACTCCAGCAGAGTGCGAAAATCCTGTGGATTGATCAGTTGCCCGGTGGGGTTGTTGGGGCTGCAAACATAGACCACTTTTACGTCGTCCAGCTTGTCGGAAATGCCCTGTAAGTCCAGTTGCCAGTTGTCCAGCGTCGGCACTGTGCGGCACTCGACGCCAATGGTTTCGGCGCTGACGCTGTACATGCCGTACGTTGGCGGGCAGTAGAGGATGGCGTCTTTACCCGGTTCGCAAAAAGCGCGAATCAGCAGTTCAATGCCTTCGTCCGCGCCACGGCTGACCAGCACCTGTTCCGGTTTTACGCCTGCATATTGCGCGTAATTTTCAATCACCGCTTTCGGCTGGCATTCCGGGTAGCGGTTGAGCGTTTGCTGAGTAAGCTGAAACTCCACGGCAGTGGGGTATTCGTTGGCGTTCAGCCAGACGTCGCCATTACCGCCCAGACGACGCGCCGACTGATACGGCGTCAGGTTGCGGACGTTTTCACGCGCTAAATCGGTAATAGTCACGGTGCTCATGCTTGCTCCTTAAGGGCGTTAACACGCAAAGTAACGGCATTTTTATGGGCGGTCAGGCGCTCGGCGGCGGCCAATGTTTCAATGGTCGAAGCCAGCGCGGAGAAACCTTCTTTCGACAGTTCCTGCACGGTCATACGCTTCTGGAAATCTGCCAGCCCGAGGCTGGAACAGGTGGCGGTGTAACCGTAAGTCGGCAGAACGTGGTTGGTGCCGGAGGCGTAATCACCTGCCGATTCCGGTGACCAGTCACCAAGAAATACCGAACCGGCGCTGGTGATGCCATCGACCAGTTCGCGGGCGTTGCGGGTCTGAATGATCAGGTGCTCCGGGCCGTAGAGGTTGGAGATCTCTACGCACTGCGCTAAATCGTTGGTCACAATCAGGCGGCTGGCGCTCAGTGCTTGACGGGCGGTTTCAGCTCTCGGCAGTTCCGCCAGCTGGCGTTCGACGGCCTCGGCAACGCGACGCGCCATATCGGCGTCGGGCGTCAGTAAAATCACCTGTGAGTCCGGGCCGTGTTCAGCCTGAGAAAGCAAATCAGAAGCCACGAAATCCGGCGTAGCACCGCTGTCGGCAATCACCAGCACTTCCGACGGGCCTGCGGGCATATCGATCGCCGCACCGTCCAGACGCTGGCTTACCTGGCGTTTTGCCTCGGTGACAAAGGCGTTGCCTGGCCCGAAGATTTTGTCCACTTTTGGCACAGATTCCGTACCAAACGCCAGTGCGGCAATGGCCTGTGCGCCACCGACGTTAAACACATCCTGCACGCCGCACAGCTGCGCCGCGTAAAGGATCTCATCGGCAATCGGCGGCGGTGAGCACAGCACCACTTTTTTACAGCCTGCAATACGCGCCGGAGTCGCCAGCATTAATACCGTTGAGAAGAGCGGGGCGGAACCGCCAGGAATATATAAACCAACCGAAGCTACCGGGCGCGTGACTTGCTGGCAACGTACGCCTGGCTGAGTTTCGACATCTACCGGCGGCAGTTTTTGCGCAGTGTGGAAGGTTTCAATATTCTTTACTGCCACCGCCATTGCCTGTTTTAGCTCATCGCTCAGGCGTTCGCTGGCGGCGGTAATTTCCTCAGCAGACACCTTCAGCGCGGTAACCGTGGTTTTATCAAACTTCGCGCTGTATTCACGAAGGGCGTCATCGCCGCGTGCTTTCACGTTATCGAGAATATCGTTAACAGTGCGGGTAATGCTTTCAGAAGCGGTGATCGCCGGGCGCATTAACAACTGGCGTTGTTGTTCCGCAGTACAGCTATTCCAGTCAATGATTGTGTTAAAGCTCATGGCGATCACTCCATCATCTTCTCAATGGGCAGGACCAGAATCGAACTGGCACCCAGCGCTTTCAGTTTTTCCATGGTTTCCCAGAACAGGGTTTCGCTGCTGACCATGTGCATGGCGACGCGCTGTTGATCACCCGCCAGCGGCAGAATAGTTGGGCGTTCGGCACCTGGCAGCAGGGCGATGACGTCATCCAGACGCTCGGTCGGTGCGTGCATCATGATGTATTTTGATTCGCGCGCCTGGATCACACCCTGAATACGGGTCAGCAGTTTGTCGATCAGTTGCTGTTTGGATTCTTCCATTTCGCCATCGCGCTGGATCAGGCAGGCTTTCGAGCGGTAGATAACTTCGACTTCGCGCAGGCCGTTGGCTTCCAGCGTGGCACCGGTGGAAACCAGATCGCAAATCGCATCCGCCAGGCCGGCGCGCGGGGCGACTTCGACAGAACCGTTCAGTAAGCAGGATTTAAAAGAGATGCCTTTCTGGTCGAGATAACGCTTGAGCAGGTGAGGATAAGAGGTGGCGATACGTTTACCGTTTAAGGAGAGCGGGCCGTCCCAGGCTTCATCAACCGGCGTTGCCAGCGAAAGGCGGCAGCCGCCGAAATCCAGACGACGCAGGGTAAAATAACGCGGATCTTCACCCTGGGCGCGGCGGTTAAGCAGTTCTTCTTCCAGCACGTTTTCGCCGATAATCCCAAGGTCTACCACGCCGTCCATTACCAGACCGGGAATGTCGTCGTCACGCACGCGCAGAATATCAATCGGCATGTTTTCAGCCATTGCGATCAGGCGCTGGGTGTGAAGATTGATTTTAATGCCACAGCGCGCCAGCAATTCGCGTGAGTCATCACTTAAACGTCCTGATTTCTGCATAGCTATGCGTAAACGAGTGTTGTCTGTCATTTTCTTTTTCCTCTTTATACCTGTCTGAACCGTTATCAACCGCGCAATAAAAAAGCCCCCGGAAGGTGATCTTCCGGGGGCTTTCTCATGCGTTCATGCACCACTGGAAGATCTGAATGTCTTCCAGCACACATCGCCTGAAAGACTAGTCAGGATGATGGTGATGATGGTGGTGTTTAAATTGAACGCGTGTCATAAAAGTCTCTGTGAATGTTTATTCAACTGATGTCTTTTAACCTAAACCACTTTCACGTTAGAAAGCAAGGGCTTTTTTATATATTTTGTGGCGATGGATTTGTTTAATGAATGCGCGGGGAAAGGAGGGGACCAGGAGTGACTACGTTAGAAAAGTAATCGTGAAAATATGTCTTTAAAACCCTCAAGAACATTGTGTTCTGTAACTAAAGTGGGCTTTGTTCCTGCCGGATGCGGCGTGAATGCCTTATCAGGTCTACAAATGTTGCCTAAATTCAATATATTGATGTTTTTGTAGGACTGATAAGCGGAGCGCATCAGGCAATTGTATATTTGCTAACAGTTTCGATTTCATTCATAGAATGAATTGTCAGCTTTGATACGCTGGCGTAGCCTTATAGATCTAAGGTGTATCAGGAGAAAACGGATGAAAAAGGTCGCAATTGTCGGGTTAGGGTGGTTAGGCATGCCGCTGGCGATGTCACTTTCAGCACGAGGCTGGCAAGTCACCGGGAGTAAAACTACACAAGATGGCGTAGAAGCGGCCCAAATGAGTGGCATTGATAGCTATCTGCTTCGCATGGAGCCCGATTTAGTTTGCGACTCTGACGATCTGGATGCCCTGATGGATGCTGACGCGCTGGTCATTACGCTTCCGGTACGTCGTAGCGGCCCCGGAGATGAGTTCTATTTACAAGCGGTACAGGAGCTGGTGGATAGCGCGCTGGCTTATCACATTCCCCGCATTATTTTTACCAGCTCAACATCTGTTTACGGTGATGCGCAAGGCACAGTGAAAGAAAACACTCCGCGTAATCCGCTGACCCATAGTGGACGAGTGTTAAAAGAGCTGGAAGACTGGCTGCACAATTTACCCGGTACTTCGGTTGATATTTTGCGTCTTGCTGGTCTGGTCGGGCCTGGGCGTCATCCCGGCCGTTTCTTTGCCGGAAAAACTGCGCCGGATGGAGAACACGGCGTCAATTTAGTCCACCTGGAAGATGTTATTGGCGCTATCACTCTGTTGTTACAGGCACCTAAAGGCGGGCACATCTATAATATATGTGCGCCAGCTCACCCTGCGCGTAATGTTTTCTATCCACAGATGGCCCGTTTACTGGGACTGGAACCTCCGCAGTTCAGGAATAGCCTGGACAGCGGCAAAGGTAAAATTATTGATGGCAGCCGGATCTGTAATGAATTGGGATTTGAATACCAGTATCCCGATCCACTGGTAATGCCGCTGGAGTAAAGCATCACGCCAGCAGAATGCCGCATACACCGCAAGGGGGCGTGTATGAAACCACTGCTGGACGTGTTGATGATCCTTGATGCCTTAGAAAAAGAGGGTAGTTTTGCGGCGGCGTCAGCCAAACTGTATAAGACGCCATCTGCCCTCAGTTACACTGTTCACAAGCTGGAAAGCGACCTTAATATTCAATTGCTTGATCGTAGTGGTCACCGCGCTAAGTTTACCCGCACCGGAAAAATGTTGCTGGAGAAGGGGCGGGAAATTCTCCATGCTGTGCATGAACTGGAAAAGCAGGCGATCAAACTCCATGAAGGTTGGGAAAACGAGCTGGTAATCGGGGTTGATGATACCTTTCCCTTTTCACTGCTTGCGCCACTCATTGAAGCCTTTTATCAACATCACAACGTCACGCGTCTGAAGTTTATCAATGGCGTTCTGGGCGGTTCCTGGGATGCCCTGACTCAGGGGCGAGCAGATATTATTGTTGGCGCGATGCATGAACCGCCATCTTCCAGCGAATATGGTTTCTCTCGGTTGGGCTGTCTGGAACAAGTTTTCGCGATTGCTCCTCATCATCCGTTAGCTCTGGAAGAGGAACCGTTAAATCGCCGTATCATTAAACGCTATCGGGCGATTATCGTGGGTGATACCGCGCAGGCTGGCGCATCTACGGCATCACAACTTCTCGACGAACAAGAGGCCATTACCGTATTTGATTTTAAAACCAAACTGGAATTACAAATCAGCGGTCTTGGTTGCGGTTATTTACCGCGCTATCTGGCGCAACGCTTTCTCGATAGTGGCGCGTTAATTGAGAAGAAAGTGGTTGCGCAATCCCTCTTTGAACCTGTATGGATTGGCTGGAATGAACAAACCGCAGGGCTTGCCAGTGCGTGGTGGCGTGATGAGATTTTAGCAAATAGTGCTATTGCTGGTGTTTATGCAAAATATGATGACGGAAAATCAGCCATTTAAATAAAAAATTATATGACAAGCCTCTCATTCTCTTGTCATTTACCCCCCATTTAGGCACAATGCGCCGCTGTCAAAAAATGACTAAAAACCGACGTTTCATCCGCGTCGGTTATTTTTTGCTTCAAACCAATCATTCATACCAAGAGGCCGGGCTTCGTACCGGATAGATATTTACTAAAAATCGACAGTTGTTGTCGCTGAGGAATCCAAAAAAATGGGGCAATTTTTTGCTTACGCGACGGTTATCACCGTAAAGGAGAATGACCATGTCGCATAACGTTACTCCAAACACCTCTCGCGTGGAATTGCGTAAAACGCTTACGTTAGTTCCGGTTGTAATGATGGGTCTTGCCTATATGCAGCCGATGACGCTGTTTGATACTTTTGGTATCGTTTCAGGCCTCACGGATGGTCATGTGCCGACAGCCTATGCGTTCGCATTGATTGCGATCCTGTTTACGGCTCTGAGCTATGGGAAGCTGGTTCGCCGCTATCCTTCTGCTGGCTCTGCATACACTTACGCCCAGAAATCCATTAGCCCAACGGTTGGCTTTATGGTGGGTTGGTCTTCTCTGCTCGACTACCTGTTCGCGCCGATGATCAACATTCTGCTGGCGAAAATCTATTTTGAAGCTCTGGTGCCTTCCATCCCATCGTGGATGTTTGTGGTGGCGCTGGTGGCCTTTATGACCGCCTTTAACCTGCGTAGTCTGAAATCCGTAGCGAACTTCAACACTGTAATCGTGGTGTTGCAGGTAGTGCTGATCGCGGTGATTCTGGGCATGGTTGTGTATGGCGTATTTGAAGGTGAAGGCGCTGGTACGCTGGCGAGCACGCGTCCGTTCTGGTCCGGTGATGCACATGTCATCCCGATGATTACCGGTGCGACGATTCTGTGTTTCTCCTTTACCGGCTTTGACGGCATCAGCAACTTGTCGGAAGAAACCAAAGATGCAGAGCGCGTGATCCCGCGTGCGATTTTCCTGACCGCGCTTATCGGCGGCATGATCTTCATCTTTGCAACTTACTTCCTGCAACTGTACTTCCCGGATATCTCTCGCTTTAAAGATCCGGATGCGTCACAGCCTGAAATCATGCTGTACGTTGCGGGCAAAGCGTTCCAGGTTGGCGCGCTGATCTTCTCCACCATTACCGTACTGGCGTCCGGTATGGCGGCGCACGCAGGCGTAGCGCGTCTGATGTACGTAATGGGTCGTGACGGCGTGTTCCCGAAAAGCTTCTTCGGTTATGTACACCCGAAATGGCGTACTCCGGCGATGAACATCATCCTGGTTGGCGCGATTGCTCTGCTGGCAATCAACTTTGACCTGGTAATGGCAACGGCGCTGATTAACTTTGGTGCGCTGGTTGCGTTCACCTTCGTTAACCTGTCGGTTATCTCGCAGTTCTGGATCCGTGAGAAGCGTAACAAGACGCTGAAAGATCACTTCCAGTATCTGTTCCTGCCGATGTGTGGTGCGCTGACTGTAGGTGCGCTGTGGGTTAACCTGGAAGAAAGCTCAATGGTTCTGGGGCTGATCTGGGCGGCTATCGGTCTGATTTACCTGGCTTGCGTGACTAAGAGCTTCCGCAACCCGGTTCCGCAGTACGAAGACGTTGCATAATCTTTAAATCCGGATGACATAATCATCCGGTAAATCTAAAAAAAGCCGGAGTTTATATCGCTCCGGCTTTTTTGTTTCAGACGATCTCTTCCGCGTACTGCCAAAGCGCTTTTAACAGCGCTACTTTCTCTTTGTCATCGGCATATTGTTGTGCCAGCATCTGCAATTCATCAGCATAACCTTGCAAAAATTCTGCTGTGAAGACCTGACGGCGGTGCTCCAGCCAGCGTTGCTGCTCGGCGTAATCCAGCGTCCCCGGGAAGTTACGCGCCCGATAATTGAACAACAGTTTCTCAATACGTTTATCGACAAAGGTGATATCCAGTGCCGGTAAATTACGCGGCTCGGTTTCCAGGACAATTTTCATTGCGGCGCGATCGGCGTCACTGAAAAAGCCATTATAGAGCTGTGCATCGACGTTATCTGAAGGTGTAAATGGTTCGGCTTCAGCAAATATCGCAACCACTTTTTCACGCACTTGCGGGTGTTCACGCAGAATTTTCAGGTTATCGAGACAATGCTGACGATTAATTCCCAACCTGTCGGCATCTTCCGGGCGCAGCGTATTCGCCTGCGCCAGCACCGGGCATTTATTGATATGCACCAGCTTAACCGGGACTGCGGCGTTATCGCCCAGATCGGCCTTTGCTGTGTACAGACGCTCGCGCAGCGTGTCGCTGTCCAGCTCCAGGAGTGGCGAGATATCTCCCGCCAAATCCACCATAATCACGGCATTGCGATTTTCCGGATGCCACGCCAGTGGCGCCACCCAGCTGGTATTGCCGCGCCATGCGCCAAACATACCGGAAACATGTACCAGCGGTTTCATCTGCGGCACATCAATCAACGCCGTCAGTTTGTGCTTATTACGATGGGTAAAGAGATAATCAAACAGGCGTGGTTGACGTGTTTTCACCAACTTCGCCATCGCAATAGTGGCGTACACATCGGCCATCGCATCGTGGGCGTTGCTATGTTCAATACCATTAGCTTTGGTTAAATGTTCAAGTCGAAAGCTCGGTAAACCATCTTCATTTTCAGGCCAGTTAATCCCCTCCGGGCGCAGGGCATAACAGGCACGCATCACGTCAAGCAGATCCCAGCGAGAGTTATCATGCTGCCAACTCCAGGCATAGGGATCGTAAAAATTACGATAAAAGATATTGCGCGTCACTTCGTCGTCAAAACGCACATTGTTGTAACCAAGAATACAGGTCTTCGGTACGGTAAAAAGCGAGTGAATACGGGCGGCAAAGGCAGCTTCGTTTTCCCCTTTTGCACGCGCTTCCTGTGGAGTGATACCGGTAATTAACACCGCCCCTGGCTGGGGTAAATAATCGTCCGCAGGCTTACAGTAAAAGACTTCAGGTTCGCCGATAATATTGAATTCGCTATCAGTGCGAATGGCGGCAAACTGCGCAGGGCGATCTAACGCGGGGTGCGTGCCAAAGGTTTCGTAATCATGAAACAAAAAGGTAGATTGTTGCTTACCGTCATTCATCGTTAGGTTAAATCCGTTATTTCTGTTGTATGCCAGAGTATCAAATATCACCGTGCTAATCAGCTTTAGAGCGATATTTTGGCTGCGTGTGAAAACAGATAATGTCAGATTAAAATGAGATAAATGTCACATTTTCTTGCACTTTATTCCAGCCAGTTCATCAGGATTTCCGTAAAAAGAACTGCTATTGGAAACACCGGAGGATTTGCTGTTGAAACGCCGTCTTATTATTGCTGCTTCTTTGTTCGTTTTTAATTTATCGTCTGGTTTTGCGGCGGAAAATATTCCCTTTTCACCCCAACCTCCGGAGATTCATGCGGGATCATGGGTTTTGATGGATTACACAACCGGACAGATCCTCACGGCGGGTAATGAGCACCAACAACGTAACCCTGCCAGCCTGACTAAGCTAATGACGGGCTATGTCGTCGATCGCGCTATCGATAGCCATCGCATAACACCAGACGATATTGTCACTGTGGGACGCGATGCGTGGGCGAAAGATAATCCTGTTTTTGTCGGCTCTTCACTGATGTTTTTGAAAGAGGGCGATCGCGTATCGGTACGTGATTTAAGCCGTGGATTAATTGTGGATTCCGGCAATGACGCCTGTGTGGCGCTTGCGGATTATATTGCCGGGGGGCAACGGCAGTTCGTCACAATGATGAACAATTACGCTGAAAAATTGCATTTACAGGATACCCATTTTGAAACGGTTCACGGTCTGGATGCGCCGGGCCAGCATAGCTCAGCCTATGATTTAGCCGTGCTTTCGCGCGCCATCATCCACGGCGAACCTGAGTTTTACCATATGTACAGCGAAAAAAGCCTTACCTGGAACGGCATCACCCAGCAAAACCGAAACGGGCTATTGTGGGATAAAACCATGAACGTTGACGGCCTGAAAACCGGGCATACATCCGGGGCCGGGTTTAATCTCATTGCTTCGGCGGTGGATGGGCAACGCCGTCTCATTGCAGTGGTAATGGGGGCCGACAGCGCAAAAGCTCGCGAAGAAGAGGCTAGAAAATTACTGCGTTGGGGGCAGCAAAACTTTACTACGGTGCAAATTTTGCACCGTGGGGAAAAGGTCGGTACGGAACGCATCTGGTATGGTGATAAAGAAAACATCGCACTGGGAACGGAACAAGAATTCTGGATGGTGCTTCCGAAAGCGGAGATCCCTAATATCAAAGCAAAATATACCCTTGATGGTAAAGAACTAACTGCGCCAATTGCTGCTCACAAGCGGGTAGGGGAAATTGAGCTGTACGACCGCGATAAATTGGTTGCGCACTGGCCATTGGTTACCCTGGAATCTGTCGGTGAAGGCGGTATGTTTTCCAGGTTGAGCGATTATTTCCACCATAAATTCTGACCTTTATTTAGCGCCGACTGGCAGGAGTGCGAGTCTGCTCGCATAATCAACACTCATTCCTTGTGGTATTTACATTGCAAAATACACTGTACAAAAAAACAGTGCATGTGGAGGCGTCATGAACTACGAGATTAAGCAGGAAGATAAACGTACCGTTGCAGGTTTCCATCTCGTTGGTCCGTGGGAACAAACGGTGAAGAAAGGTTTTGAGCAGTTGATGATGTGGGTAGACAACAAAAAAGTTGTGCCTAAGGAATGGATCGCCGTCTATTACGATAACCCAGATGAAACACCTGCCGAAAAGTTACGTTGTGACACGGTGGTTTCCCTGGAGAACAATTTCACTCTACCGGAAAACAGTGAAGGCGTGATCCTGACGGAAATCTCCGGTGGGCAATATGCGGTTGCCGTTGCCCGCGTAGAAGGCGATGATTTTTCTACGCCATGGTATCAGTTTTTTAATACTCTCTTGCAAGACAGTGCTTATCAGATGTCACCTAAGCCCTGTTTCGAAGTTTATCTTAATAACGGAGCGGAAGACGGCTATTGGGATATTGAAATGTATGTCGCAGTGCAGCCGAAAATGGGTTAATGCTGGTGCAACAACAGGGTGTTAACCTGATTGCTTCGCTGTTTTTCGTCATGTAAAAGGGTAAAATTGACCTTCAGACTTCTGATAATCCCTTCGGGAATGTTCCTGATTACTGGTTGAAAGTCGGCTGGACAGCTGGTTTAGTGTCTGGCCGTTTATCCTTATTTTACGGAGTTGCAGCGTGCGAGCTGATAAGTGCCTTAGTCCGTTTGAAATTCGTGTGTACCGTCATTACCGAATCGTGCATGGTACTCGCGTCGCGCTGGCATTCCTGCTGACTTTTCTCATCATTCGCCTGTTTACCATCCCGGAAAGCACCTGGCCGCTGGTCACCATGGTGGTGATCATGGGGCCTATCTCGTTTTGGGGTAACGTCGTCCCTCGCGCCTTTGAACGTATTGGCGGTACGGTGTTGGGGGCGATTTTAGGTCTTATCGCTCTGCAACTGGAGTTAATCTCTTTACCGTTGATGTTAATCTGGTGTGCAGCAGCCATGTTCCTTTGCGGCTGGTTGGCGCTGGGCAAGAAACCTTATCAAGGCTTATTGATTGGTGTGACGCTGGCGATTGTTGTTGGTTCCCCGACAGGTGAAATTGATACGGCATTATGGCGAAGCGGCGATGTGATCCTCGGCTCTTTACTGGCAATGTTGTTTACCGGTATCTGGCCACAACGGGCGTTCATCCACTGGCGCATTCAACTGGCGAAAAGTCTGACCGAATATAATCGGGTCTATCAATCAGCATTCTCACCAAACTTACTCGAACGCCCACGTCTGGAAAGCCATCTGCAAAAACTCCTGACCGATGCCGTGAAAATGCGTGGGCTGATTGCACCCGCCAGCAAAGAAACCCGTATTCCAAAATCGATATATGAAGGTATCCAGACGATTAACCGTAATCTGGTTTGTATGCTGGAGCTGCAAATCAATGCTTACTGGGCCACGAGGCCCAGTCATTTTGTGCTACTGAATGCGCAAAAACTGCGCGACACACAGCAAATGATGCAGCAAATAGTGCTGACTCTTGTTCATGCCCTGTACGAAGGTAATCCACAGCCGGTTTTTGCTAATACAGAAAAACTGAACGATGCTGTGGAAGAGTTGCGCCAGTTGCTCGCTAATCATCATGATCTGAAAGTCGTTGAGACGCCGATTTATGGCTATGTATGGCTAAACATGGAAACGGCGCATCAACTGGAGTTGCTGTCAAATCTGATTTGTCGGGCTTTGCGCAAATAAATTCCGACCTTCAGAATCAAATTGCTGCTGCTTCGATTCAGCAAGGATAAAGGGTATGATAGTGAATAGGGATAAAAGCATTGTCATCTGCGGCAGCTATGAGTAATGTTGGCCCTAACGAATAGCGGTTGCTTAAACGAATCCGACTCTCACATTATCAGGGGTATAAAAATGGAAACTACCAAGCCTTCATTCCAGGACGTACTGGAATTTGTTCGCCTGTTCCGTCGTAAGAACAAACTGCAACGTGAAATCCAGGACGTTGAGAAAAAGATCCGTGACAACCAGAAACGTGTCCTGCTGCTCGACAACCTGAGCGACTACATCAAACCTGGTATGAGCGTTGAAGCAATTCAGGGCATCATCGCCAGCATGAAAGGCGACTATGAAGATCGTGTTGATGATTACATCATCAAAAATGCTGAGCTCTCCAAAGAACGCCGCGATATCTCCAAAAAGCTGAAAGCTATGGGCGAAATGAAAAACGGCGAAGCGAAGTAATTTCTGCTTTATTCAATGAGGATTGCCGGGCAATCCTCATTGTTCATTGATTCTTTTCTCACTGTTGTAAGTCATCATACCCATCTCATAACATATTGAAATTTCTGGCTTAACGACAGCCTTCTTCTGTATGCAATAAGGCAAGAAGTTCTGCAATCCCGATGTTATTTACCGCACTGGTCACTAACACCTTTCGTGCTCCAGCTTCCCGTAGCCAGCATTTCACCAAAGATATCTGTTCCTCACTGGCTAAATCCACTTTGGTGACTACCCCAATGACCGGGCGATTCATTGACGTGGTAAAGCCTGGCGAAAAAGGGGACCACGGCGCGTCTGCATTAAGCACCAGCGCGATAATGTCCGCTTCGCAGGCACTGACCAGCAGTGCGCTGTAAAGGTTACGGTTTTCGAGGTATTCTCCGGGCGTGTCAATAGTTGCCGGGGACCAGACGATGGCCTGCGTTTTCTGATACTGAATATTCTCTCCGCGCAGACACTGTGTGAGTGATGTTTTTCCGCACTGGCTGGGGCCAATGAGCATCATGCGTCGCATAGTGTCAGGTCCGCGTAATGGGGCAGGCGGTAAAGTGCATCATTTCGCCCAGTGTGCGGGTAACCTGGCTAAGTGCATATTCGATAGCAGAAACATCGCCAGTCAGCACTACGGCACCGGTAAAACGATCAAGAAAACCAATCTCTACAGCGCCTGATTTTGTAGCGATATCACATGCGATGATAGATGCTTCGCTGGGGGTAATCGTCAGAATGCCAATAGCGGAAACGGTGTCCGGTAAGCCTAATTTTTTAAACAGATCCTTTCCAGGATTGGCAATAACATGTGCCAACGTGACCTGTTTACCGGGGACATATTCCTGAATCATTCGTTCAGTCGTGTGCTGAGTTGACATTATCCCTCCACCATCTGACGCCACATGGCTTCATGCGGACGGGCAATTACCGAGCGATAGACCAACAAACCTTTTTCCCCCGCTCGCTCGCTGGCGACAGATACCGCGTTATTAACATCAGAAATATCGCCTGCCACTACCATGTAGCATTTACCGCCAATACCAAAGGCCATATGTACCCGTACGAGCGTGACGTTTGCCGCTTTCACTGCACAATCGGCAGCGTCAATGCAGGCCGCTACACTCCAGGTTTCGACTACACCGACAGCCCGTCGCTGGTTAACATGGTTCAGACCGCTGATTGCGGGCAGGATAGTGGGATGAATATTAGGAAGGACCAGACTGTCGACCAGCATTTCACCTGCAAGGGAAGCGCCGCTGCTGATGGCCTGCTGTACTGCACCGACATCGCCTCCGAGCATCAGCAGAAATTTACCGGGGCAAAGCGTTTTGCTGACCAGTAATTCAACGCTGGCGCTTTTCAGCATGGCATCGCCGGTTTCCATCCCTTTCGCGATACTACTAAGTTCTAAAATACCTACCGCTTTCGACATGGTTAACCTCTCACTATCGTAATCGCGTTTTCTGTCACATCACTGACCATGCCATCAATACTGGCATGAACAGGGGCGCCTAATGTGCCGTGTGGAATTTGACCTACGTACTGCCCACGAACGACGCGATCGCCGTTTTGTACACACGGAATTGCGCTGGCACCGATGTGCTGGCGTAACAATAGCGTCACTTTTTCGGGTTGTGGTACGTGTTCAGACAATGGCGCGTCCTGATACCACGTGGCTAATCCCAATCTTGCCACCAGCCGTTTTACTGGAATCAGCCGATAATTTGCCATGGCATCCTCAGGATTTAAGGCACCTTCGTAGCGGAGATTTTTGGCGCGTAATTCCTGCTTAAGCAGGCGGTTTATGCGCATGGGTGAAATACCTACCGGGCAGGCAACGCTGGCGCAGACGTTGCACTCCGAACAGGTGAGCGCTGTCAGTAACAGTTGTGGCGTAGCGAGCTGTTGGTAGTTAACTGCACGTACTAACAAATGTGGTGATAGTTCGTGACCAATTAAATGGCGTGGGCAGAGATCGGTACATAAGCGGCATTGCTCACAAACGGTTTTTGCGACGGTAAGTACGCAGCGGTCATCCTGCATTCGATGCTGGATCAGTGAATGAGAGTTGGGTAAAACCAGCAAGCCGCCAGTGGTTTTGCTGACTGGCGTATCGAGCGATGTGATCAAACTCCCCATCATCGGACCGCCATTGATAAAACCAGGATTATCTACCGTTGCGCCTCCCGCCAGCGCCAGTACCTCGCGTAAAGAGATCCCGATGGGAACTGTCACCGTTACGGGTTTAGCAACTGCACCATTAACGGTTAGCGTGCGGCGCGTTACCGGATACTGCTGCTCAACAGCTCTGGCAATATTCAGCACAGTCTGGACGTTATTGACGACTACGCCGACGCTAACGGGCAACGCGGCTGGTGGAACGCGGCGACCTGTTGCCATCCAGATGGTCAGCACTTCGTCTCCTGCGGGGTAAACGTCGGGCAAAATATGCAGGCGGATATCAGGCGGTAGTAATGGTGTGAGGGCGTTTATTGCCAGTTGATACTTTTCTTTCAGCGCGATGATTCCGCTACTGGCCCCGGTGGCTTTCATTGCATAGTGAACACCGCGAAGCAGGCGGCTGGCTTGCTGTGCCATTAACTGCTGGTCCACTTTCAACATGGGTTCGCATTCCGCCGCATTCACCAGGAACGTATCAACACGTGCTTGTAGCTTGATATGTGTCGGAAAGCCAGCCCCACCAGCACCCACGACGCCTGCTGCTTGCACTCGCTCGCGGATCGTCTGACCGTCGCAGGACGTAAACTCGACGTTCATAACAACTCCTCAAGCAATTCTGCAATAGCATTGGCATCAGCCACACGTGGGTTGGTACGCAATGTAGCATCCGCCAGCGCCGCCTGAACCATATCGGGAATACGTGATGACCATTCTGCTTTTTTTTCTTTCAGCGCATTGGCGAGAGTCGGTATTGAACACGCTTTTTTGAGCTGTTCAATATGTTGAATGAGTGCATTCAGGCTTGCGGTGTCATTGGCATTGTCCGGGCATAAATGACACGTTTTAGCCAGCCGGGCGTAGCGTTTGGCGGCGCGAGGATCGCCAGCATTAAAACGAATAACTGACGTCAGCAGGAGCGCATTCGCCAGACCGTGGGGCAAATGAAACTGCCCACCGAGTTGATGGGCAATCGCATGATTTAACCCAAGCCCCGCCTGACTAAAGGCAATTCCTGCAAGCGTCGAGGCATTATGCATTTTACCGCGGGTGGCAAGGCAATCGCCTTTCTTCACTGCAGTGGGCAGGTATTGAAAAACAATTTGCACGGTTTTTTCGACCAGTGCATCCGTGAAGTCGCTGGCGCGGGGAGAAACATAGGCTTCAAGCGCATGGGTTAAAACATCCATTCCGGTATTGGCTGTTATCGCCGGTGGCACGCTCACGACCAGAGATGGATCAAGGATCGCGATATCCGGATAAAGTGCGTTATCGAAAAGGGGATATTTAATTCCTTTCTCAGGATCGCTGATGACACAGGCGCTGGTCACTTCTGAACCAGTGCCGCTGGTGGTGGGGATGGCTACGCAGGTTTCAATTTCGATAGCACACTGGCGACTAAACCAGACAATTGCTTTTGCGGCGTCCAGTGCAGAGCCGCCACCAAAACCGATAACCACATCCGGGCGCAAAGTTTGCATCTGAGAGATGCCTTTTACCACTGTCTGGATAGATGGATCGGGCGTTATTTCGCTAAAAATACTGAGGCGATTGCTGTCGGGCAGCGCCTGGCGCAAGGTATCAATCAATGGCGATCGCGCCAGAAAGGCGTCGCAAATAATCCAGATGTGCTTATTCGTGAAACGGCTAAGCACTTTGAGACTCCCCGGTCCGCTGTATAAACGCGTTTGTAGTGAAAAAGTATTCATTTCCGTTTCTCTAGCGAATGGAAAAGCCGCTGGTTAACACACAGCGTCGTGAGCGGGCAAAAGTCCGGGCTGACGTTGTCCCTTCTCCGGTCGGTGTAGCAATGGTGAAGGTCGTAAAACCTTCGCCACCGACGCCAATACCAGCCCAGGAGGGGCCATTTTTGACAAAGATAGAGGTTTGCATAGCGCGCGCGGCAAGGTTGAGCCGTGAGATGTTCTGCGAGTGCATAATTGCGGTGTGATGCAAACTGTCTTCTACATTCAGCGCCAGTGTGAGGGCGCTATCAAAATCGTTGACCTTCACAATGGGTAGCATTGGCATGAGTTGTTCGCTGGTAACCCAGCTATCATCGGCGTCAACAACGGCAATCAGTAAGCGCGGCGCTTTTACTGGCAAAGGGAGGCCAGCGGCCTCCAGCAAGGTTGATGAACTTTTGCCGACCAGTTTTTTGTTGGCGACGCCGTCTGGCAGGCAAACAGCACGCAATTTTTCAGTTTGTTCATGGCTAAGAAGAAGGGCGCCAAAACTTTGCATCTGTTGAATCAAATAATCAGCCACTGACGCCACGACAATCAGACTTTTTTCAGCGATACATGGCAGGTTGTAATCAAACGAGGCTCCGTTGATGATGTCTTCGGCAGCTTTCACAATATCTGCCGTTTCATCGACGATGCAGGGGGGATTACCCGCACCGGCACCAATCACTTTTTTGCCACTTTTCATTCCCATAGCGACGATGCCCGGACCGCCGGTAATCGCCAGAACGCTGATTTTAGGGTGCACCATCATCTGTTCGGTTGTGGCAAAGGTCGGTTCAGATACAGTAACGATCAGGTTATGAATGCCACTACAGCGAAACGCGATGTCTTCGATTATGGCGATCAATTTCAGCGAGACGTTTTGGGCTCCCGGGTGTGGACTGAAGTAGACGCTATTACCAGCTGCCAGCATGCTGATGCTGTTGTTAATGATGGTTTCCGTGGGATTGGTACTTGGCGTGACCGAGCCAATAACTCCAAACGGGGAGTATTCAAACAAAACCATGCCACCATCACCGGTCAGTGCGGTGGTGGTTAAATCTTCAATTCCAGGTGTGTTATCGAGTGCCGCTTTGTTTTTTAAGTACTTATCTTCTTTATTTCCCATTCCCGTTTCGTTAGCGCTCTCTTCCGCCAGTTCTGTAAGACGGGGCGTTAATTCTTCGCGAATAGCGCTGATAATGGCGCTGCGGGTTTTAAGCGGACACTGTTGAAAACGCAAAAAGGCCTGGTGTGCAGCGCTGATAGCTTCATCGACAGTCTGGAAAATACCGTTTCTTTGCGTTTGTGATGTCGTGGGTGCTAGCTGCTCGCGCAGAATATTGCGGATCAGTGTTTCTAATTCAGAGTTATTCATTGGTTTTCTCCCACGTTAATTGCCGTCATTGCGCTTTGGGCAATATCCATGTCTTGTTCAACGCTACCACCACTAATCCCAAGCCCTCCAAGCAATATTCCGTCACGCCAGAGGGGGAAGCCGCCACCAAAAGTGACGACTTTGCCTTGCATATGGCTTTCGAGTCCGTAAAGCGGCGCACCCGGTTGCACGGTATCCGTAAGCTTGTGTGTTGCCGTTTTCATCGCCACGGCGGTCCAGGCTTTTTTCGGTGCCAGTTCACTGCTGACCAGAAGTGCATCAGGCATCCGCCAGGTAACACTTTCTGTCCCGTTGGCATCAACAATGCTGATGACAACGGGAATATGCAGTTCATCCGCGCGCATTGCCGCGCTACGAATGAGCTGATGAAGATCCTGAAAAGTGAGCGACATCGTGCGTTCCTTCAATGCTGAAGTGTGGTTGGCTGCGTGATAACGTTTTGTGATTTCCTGAATCATCAGGTTCTGATGAGCAACGTTGTCTTCCACGCGGGCGAGGGCATACAGGCAATCGGAAAGCCGGTTAATATAGTGCAGCAAAACATGGCGGACGGAGGCTTCCGTTGTCAGTTCAACCAGACGCCTTTCAGCTCTCCGGGCCACGGTGCGGGCGAAATGCATGCGGCTCGCGGCTTCACAACGTCCTGGCAGAATGAAACAGTGAACTGGAGGAACAGCGCTCATTGCGCTATCGATCGCTTTTTCAAGTGCGGCAATTTCTTCCGTACTGATGTAACGCTGCTGCGCTGATGGCTGCTCGCTTTCACTGGCGAGTTCGGCGCTAAACCAAAATATCTGTTGCTGAATGGCTTCCAGTAATATGCGATGGCTTTCGATGGCGGTGGCGCAATAACACAGACTGAGTGTCGCGTTCAGTTCATCCAGTGTGCCGTAGGCTTCGACGCGTAGATGAGTTTTACTCACGCGTTGTCCGGTAAATAGAGACGTACTTCCTGAATCACCTGTGCGGGTATAAATCGCCATCTTTCAACTCCTTAGCGAGAAATCGTATCTACAATGCCGACCACTGCCAGGTCGATGGCTTCGTTGGGGCCGCTAAAAACATGTCTGGCACTGGAGCCGCTGCTGAGGAGTACCAACTCACCGACGCCTGCACCGACTGAATCAACGGCAACTTCGTCACCGGTTAATGGCGTGAGAGGCAGTTCGCCGTCAGCACTGACCCGGCGAACCAGCAGCAGTTTTTTCCCGACCAGGGATGGTGATTTTTGCGTGGATACCACCGCGCCTGTGACTCGAGCCAGATGCATGGGTTACTCCTGCCTGATTAACTGAATGTTTCGGGTCATTGCCGCTTCACGCGCAAGTGCGGTCACACAACATTTCCGTTGCAACACCACTATCCCTGCGCATAACTGCACTACGTCGGCATAACTTAAAAGTTGACCACGATGAAGGTAGATTGGTTGTCCTTGTTCGTCGCACCAGGTTAGCGGTAGATGAGCGAGAGACTTCAATTTGATGGCGTTCAGGAAATGACTCTGCAACGACAATTGAATGTGTATTCCCCAGGCTAACGCCTCGTGAATGTGGATTACCGCTCGATCTGACGTTTCGTTCTCCGCAAGTTGTCGCAGCAACGGTAAATCGACGAATCGAATTTGTAACGAAGCATACTGATGAACTATTTCGTTAACGCGGGCTTCTCGCAGTTGCGAAACCGTCAGCGCGAGTGTTTTCCCCGCACGTTGTTTCAGGCGAAAAATCACTTCTTCAACAATGTGTTGCATCAGTTTGTTATTCATGGTACCGACACCAGAGTGGCAAAAACGTCAGGATTATCAGCGCCTGCGGCGTTGGCCTCGTCGGTATCAATATGCATTTCAAGGCGCATATCTGGTGAGACGCGAACAGCAACGTTATCGAATATCAGTCGTCGTTCATCACCTTCAATGGCGACCGCCACTTTATCGCCATGTGTAACGCCATAAATCAGGGCATCTAGCGAAGACATATGAATGTGCCGTTGTGCGACAATAACGCCAGAAGCGATTTCCAGCTCTGCAAACGGGCTTACCAGACGAATCCCCGGTGTGCCGCTGAGATCGCCAGACATACGTAGCGGGGCGGTGATCCCTAATGTTCTGGCGTCAGTCCGGGAAATCTCCACCTGGCTTGAGTTACGTAGTGGCCCTAACAAGCGAACGTTGTGTAATTTGCCTTTTGGACCCACCAGCGTAACAACCTGTTCAGCAGCGAATTGACCAGGTTGCAGTAATGACTTTTTCTCGCTGATCGGTTGTTCAGGAAAAAGGCGCACATAATCCGCCGTTGAAAGATGAATATGGCGACTGGAGACGCCAAGAGGGATAGGGCGCTCGCGCATTTCATCCAGAACCTGGCTAACAGTCTCCTGCAAGGTTTGTTTATCCATTGCTACTCCCCTCGCTTATCAGAGTGCAGACAAAGTGAACGTGGCTCGCCTTTTTGCCGTTGACACGCGGGATCTAGACACAAATTACAGCTGATAATCTCTGGGGGGGCGACTGTTGCTGGCGTTTCGCTTACTGCCACCGTCACATTCATTGCTTCTGTTGGGCGGGGCAGTATTCCCTCACCCGGGCGGGCAATCACTTTGTGTGCGACGAGGCCATTTCGCTGTTCGGCGAAACTGGCACCCGTCGCGATCGCCGCATTAACCGAGGCGACGTCACCGGTGATTTTAATGAGCGTCCAGCCTGAGCCATTGGTCTTCTCAAGGCCAACCAGCGTGATGGACGCGGCTTTTGCCATAGCATCTGCGCAACTGATGGCGAGTGCCAGACCACTGACTTCAAGTAATCCCAGTGATTGCTTCACGCTGTGCTCCTTAGCGAATGGGGTTATGCAGATTTAGGTAAAATGGCCTCAACATCGCTGTGTGGCCGCGGGATGACATGGCAGGATTTCACTTCGCCAACGGCGCTTGCGGCGGCGCTTCCTGCATCAACGGCGGCTTTTACTGCGCCAACATCGCCACGGACCATCACCGTAATCAGACCCGAACCAATCTTTTCATAGCCAACCAGTTGCACGTTGGCGGATTTAACCATGGCATCTGCGGCTTCAATTGCGCCAACTAACCCTTTTGTTTCAACCAGTCCTAGTGCGTTGTTCATACAGCGTTTCTCCTGTGGATTATGAGTGGCATTCCCTGAAGGGAATGCCTTTTACCAGGCGGGCAGCGTTATTGCCGATGCTGCGCCGGGCATGGTTATCTTGTTGATACATCAGCGTAAATAGTGGCGCTGATGCCGGTAAGTTTTTGTAATGCACAATCAGCTTTTCCCGGTCGCAGGCTATGCCAACCAACAGGGGGGACTGACGAGCAGCCTGCCAGGCGCTATCGATGACTTCACCTGACGGGATATGTTGAATGCGAAAGGGGATACCTTCCTCTTCAATGCCAAGAAGCACAGCATTCCATGTACTGATACAGTCACCTATTTCCGTAACGACAATAGCGGGCGTATGTTCTTTACTTTCCATGAGCCAACTCCCTGTGCCAGGAAATCAGTAGCCCGGTAGCTACCGCATTGCGCGGGCCTTCACTACCACGGATATTCCCCCGTCCGGCGACCAATCGATAATGCGCCAATGCATCGGTGACTAACTGCGGTACTTCGAAATCCAGCGAAGAACCGCCCACCAGAACGACGAACGGAATATCGCGAATATTTCCGCCTGGACTTACCTGACGTAGCGCGCGCAGGGCATTGGTGACGAAGACGCGCTCTTTCGCACTGCGGCGAACAGCACGTACTTTTTCCAGTGTTAAATCGCCGGGAATAGGCACCAGTTCGTCAGGTTTCACCACACAAACGCGGGCAAATACATGAGGGGACAGCGGAGTAGGGAAGAACTGAACGCTGCCGTCTTCATGGCGTAAATGGAACAGGCTTTCTACTTTTGCCAACGGGTATTTTTTGATTTCTTCTGCCAGATAACGATCATTTAAGCCCAGTTCCCTGGCAATAATCATCGTCACCATGTCGCCCGCTCCCGCAAGGTGAGTGGCTATCATTTCCCCTTTCTGATTGATGATGGAGGCATCGGTAGAACCTGCGCCTAAGTCCAGAATTGCCAGAGGGCGTGTGGTTCCTGGGGTAGTCAAGGCTCCCTGAATTGCAGCTTCTGCTTCAGCGCCTCCGACCTGAACATCAACATGCAGTTTTTGCTTAATTTCACTGGCGATCATCGCCATTTGCAGTCGGTCGGATTTCACCATTGAAGCGATACCCACTGCCTGTTCCAGTGAAAATTCACCAGCCAGCCCACCGGTTACGCTGACGGGAACAGAGGTATCTATCGCCAGTAAATCCTGAATAAAAATTTCGTGGCTGGGTTTATTGGTCAGTTCCGCCATAGTCTGGCGAACATGTTCCAGCATACCGCCGATGTTGGTGCCCGGTTCTCCCGTTACGTTTTCCAGTTTTGAGCACTCGCCGACCGCTTTCATAATGGCATCGGCACCAGCAGCAACATCAACTCGTATTGTACGTCCGGCAGAAAGCAGCTCGATGTTTCCGGCGGGTATCGAACGGGCTTTAACGTCGCCAGAAGGTGTTTTCACCACTACTGCAGAACGGTTGCCTATGAGTGCTCGTGCAACAGGAACGATATTTTTAGTCTCTTCAGCATTGAGGGCGAAAACAGTGGCAATCCCATACGGATTAGACAGGGTTTCGATAACCTTCCCGGGAACGGCGACTTCAATCGCGGCCAGCATGCCGAGCGGAATACGATCGATGTAGAGGACTTCATCAACAATGGGTAAAGGGCTTTCCAGGCGGTTACTGACAAGCACGCCATCATCACGTTGCAGAATAACGCCAGTCAGTTGATATCCGGCACGCACGGAGGCGTTTATCATGGTCGCGATATCGGCAAAATCAAATGCCGATGACACGACCAGAATGTACGGTGTATCCGCCGGACGTGTTAACAACTCTTGTGGAGTGATGGTGAGCCCCACGCCCAGTCCTACTCCGCCTGGCGTTTTTGGGTTGTGACCAATCATGGTTGACTCGGTGATGATGGTTTCCGTAATGGTTTCCATCGCCACATCGCCAATGACAGGAGTTGCTTCGTTGATACGAATAAGCGAAATATCGCTGACATTGATGCCGACTTTTTTCGTTGCCTGTGCGAGCGCCTCCTGAATGCCATATACGTTACGCAACGTACCTTTAATTCCGGTGGTTTCCGCAAGGGCGCTGCTCACGAATGACAATTCTCCAGACGTACTGAGCGTCGCCAGAGCAACTTCTGTAGATGAATTGCCGATATCAATGCCTGCTATATATCGCATAGTTCGTCCTTAATCGTCGCCTTTCAGTTTTTTACGCTCGACATAAAGTTCTGCGGCTTCGCGGACAAATGCAGCGCAAATTTTGGCCTGATAACGACGTTCAAGATCGTCAGCAATGGCAATGAGTTCTTGCTTAGTTGAACGATAAGGGCGTAATGCATTATAGATTTCAAGGATGCGATCGTCCGGCACTGAGGTAAGCTCGGCGGCACGTTCAAAATTCATCGCCAGACGATCGCGACCCGCATCTCTGGCAATCGCGGCCTGAATACGCAATGTTTCAGGGGTTATGCGCATGTCCTGGGCGGTGACTTTATCGCTGAGTACATTCTCCAGAGTGAAATCGTCGAGCGTTTTATTGGTCGCCGTTTTAACCCATTCCGGATGTTTATTTGCCAGCGGATAATCCGTCACTTTGGCGTTCTGTATTGACGCGTTGGGTGTCGCAGAAACAGGAGCTGCATCCTGTAGACTGTTCATGCGGTTCAACACGTCCCTGACCATCGACTCAATTGCATCGGTATTCATGAAGGTTTCCTTTGTTAAAACGTCACGCGCAGTTCTTGCGGTTTTTTGCCAGTGACCACGTACTTCGTCTCTTTGATATGCAAAATGGCTGATTTGGCCTGGTATTTAGGCCGCGCCATTTGATCGTTGAGGGTCGGAACTGGTTGTGGAGACTCACGCTTCGCATAACGCGCGGCGTTTTTACCAATCTGGCGATAAGTTTCCAGCGTCAACAAAGGCGCTTGCGGGAAAAGTTCCAGGTTAGACAAAGGGGGAAGCCCCTGCTGGTGGATAACCGTGGTGCCTTTTGACTGAATACCAATAGCAATGCCGGAACCACTAAGGCGATCGCCTTCGACTGCTACGAATGCGACATCGGACGATTTAAAACAACGAATCACACGCGCTTTAATGCCTTCTTCTTCGATACCGGCAATCACTTCACGCAAGATGTTTTTATGCGGAATACCGATAATATTGACGGTCTGCGCCAGGCCAAATGCTGGGCCTACAGCAATAATGACTTCATCCTGCTGAGTGCCTTGTTGGGCTTCGCCAATTTCGGTCAAAAAACTCCCGGCATCCGGTGCGGAAGGGGCAGTGGAGGCGACAGGCGCGCGAAATGAAACGGACTTGGCGCTGGTTTGCATTTCTGCCAGCACGTCTTCGATAATCTGACGCAGTAATTTTTCGTTAATTTCCATTTCTCACCCTTAGTCAATTTCGTTGGGATCAAGTGCACCGGGAATATTTTTGATCTCTTCCCAGCGTTCCCCTTGCAGGCGATAACCTGTAGCCGGTCCGGCGTAATCATTGACGTCATTGACCGCAGAGAGTACTTGTCCGTCATCGACGATAATGGCTGAGGTATGGAGATAATCGCCGGTCAGTTTCGCTTTTTGCATGTTGAGCATGTCCTGAGCGACATCGGTAAAACCGCCTTGCGCCAGGGCTTTCACCACTTCCAGGCTGTTACGGTTTTTATTGATAATTTCCTGGGCGAACTTAATGTCTTCTACGATGTTGCGCTCTGGCATATCTTTCGAACCGTGGGCATAGGTCGCCGCTTCGACCTCTTCATCGGTAATAAGGGGTAATCCCATACCGGCAAAGACAGCCTGTAAGGCGCGTGCGGCTTTATTGCGGATAGCGACAACATCTTCTTCGCGCACCGGTCGCAGACCGCCATCAACCTTCAGGTCACGCTGAATGACGTTGTAATCATCGAAGTCTTCGGCGTCTTCGTTTGAACCGGCAAACATGTTGTCGTAGTTCGGCACAGCGGAAAAACCGGAAGAGATAAAGTCAGTGCCCGGCAGAAACTGCATCAAGAAACGCGCGGTACGGCGCATATCTGAGTGGGTAAAGGTCTGGTCATTACTGGAGGCACATTCCAGATCCAGCGATGAGCAAATTAGGTTTTCCGCCAGCACTGCGCGGATGCCTGACGGCACAGCTGATGGAACACCAATGCAGCTTACGGAACCATTCTGCAGCCCCTGTACGCCTGCGGCTTTGGTGATGTAAATGCAACGAGCCTCGAGATAAAGCATTGATTTGCCTTCCGCGTAACCCATCTGTACTTCAGAGCCGGAGCCGGAAGTAAAGCGCATTTTTAAGCCGCGAGAAGCATAAGATGACGCGAGAAATCCTTTTGACCACGGGGTATCATCGCCATCGGTGAAAACAGGTTCCGTGCCGTAAACAGAAATCGTTTCGGCGTAACAGGTGTGGCCTAACATACCGAGTTTCAGTTCGGTGGCTTCTTCCAGTGAACACTGGGTCAAGACGCCCGGGCGCCCTACCTGGGAACCTACCAGCAGAGCGATGGCGTTGAACGGCGCATAGCGAGCCACGGCAACGGTGGTTTCCTGTTCATCAAACCCGCGCCATGCGCCTTCAGCTGCGTCGGCGGCAATTTGTACCGGGTTATCTTTGACGTTAGTGACGTGAGCCTGTTGTGATGGTGTTCGACGGGCGCGCATTTTCTGCATCGCCATCATCATCTCTACCACGTTCATCTGCGAAACCACTTCGACGATTTTGGCGGGCGTCATTGCTGTGGTAAGGGGAACGATATCGCTACGTTTGACATTTGGATCGCACAGCATATTGGCAAGTTTGACCGAATCCATCGCGATGACTTCTTCGGCGCGCGCGAGATTGATGCCGTAACGGGCGATAAAGTGGTCGATCAGGTCAAACTGGCTGGCGGGTTTTCCATCCAGCTCGGTGACGACGCCATTAACAATTTTGATTGACGGTTTTGGATCGTTCGGGCTTTCCATCGCAATGAAGCCTTCTTCAATCCACTCTTTAACGAAACCGTCCTGGTTGACCGGGCGTTTGGCCAGTGCTTCAAATCTTTTCGATCTCATGAATCTGCCTCAGGGAATTCAGATGTAGGAAGGGCGATCGTTTTTCGGTGTATCGCCGAGAGTCGAAAGTACGGTTTTACCGATTTCGCGTGCGGAGATGACCGCCTGACGGACTGCGCCGGAGTCACCCGAGATAATCAGAATGACTTCATTGCTGTAGCTGGTGCCTTGAGCGGGAGAGCTGTATGCCACCACGTCCACATTGGCGGACTTCAGCGCGGTGTCGGCCATCAGAACACCCACAGCGGCTGGAGCGCCGACAATAACGCCGCAAGCCCGTCCCAGTGGTGCACCAAACGCTTTTTCCAGTGCATAGCTGGCGCGGGCGGTATATTGCAGTTCAAGATGCCCGGCTTCGTTGGCATAGACATCGCCAAAGGTCCGATCGAGTTCTTTCAGGGCAACTTCAATACCGCGTTTCACGTCGGAAACATCGTTGCCACCTAAGAGGATTAATGAGCCGTGTCCGGCACCGCCTTTGGTATCGCGAGGAAGTTCAATGCTAATAACTTCAGTGTTCGTAGCTTTTACCGCTTCATCAGCGGCCATAATGTGTGGACCTGCGCCAATACGTGCACCCAGAATGCCAATGGAGCGATAGCGTTTTTCAAGTTTCATCGCGTCCAACAGGGCGCTATCAACGTTCGCAATGACCAGACCTACAGTGTCGCCAATAGCGGTGCCAACAAATTCCGTTAACGTGCAGCTTTTTTCTGCCATAGCCGTCTCTCGTGTTTGATGAGTGGTTTCCGGGAGAACCTCATGCTCTGGCGTCGCTACGCGAGCGATGACCTGCGCCATGATCTGTTCGACCAGTTCATTGCTACTCATGGGTTAATTCCCTTTGGTAAGATTTTTTCGACATCGGTATGTGGGCGGGGAATAACGTGTACGGCTTTTACTTCACCGACGTTACGCGCGGCGGCGGCACCTGCGTCGGTTGCCGCTTTTACAGCCCCGACATCACCACGAACGATGACGGTCACCAGCCCGGAACCTATTTTTTCGTAGCCAACCAGCAATACATTTGCCGACTTCACCATGGCGTCTGCGGCCTCTATGGCGGCAGTTAAACCTTTGGTTTCTACCATTCCTAACGCTTCTTGTTGCATAAAGACCTCCCCTGGATTTTTTGACGATATGACTATAAAAAAAAGCGAGGAAAAAGAATGGCTGACTTAATCGGCCAATGAGAAAAATAAATAGAGGACAAATATTATAAAATTGCTTTTATATACTATATGTTATTAATTTATTGGTTGTTTTGTGGGACTTTCAATGTGAATTAATTGCGTTGGCTGAAGGGTTTAATCGCGAATAATATTTCGTTGGGTTTGGTTCGCGGAAAGGAACTGTGATATTTGTTTAAATTTTATTATGTCATGATGACAATTTTTTATTGTGAAAGTTTGGCGGTAATTATTACTTTCAACACTGATTAACGCTGTGTTGCATGCTTCTGCAATGACAATAATTTGCTATGTCAGCACGATTTTTCCACGAGTCTGTCATGCATGTTGGCAATATTTTCCGCAGAGCAATTTTTATAGTTGCCCTCGATATACACAACAATCAGCAATTCTGTTGGCTGATAAAGAAAAACTTTGTAAAAAAGGTGTCACTATGAATGATTCACTCAAGGCGCAATGCGTTGCCGAGTTTTTGGGCACCGGACTGTTCCTCTTTTTTGGCATTGGTTGTTTGTGTGCCCTCAAACTTGCTGGGGCAAGTCTGGGGCTGTGGGAAATTTGTATTATTTGGGGGTTAGGGATTTCGCTTGCTGTTTACCTTACGGCAGGTATTTCCGGTGCTCATCTCAACCCTGCAGTTACCATTGCTCTGTGGCTGTTTGCCTCTTTCCCAGCCCGTAAAGTGCTGCCATTTTGTGTGGCGCAATTAGCGGGTGCCTTTGGTGGTGCGGTTCTGGCATATTTTTTATACAGCAATTTGTTTACCGATTTTGAATCTGCCCACAATATGGTTCGTGGAAGTGCAGAAAGTTTACAACTCGCCAGTATCTTCAGTACTTACCCGGCAGCGGCAATAAATGTATGGCAGGCGGCAATGGTTGAAATAGTCATCACGTCTATGTTGATGGGATTGATTATGGCGTTGACCGATGACGGCAACGGTGTACCGAAGGGGCCTCTTGCACCTTTACTGATTGGTATTCTGGTTGCTGTTATTGGTGCTTCTACTGGACCATTAACCGGTTTTGCCATGAATCCAGCGCGTGATTTTGGGCCAAAAATTTTCACCTGGCTTGCGGGTTGGGGAGAAATAGCGATGACTGGCGGACGCAATATTCCTTATTTCATTGTACCCATTATTGCCCCGGTCATTGGTGCCTGCGTTGGTGCGGCGATTTATCGCTTTCTCATTGCACAAAATTTACCTGTCAATAGTGTTACGCCTAAAGATATCCGCGAATAGCGAAATAACCTGGCGGTTATAAACGTTTATTTTTTTACTGTTTGTGATCTGCTTTCCGAACTTATTAAAAAGTCTCCCGCTTCATGGAGGCTTTTGTTATTGTCCTTTGTGCTTCTCGTCAGTAAATCATCAGGGATGATGTGAAGATTAAATGTAAAACAATTGTTTTTTACAATAACAATAAATTAACTGGGAGGTTTTATCATGATTTCTGCGGCGACACTTAATTCAGAACTCATTAATAAAATCGCGCAGGATTTTGCGCAGGCGACCAGCCTTGCGGTTGTCGTGGTCAATATCCACGGTGATGAAATTTCCGAACTTTTTAACTTCACCCCGTTTTGTCAGATGATGCGGCAACATCCACAGCTTAGCACTCGCTGCCGCATGAGCGATCGTTGTGGAGGCCTGGAAGCTTCTAAATCCGATCAACCTTGTATTTACCGTTGCCATGCAGGATTAACCGATTTCTCTATTCCTTTGGTGATTGCTGGGCATTTAGTCGGCTTTGTGTTGTGTGGACAAGTCCGCCTGCGTAATGGTGATGTCGATTTGATCGATATTCTGAATGTCGATGATCGTTGGCAAGCAGATCCCGAATTACTTAATGAATTTCGCAAAGTCCCGGAGATGGATTACTCGCGAGTTATGGCCTCTGCTGATTTGTTGAAGTTGATTGTGGAAAATTGCCTCAAAAAGCAACTCAATTTTGTCGTTATTAAAGAGAATAAACCTCATTCGGATTCCGTTCGTCAGACCCGAGCGTCTAATCCCCACGATAATAAAATGAAAAAAGCATTGCGCTATATTGATGCGCATTTATCAGACGATTTACGCCTGGAGGATGTTGCCTCGCATGTTTATCTAAGCCCTTATTATTTCAGTAAATTGTTTAAGAAATATCATGGGATTGGTTTTAATGCATGGGTAAACCAACAACGCATGGCCAGCGCCCGTGAGTTGCTGTGCCATAGTGACTGGAGCATCGCCAGCATTGCGCGTAATTTAGGCTTCTCTCAAACCAGTTATTTTTGCAAAGTTTTTCGACAGACCTATCAGGTAACGCCGCAGGTTTACCGTCAGCAAATTAGCGATAATACGGCTGCGGAAACGGCATAAATTCAATGTAAAAAATGAGGGATGATTAAATATACTCTGGCAGTAATAATTCATTTACGTGTTATGGGAAAATTGAAATCGGCTCATTACATACGCTGACATGTTTGGCACATTTGTGCCTGGGAAGAGGGTGGAAATCCCTCGCAGCCCCCGCTGCTGTAATGCTGACAACCCCGAAAATGCCACTGATCGTGAGATCGGGAAGGTCGGGGGAGGATGACGCTAAGCCAGAAGACCAGCCTGTCAGTTAATACCAACAACTTCGGTGGGAAGTGGGTGGTCTGGAAGCGACCGGTTGAGCACTGGCGCGTCTTTATACCCCTACCACCCTGAAAGGATCAGGGGATGGCTGCAGCATTTATTTCATTCATCGTCGTGTCGACAGGCACCAGGGCTGCACTTATGGTGTGGCAATCTTTTTTTGTGGCATATCAACCTGACCGTTATTACAGGAAACTAAGCGGAGGGTGGTGGTCATGAAAACGATAAAACCTGAATCGATAGCTCTTTTTTGCCTCTCATCTGGTGATATTGAACTCGCTAAACATCTGGCTGAAATGTTGCCAATGACCTGTTTTGTTGGTGAGGACTGGCAGCAAGGTTTCCTGCCTTTTAACGGTGGGCCAGAACAATCATTATCAGATGCGTATAGCGATTATTCAGTGCTGTTATTGATTGCTGAAAGCGGGACACTCATACCAGAAAGGCTCCCTCTGCCTGATGGCGTGACGGTAATATTAATAGCAGAGCACAATGCTCGTTTGCTGAATGGCACGGCTGGTGGGGCTGTAGCGTTAATCCATTATCTGAATGAAATGTGTCAATTCAGAGAAACCGTTGCTAATGACACATTTTGTCGGTCGTTAACGCAGGGAAATTGGGCTATTTCACAAAGCCTCCCCCATTCGTAATGGATTGAGAATGCTGGATTTTTATTTTTAATACGCGCAGTATTAATCGAAGAAATGTTATTACGGTCAGTAACAGTGGAACATCCATTGCTCTGGTCAATGAATACCATCATACAATTGAACCGGGAGTCCGTATGATGATTTTGGTGACGGGGGGCGCACGGAGCGGGAAGAGCCGGCACGCCGAGGCGCTTATTGGGGACACTCCACAGGTCCTGTATATCGCTACTTCGCAAATTTTTGATGATGAGATGGCCGCACGGATTGAACACCATCGGCAAGGCCGCCCGGCGCACTGGCACACGGTGGAACGCTGGCAAAATCTTGATGAGTTAATTAACGCAGACATTAACCCGCAGGCTGCCGTATTGCTGGAATGCATTACAACAATGGTGACTAATCTTTTGTTTGAATATAGCGGCGATAAAGATCCTGAAAAATGGGATTATGACGCGATGGAGCAGGCGATTAACGGTGAGATTCAGTCGTTGATTGCCGCCTGTCAACGTTGTACTGCAAAGGTCGTATTAGTGACCAATGAAGTGGGCATGGGGATTGTGCCGGAGAATCGTCTGGCGCGACATTTTCGTGATATTGCCGGGCGGGTAAATCAGCAGCTGGCCGCTGCGGCAGATGAAGTATGGCTGGTGGTTTCGGGTATTGGAGTAAAAATCAAATGAGTAAATTATTTTGGGCGATGCTCTCTTTTATTACGCGTCTGCCTGTACCGCGTCGTTGGTCCCAGGGGCTGGATTTCGAGCATTATTCTCGCGGTATCATTGCTTTTCCCTTAATTGGTTTATTGCTTGGCGCCATTAGTGGACTGGTCTTCATGGCGTTGCAGGCATGGTGTGGCATACCGCTGGCGGCACTGTTTAGCGTGCTGGTGCTGGCGCTGATGACAGGGGGATTCCACCTGGACGGCCTCGCAGATACCTGTGATGGCGTATTTTCTGCACGTAGCCGCGATCGCATGTTGGAAATCATGCGTGATAGCCGTTTGGGTACCCACGGTGGTCTGGCGCTGATTTTTGTGGTTCTGGCAAAGATTCTGGTGCTAAGCGAGTTGGCACTGCGTGGCGAACCGATCCTTGCATCGCTGGCGGCTGCATGTGCGGTTAGCCGTGGGACTGCCGCATTGTTGATGTATCGTCATTGTTATGCCCGGGAAGAAGGGCTTGGTAATGTGTTCATTGGCAAAATTGACGGGCGACAAACCTGTGTCACCCTCGGTTTAGCCGCTATTTTTGCTGCCGTATTATTGCCGGGTATGCATGGTGTGGCTGCTATGGTGGTGACGATGGTGGCGATTTTCATCCTCGGCCAGCTTCTCAAACGGACTCTGGGCGGGCAAACCGGCGATACGCTAGGAGCAGCCATAGAACTTGGTGAACTGGTCTTCCTGCTGGCACTGCTATAAGACTGATTACCGAAGAGACGCTACATGCAAACACTCGCCGAATTATTGAATACGATCCCTGCCATCGATCCTGCTGCTATGTCGCGTACCCAACGGTATATTGATGGGTTACTCAAACCTGTCGGTAGTCTGGGAAGACTGGAGGCGCTTGCCGTACAACTGGCAGGAATGCCGGGACTGAATGGTGTGCCTCATGTGGGCCAAAAAGCAGTGCTGGTTATGTGTGCCGATCATGGTGTCTGGGATGAAGGTGTCGCTATTTCTCCGAAAGCAGTGACAGCCATCCAGGCTGAAAATATGACACGTGGAACAACTGGTGTGTGTGTGCTGGCAGCACAAGCGGGCGCTAAAGTTCACGTGATTGATGTTGGGATTGATAGCGTTGAGCCTATCCCTGGGCTTATTAACATGCGTGTCGCACGAGGTAGCGGTAATATTGCCTCGGGTCCGGCAATGAGCCCCTGTCAGGCTGAAGAGTTGCTTTTGGACGTCATACAATATACGCGCGAGTTAGCGAGAAATGGCGTCACGCTGTTTGGTGTGGGTGAACTGGGGATGGCAAATACCACACCGGCAGCGGCGATAGTCAGTGCGATTACTGGACGCGATCCTGAAGAAGTGGTCGGTATTGGCGCAAACCTGCCGACAGATAAACTGGCGCATAAAGTTGATGTTGTTCGTCGGGCAATAACATTGAATCAACCGAATCCACTGGATGGTATTGATGTGCTGGCCAAAGTCGGTGGGTTTGATTTGGTCGGAATGGCTGGCGTAATGTTAGGTGCCGCTTCCTGCGGTTTACCCGTGTTGCTGGATGGATTTCTTTCTTACGCCGCTGCACTTGCCGCCTGCCGGATGTGTCCTGCAATCAAACCGTATCTCATTCCTTCTCACCTGTCGGCAGAAAAAGGGGCGCGTATAGCGCTGTCACATTTGGGGCTGGAGCCTTATCTCAATATGGAAATGCGTTTAGGTGAGGGGAGTGGCGCAGCGCTGGCGATGCCCATCATCGAAGCCGCCTGCGCGATATACAGCAACATGGGAGAACTTGCCGCCAGTAATATTGTTCTACCGGGGAAGACGACTTCTGAATTGAACAGTTAAAAACGAAAAGTCAGATAAAAGCTATAATTATCGGATAGCTTTCGCGACTTAGGAAAGGGACATGATGCGTCGTGTAAATATTCTTTGTTCATTTGTTCTGCTTTTTGCCAGCCATAATAGTCTGGCGGTAACTTATCCACTCCCTCCAGAGGGTAGCCGTTTAGTCGGGCAACCACTGACAATAACGGTTCCTGATCACAATACCCAGCCGCTGGAAACCTTTGCTGCACAGTATGGGCAAGGTCTGAGTAATATACTGGAAGCGAATCCGGGCGCTGATGTTTTCTTGCCGAAGTCTGGCTCGCAACTCACCATTCCGCAGCAACTGATTTTGCCCGCCACTGTTCGTAAAGGGATTGTGGTTAACGTCGCTGAGATGCGTCTTTATTACTACCCGCCAGACAGTAATACTGTGGAGGTCTTTCCTATCGGTATCGGTCAGGCCGGGCGCGAAACACCGCGCAATTGGGTGACGGCCGTTGAACGCAAACAAGAAGCACCAACCTGGACACCGACCCCTAATACTCGCCGTGAATATGCAAAACGAGGGGAGAGCCTGCCCGCATTTGTCCCTGCGGGTCCCGATAATCCTATGGGGCTTTATGCCATCTATATTGGTCGGCTTTATGCCATCCACGGCACTAATGCCAATTTTGGCATTGGCTTACGGGTGAGTCAGGGCTGTATTCGTCTGCGCAATGATGACATAAAGTATTTGTTCGATAATGTTCCAGTCGGGACGCGCGTGCAAATTATCGATCAGCCGGTGAAATACACAACGGAACTGGATGGCTCAAAGTGGCTGGAAGTTCATGAACCGTTATCGCGTAATCGGGCGGAATATGAGTCCGACAGAAAAGTGCCATTGCCGGTAACGCCTTCATTGCAGGCATTTATCAATGGACAAGAAGTTGATGTAAATCGCGCAAACGCAGCTTTGCAGCGTCGATCGGGAATGCCTGTGCAAGTTAATTCTGGGGCGAGGCAGATGTTTTAAAATAGTTGTTACGTAGAAAGCAAAAAGCCTGCTCGAAAGCAGGCTTCTTTGAATTTGGCTCCTCTGACTGGACTCGAACCAGTGACATACGGATTAACAGTCCGCCGTTCTACCGACTGAACTACAGAGGAATCGTGTGAACGGGGCGCATATTAATGGCAGCGTTCCGCGATGTCAAAGGGGGAAATGCATTTTTTTGTTCGTTTGCTGGCAATTTCGACAAAGCGATGAACATTCAATCTTTTTGTAATGTTCCATTGTAGTGCATGCCATCCTTTTATGGGGCAATGAACGCTCGTTCTGTAACCCAGACGAAAGGACAAAACAATCATAATCTCTTATTTGACAGGCGATTAGCTTTCGCATTAGTGCCAAACTTAAACTGGCAAGCATCTTGCAATCTGGTTGTGAGTAATACCGGCACTTGGGCCGATTCTTAAAAACCGGAGGCAACATGAACTTCAGACGCCTGAAATACTTCGTAAAAATTGTAGACATTGGTAGCCTGACCCAGGCTGCTGAAGTGTTACATATCGCGCAGCCTGCGCTCAGTCAGCAGGTCGCCACACTGGAAGGCGAGCTGGATCAACAACTTTTGATTCGCACTAAACGTGGCGTTACTCCAACAGACGCCGGAAAAATTCTCTATACCCATGCGCGGGCAATTTTACGTCAGTGTGAACAGGCCCAACTGGCAGTTCATAACGTAGGTCAGACATTATCGGGTCAAGTCTCAATTGGCTTTGCGCCAGGAACTGCCGCGTCGTCTATCACCATGCCCTTATTACAGGCGGTACGAGCCGAATTTCCGGAAGTGATTATCTATCTACATGAAAACAGCGGCGCTGTTCTTAACGATAAACTTATAAATAGCCAGCTTGATATGGCGGTAATTTACGAGCATTCCCCTGTGGCAGGCGTATCCAGCCAGGCTTTGTTAAAAGAAGATCTTTTTCTTGTCGGAACTCAGGATTTTCCAGGGCAAAGCGTTGATGTTAATGCTATAGCGCAAATGAATCTCTTTCTTCCCAGCGATTACAGTGCCGTAAGACTCCGCGTTGATGAGGCTTTTTCTTTACGGCGACTCACGGCAAAAGTCATCGGTGAAATTGAGTCTATCGCCACGCTTACCGCAGCGATTGCCAGCGGCATGGGGGTTGCAGTGTTACCCGAATCAGCCGCGCGCTCGTTATGTGACGCAGTTAACGGATGGATGTCACGTATTACCACACCGTCAATGAGTCTCTCTTTGTCATTAAATTTACCTGCCAGAGCAAAACTGTCGCCACAGGCACAAGCAGTGAAAGAGCTGTTATTGTCAGTGATCACTCCCCCAGTCAAGGAAAAAAGACAATGGCAATTGGTTAGCTAAACGTTATATCTGGATGGAATAAGATGCGGGTTTTTATTATTTGTTATGCCGGGCGTTAGACTTTAACAATAGCGGAATGTCTGATCTGCCCGGAGTTTACCGTGAATTTCCAACAACTAAAGATAATCCGCGAGGCTGCACGTCAGGATTACAACCTGACAGAGGTTGCGAATATGCTTTTTACCTCACAGTCAGGTGTCAGCCGTCATATTCGAGAGCTGGAGGATGAGCTTGGTATAGAAATATTCGTTCGTCGGGGAAAACGACTGCTTGGTATGACTGAACCGGGCAAAGCATTGCTGGTAATTGCAGAACGCATTCTGAATGAAGCCAGTAATGTTCGTCGACTTGCCGATCTCTTTACCAACAATACATCTGGCGTTCTCACTATCGCAACGACGCATACTCAGGCACGCTACAGCTTGCCAAAGGTCATTAAAGCCTTTCGCGAACTTTTCCCGGAAGTGCGGCTTGAGCTTATCCAGGGAACACCACAGGAAATTGCGACGTTGCTGCAAAATGGCGGGGCCGATATTGGCATCGCCAGTGAGCGTCTGAGCAATGATCCGCAACTCGTCGCCTTCCCATGGTTTCGTTGGCATCATAGTTTGCTCGTCCCAGATAATCATCCCTTAACAAAAATTACGCCATTGACGCTGGAATCAATAGCGAAGTGGCCGTTGATCACTTACCGACAGGGGATTACTGGTCGCTCGCGGATTGATGACGCATTTGTCCGCAAAGGTTTGCTGGCAGATATTGTATTGAGTGCGCAGGATTCTGATGTTATCAAAACCTACGTAGCCCTTGGCCTGGGGATTGGATTAGTCGCCGAACAATCCAGTGGCGAACAAGAGGAAGAGAATTTAATCCGTCTGGAAACGCGCCATCTTTTCGATGCTAATACCGTCTGGTTGGGACTAAAACGAGGACAATTACAGCGTAACTACGTCTGGCGTTTTCTGGAACTGTGCAATGCAGGACTGTCGGTTGAGGATATTAAGCGACAGGTGATGGAAAATAGTGAAGAGGAAATTGATTATCAGATATAGCAAAAAGCCCGCTATAAAGCGGGCTTTTCAGAAATTTGGCTCCTCTGACTGGACTCGAACCAGTGACATACGGATTAACAGTCCGCCGTTCTACCGACTGAACTACAGAGGAATCGCTGTTGAGGCACATCTTAACGGCGAAAAATCTTTTGTCAAACCTGATTTTTAAATTTCTCAACCGTTTGCCGTTTCTATCAACAGTTTGTTGCATTTGCAGACAATTTGCTGGCGAAAATCTTTGCAGCTTTGCTGATTCTCCCTCATTATTTGAAATGTGGTTTCACTTTCTGCAATTAAGGTCAGTTTTGAATATCTCCTCAGCTTTACGCCAGTTTGTTCACGGCACTCGCTGGCACGCAAAACGTAAGAGCTACAAGGTGTTGTTCTGGCGTGAGATAACCCCGCTTGCTGTTCCTATCTTTATGGAGAATGCCTGTGTCCTGTTGATGGGCGTACTGAGCACGTTTCTGGTCAGTTGGCTGGGAAAAGATGCGATGGCAGGCGTTGGGTTGGCGGACAGTTTTAATATGGTCATTATGGCTTTTTTTGCAGCTATCGACCTTGGTACTACAGTCGTTGTGGCATTTAGTCTCGGTAAGCGTGATCGACGGCGAGCGAGGGTAGCGACACGGCAGTCATTAGTGATCATGACATTGTTTGCCGTGCTGTTGGCAGCGCTTATTCATCATTTTGGTGAGCAAATTATCGATTTTGTTGCAGGTGAGGCCACGCCGGAGGTAAAAGCACTGGCGCGGACTTATCTGGAGCTGACAGTCATCAGTTATCCTGCGGCGGCAATCACCTTGATTGGCAGCGGAGCACTTCGCGGCGCAGGGAATACGAAAATACCGCTTCTTATAAATGGTAGTTTGAATATCCTTAATATCATCATTAGCGGCATATTGATTTACGGTCTTTTCTCCTGGCAGGGGTTAGGGTTTGTCGGGGCAGGACTGGGATTAACTATTTCCCGTTATATTGGCGCAGTCGCCATTTTGTGGGTTCTGGCGATTGGTTTTAATCCTGCGCTACGGATCTCGTTAAAAAGCTATTTTAAGCCATTGAATTTCAGCATTATCTGGGAAGTCATGGGGATTGGTATTCCTGCAAGTGTGGAATCCGTATTATTTACCAGTGGCCGGTTATTAACACAAATGTTCGTTGCCGGGATGGGGACGAGTGTTATTGCCGGGAATTTTATCGCTTTTTCGATTGCAGCTCTTATCAATTTACCAGGAAGTGCACTTGGATCTGCTTCTACAATCATTACGGGTCGAAGGTTGGGGGTAGGGCAGATAGCACAAGCAGAAATTCAATTGAGGCATGTTTTCTGGCTGTCCACTATTGGATTAACGGCAATAGCCTGGTTAACAGCCCCCTTTGCCGGGATTATGGCGTCGTTTTATACCCAGGATCCGCAGGTTAAACATGTCGTTGTGATTCTGATTTGGTTGAATGCTTTATTTATGCCGATTTGGTCCGCCTCCTGGGTACTACCTGCTGGTTTTAAAGGTGCTCGAGATGCTCGCTACGCCATGTGGGTTTCTATGCTGAGCATGTGGGGATGCCGGGTGGTAGTCGGTTATGTGCTGGGAATTATGCTTGGCTGGGGCGTGGTTGGCGTTTGGATGGGGATGTTTGCCGACTGGGCCGTGCGGGCGGTGCTGTTTTACTGGCGAATGGTGACAGGGCGATGGTTATGGAAATACCCTCGTCCTGAGCATAAATAGTATGAAAAAAAGCCAGATGTGTCGGAATAAACGACAAAGCGCAGATTATTTCAGCAAACGAATTCAAAATTAAAAAACAGGCTTTGACATTGTGGATGGGCATCGTTAATATTCGCCCCGTTCTCGCGATTCCTCTGTAGTTCAGTCGGTAGAACGGCGGACTGTTAATCCGTATGTCACTGGTTCGAGTCCAGTCAGAGGAGCCAAATTTCTGAAAAGCCCGCTTTTATAGCGGGCTTTTTGCTTTGTTACTTAATCAAATCCTTCACATCTTTCCCTGACGCAAAGGATCTGAACTCATTATCGGAACGGTGGTTCATTAAAGGTCCGCAGTTTACGCGAATGCAGTCGGTCGCCTTCTGCGCGCAGCAAGTCTATCGCCCGAATGCCAATTTGCAGGTGCTCGGAAATTGCGCCTTCATAAAAACGGTTAGCCTGACCGGGAAGTTTAATCTCACCATGCAACGGTTTATCTGAAACACACAGTAGCGTCCCGTATGGTACGCGGAAACGATATCCTTGCGCGGCAATGGTGGCACTTTCCATATCAATTGCTACGGCCCGGCTTAAGTTAAAACGAAGTGCAGAAGCTGAGTAACGTAATTCCCAGTTCCTGTCATCTGTGGTTACTACAGTTCCAGTGCGTAGCCGCTGTTTAACTTCCTCACCCGGCCTGCCGCTGACGAGTTTGGTGGCGTCATAAAGTGCACGTTGTACTTCAGCAATGCTCGGAATAGGAATATCGGGCGGCAGAACCGCATCAAGAACGTGGTCATCGCGTAAATAAGCATGCGCAAGTACGTAATCTCCAATAGCCTGGCTTTCACGTAATCCTCCGCAGTGACCAATCATCAACCAGACATCAGGGCGTAGCACCGCCAGATGATCGCAGATAGTTTTGGCATTTGACGGCCCCACGCCAATATTAACCAGAGTAATACCCTGACCATCGGTAGTGATTAAATGCCATGCGGGCATCTGGTGTTTTTTCCATGCGAGGTCGGAAATTGCTTCTTCCGGTGCTTCGGTTTCAGCGGTGATCCAGTTCCCGCCAGCACAAGAAAGGGCAATGTAGGGGCTATGAGGATCTAGGATCTGGCTGCACCCCCAACGTACGAATTCATCCACATAACGTGTGTAGTTGGTAAACAAGACGAACGGCTGAAAATGTTCGACTGGCGTACCCGTATAATGGCGTAACCGTGCGAGGGAAAAATCTACCCGACGTGCATCAAAATGCGATAGCGGGGAGAATTCCGTTGGATGATAAATGCCGTCTGCCGTTTCATCGCCAATTTGTGCCAGTTCGGTTGTCGGGAAATAACGAGTTAATCCGGCACTCATTGAGCGATCAAGCGTCAGCTCTGAGCCGTCGATGACATAGGGATAAGGAATTTCATGCTCTGACGGTTGCACGGAAATATGTGCACCATAATCCTGGTACAGCAGAGTTAATTGTTCATTAAGATATGAACGAAAGAGAGCAGGGCGGGTGATGGTAGTCGTGTAGCTGCCAGCGTGAGTAAAACGACCAAACGCGCGTGTTTTGGGAGGGTTTGTTGCGCTACCGTCCCAGGTCACGGTCAGCGATGGATAGACAAAAAGACCGTGTTTTCGGGCGTTTTCATCAGGCAGTTCGCCACTTTTAATATATCTGCCAATGGCGTTGCGTAAAGCGACTACAGATTTTTCATACAGCGCGTCAAGTTTATCCAGTGCCTGAGCTGGGGTCAGACCGGAGCCCTTATTATTCATGTGTGTCTCCTGTTCCATGCAATTACCGCATTTCCGATAGTATGTCACAGGAATGTGAAACAAAAGTGTAAGGCGAAGATCGGACGATCTTCGCCAGGCTATCAATCGTGTTGATTGTCTTTCATCAACAAAGCGGTTATTGCGGAAATCAGGCAGCCAGCCAGCAAATAAATGGCGACGCTATGCCAGTCTCCTGCAAAATAAGTAATCAGAGCAGCAGCAATAAAAGGTGTAAATCCACCGCCTACCACGCTGGCAACCTGATATCCGACGCCAGCGCCGCTGTAGCGATAACTGGCACCAAACATCTCGGTGAACATCGGCTGTTGCACGCAAACCACCATGTCATGCGCAATGTTCGCCAGCATAATGGAGAAGAAAACGATCCAGAAAATGGACTGTGCCTCAAGCGCTATAAAAAAAGGAAATGCGCTTAACGTTCCGATTATTGCGCCGCTGATATAAACCCTACGGCGACCAAAACGATCGGCAAGCCAGGCAAAACAGGGAATTGTCAGGCAGCTTAATCCACCCACCAGCAAACCAATATTGAGGAATAATTCGCGCGGCAGCCCCATATTCTGGGTCGAATAGTTAAGTGCAAAGGCGGTAACGATATACATCGTCAGCAACTCGCACAGTCGCAGTGCAATAATCTTAAGGAAAGCACCGGGATGTCGTAACAGAGCTTCGATAACCGGGATGCGTTTTTGCACCGCCGCTTGATTATGCTGCTGTTGTTCAAATTCAGCGGACTCCTCCATGCCATTGCGCACCCACAATGCACCCAGCACCAGTACGATGCTAAACAGGAAAGGAATGCGCCAACCCCAGCTCAAAAATTGCTCGTCAGTTGTCGTCATACTGATCAATGAAACCAGTCCGGTTGAAAGGAGTAGACCTACTCCGTAACCAACCTGCACGCCGCTACTGTAAAAGGCTTTTTTGTTTTTTGGCGCGCTCTCAACGGACAGCAACGCAGCGCCTCCCCATTCTCCGCCAACAGCAAATCCCTGAATAGCTCGCAGCATCACAAGCAAAATTGGAGCCCACCAGCCAATAGTTGAAAACGAAGGGAGAATGCCGATCAATGCTGTGGCGATGCCCATCATCCAGACGGTAAGCATCAACATGCGTTTACGCCCCAGTCGGTCGCCGAAATGGCCGAAAATGACACCACCGAGCGGACGAAAAAGGAAACCGACACCAAAGGTAGCAAATGCAGCGAGCGTTCCCATTGCCGGGCTTACCTGCGGGAAAAACTCGCGATTAAACACCAATGCGGCAGTAATGCCATAGAGTAAAAAATCATACCAGTCGACGACGGCACCCGCGAAACTGCCTAACGCAGCGCGTCGGGCGCGACTTAACGAAAGCGTTCCTTCATCGGGACGCGTGGAGATGAGCGTGGAGTCCATAGTGATCCTGTTTGTACTGTCTTTTTATAATTAGTATGGAAAAGGTAACTCACATTGCCGTCGATCTATAAACGAACCTTATGAGACTAACGCGACAGAAAGCATCTGCAAATGTTTTTATGCCAGGAACTGAGGATGAAGGGCCGGGAGAGGGTAACGGTAATATGCTGGAAACGAAACATAATTTTAGGTTCAGTTGCATATTACAACCGCGTTGAACAGAAAAATGTGAATGCTAAAGCCGCAAAGCATGCTTGGCTGATGCTATTTATCTCTGATGGGGTTTTTTGAATTTTCCTAATGGGATTTGTGTCACTGACACCAGGCGAGCTAATTGCTTGAATGATTGGCGGAGAGAGGGGGATTTGAACCCCCGGTAGAGTTGCCCCTACTCCGGTTTTCGAGACCGGTCCGTTCAGCCGCTCCGGCATCTCTCCGTTCAGATGGTTGCCATGATGCCAGGAAATTTGGCATTTTAACAGTCCCTGTCCGTGCAATTTTGTTCAAGTGACGAGTTTGCGAGCAAAACGATGATTAAGTGGCCCTGGAAAGTACAAGAAACAGATCATGAAGATACGCTGCCATGGAAGGAAGCTCTGGCGATACCTCTTTTGACATGTCTGACAGAGCAGGAGCAAAGCAAACTAGTCACTCTTGCCGAACGTTTTTTACAGCAAAAAAGACTGGTCCCGCTACAAGGATTTGAACTTGATGCATTGAAAAGTAGTCGCATCGCCTTACTTTTCTGCTTGCCTGTTCTGGAGCTTGGACTGGAATGGTTGGATGGTTTTCATGAAGTGCTAATTTACCCTGCGCCATTTGTGGTAGACGATGAATGGGAAGACGATATAGGGCTGGTGCATAATCAACGTATCGTTCAATCAGGACAAAGCTGGCAGCAAGGCCCAATCGTGCTGAACTGGCTCGATATACAAGATTCTTTCGATGCCTCGGGCTTTAATCTGATTATCCACGAAGTTGCACATAAGCTGGATACACGAAATGGCGATCGCGCCAGTGGGGTTCCCTTCATTTCTTTGCGTGAAGTCGCTGGATGGGAACACGATCTTCATGCGGCGATGGATAACATTCAGGAAGAAATTGAGTTAGTGGGCGAAAATGCCTCCAGCATCGATGCTTATGCTGCCAGTGACCCTGCAGAATGTTTTGCCGTACTTTCCGAATACTTTTTTAGTGCACCGGAACTTTTTGCGCCACGCTTCCCCTCGCTGTGGCAACGTTTCTGCCAATTTTATAAGCAGGATCCATTACAACGGCTACGAAATGCCAATGGGCGAGACACCAATTCAGTACCAAATGTTCATTAAATATAAATTTTGTTGCTTAATTAACCGATTGAAATGACTTACGAATTTTATTGTTGACACTCGCTGCGCTGCTAAGTAATATTCGCCTCGTTCTCACGATTCCTCTGTAGTTCAGTCGGTAGAACGGCGGACTGTTAATCCGTATGTCACTGGTTCGAGTCCAGTCAGAGGAGCCAAATTCAAAAAAGCCTGCTTTCGAGCAGGCTTTTTGCTTTTCTGCAAACGTGCTTTAGTGTTTGAATTTTTGTTAGAGCTTTCATTACGCTGTGACTGAAATTTTCGCGATAATCCTTTTCAGCGTATTGCTGAATTCATCCAAATTTAGATGATCAATAGCCTTTCCTACCACAATCGTCTCTGAAATGTCGGCCATGGCAGGCCAGCGAGTCTTATAATCAGCATACACGGCGATGACAGGAACATTATAAGCACTTGCCATGTGTAAAATAGATGTGTCTGGCGTTATTGCAAGGAAGGCAGCTCTTATGATTGCTGCAGACCGCATTATTGAAGGTGATAACGACAAATGATAAACGTTATCAAAATGCCGGGTTAGTTCCAGGGCTGTTTCCGAACCTTTCGGACCATGAACAATGACAATTGGCATGTCTGATTGTATTTTAATCATCTCGATGATTTTTTGTGCCATTGTTAGTGAAAATGTTCTCGCTTGCACGCTACCTTCTAAATTAAGAGCAATATATGAACCTAATGAATGCATCTCACAACGTACTTCTTTTAGCACTATTTCGCTGAGGGGCAATTCAAATATGGGCGGGGGCGCCGGAAATCCTACTTCTCGCATCATGAAGGCCCATGTCAGCGGTACTGGGGCGCGTAGTGACTGATCCATTTTCGACGCTGACTTACATATCGGTGAATAACATTTCATTGTTAAACCCACAACCTGTAAATTTGTATTGGCTCGTAAATGGCTAATAAATATCATCGTCTTCAGGTTTTTCTTGCGCATTGCTTCAATACAAAGATCAGGAGTTCCATATTGTTCATTGATGTTTTTTGCTAATTTTTTTATTTCTTTAATACTGGCATGATCCTGCATTGTCATAGTGACCAATGTTAATTTTGTTTGTTCCAGATGAAGTGCATCAAAAACAGATTTATTAATTGTTGATGTGACAATTAATAAGTGTTTTATTTTATGCATTTCAAGCGATCGGATTATTGGGTAAATAGCCATTGCATCCCCAATTTGATCGGGAATGTGAATAACTACGAATTCACTTTTAGCAATATCAGTATTTTTGCAGCGATAATCATAATACGCAAATGCAATACGTCTGAAAAATGATACAAATGACATTTCCAACCTCGCTTCCATTCTGGTTAAAACGTGGTGAAGTTTAACAGAAATGATTGATTTCTAAAATCGATAAATAATAACGTGGAATATGTTATATATTTATTGTTTATGTGTTAATTATTTTCGAGAATTATCATTTTGTTTAAAAACAGCTTGTGTCGCATTCTTCAGTCTGGGGTGCATAAAGTGAAGGGAAGCGTTAAAACGTCAGTAATTGGAGGTGGTCGTTTTCATGTTTGTTAAGTGGGGGAGAGTTACCCCCACTTTTATTCCACAGTAAGTGTCAGCCGATTAACCTACGTATGCGGCCAGCATCTCCTGTGCTGCCAGTTTGCCTAACGCATTTGCTGCGAAAGGACTGTCACCGGTTAAAAGTTTACGATCTTTGTGTACCCGGCCGGTAATATCATCATTGACGATGTTCATGCCCATTTTCTTCAGTTCTTCACCAAAGTACCAGGTCAGATGACCCGGCATGTAGCCAATCTCTGGTGTTTGTTTGTCTGCAGCGTCAGGGAATGCGCAAATTGAATAACCATTTAATGGGTTATCGCCGTGGCGAAGCGCCAGAAAGGCTGCCGGACCGTGGCAAAGGGAGATAACAAAACGGTCATTTTCGATTGCCCACCGCAGAGCGGCAGCCACGTCTTTGCTTTCTGGTAAACCAATGAGTGCACCGTGACCGCCAGGAACAAAGATTGCTGCGTACTCGCTGTCTGCGTTGAGGCTGGCGACAACATCTGCCAATTTTTTCGGATTGCGGAACAGAGATTTGTGCTGCTCAAAGAATGGCATCACTTTTTCATCTTTACGCGGCATAGCCCAATATTCAAATTTTGTCATCAGGCCAGAAAGCGTCGCAACCTCGAACTCGAAACCAGCAGCATGCAGATGATATAACGGCAGCAACGTTTCAATCGGATGGTTTCCTGTTGAGAAGAGCTTACCATTATCAGTTGGCAAATAGCGTTCATCGGCGGCGATTACCAGAATTTTTTGCTTTCCGCTATACGATTTTGGATAGTCTACCCCATCAAGATCAGAAATCGGGCTGGTATATTGGCCTAACGAATATTCTGACGGGAAGAAAGCATTATCTTCAGCCATATCGATTTGCGGATTCTTACTTTGTTGAACAGTCATAGTGTATTCCTTGTTGTTACTTATGTAGGTTAGTCACTATATTCGCGACTGAGCTGGTTGCTATTTTTAACCAGGTGGTAAATTGGAGTCAATATATCGAAAGCGGTATGCAAGGGGGAATGTGCGATGATTATGCTGCACTTGTGTCGAATATTAATCATGCCGATTTCTCCTTATTGCGTAAAGTGGTCGTAATTGGTGTTAATTTATTTTAGTCTATTTTTCAGAAATCAGGATATTGATTCACGGTAGCACAATTTTTAATTGTGGTGATTTTTTGTGCTCACGTGAAGTTTAGAGCGGCGCCAGATGTGCCTACAATAGGAGGATTCGCCTGAGGCCTGCTTAAAACAGGTAAATGCTGAAGCGAAGAATCTCGCCGGGCCATGCTATGAGAGTGTAAGTTAAGAAAATGAGATTATTAGCAAAAAAATAATCGTAAAACTGTCTGGCACGAGAGATTATCGCGAAAGAATGATGATCCAGATTAAGGTTTAACTGATGACAGATATGATTAATTACTTGTCATCAGATGTACTCTTTGCACAAATTGTCAGAGGGAATGGCCTGGAGACTAAAGTGGGGCAGCAACGATAACTTTTCCAAAAAAAACGACTTAAATATAGTATTAGAAATATGCACTAATAATTCAAGTGCAGTTGATTATATTGAATTTTTTCAGGGAATACCTATGTACCGAAATATTGTTATTCCGGTGAATATTTTTTCTCGGGATGATAGAGAGCAAGCGTTTTTGCACGCGCAATTTTTCGCCAATGTTTCTTCTGGACATGTTCACTTACTTGGCTTTATACCGGAATATTTAAGAGTTCTCGAGCGTGGGTATATTTCTGATATGCATCGTTTTAAAGAAGGTCTACGTGGGCAGGCTGTGTGCCGTTTAGCTCATATAGCAGAACAACTGGTTTTGCCTGAAGGATTTATTCATACATATGTTCATTTCGGCACTCTTCCGGAAGGGATAAAGGAACTTGCTGAACAACAACTGGCTGATGTTATTGTGCTGGGAGCTACGCAGGAATTAGGGTTTATCGACATGCTACGGCAGTTTAGCGTGCCGCTGTTGGTGATTTGATGTGGGATATAAAAAAGCCTGAGTTCGATGAGGGACGAACTCAGGCCGATATTATATTTACAGTTACGTGCCGCGGCGCGTTGGCTGATTAGAACTGGTAGACAATACCAACTGCAAACTGGTCATCAGTTGCGGCATCGGTAATCGCTGCATCATCTTTATCCAGCAGGTTAAATTTGTATGCTGTATAAACGTTCATGTTCTTATTGAAGTAGTACCAGGTACCAACTTCGATATAATTTACGCGGTCAGCATCAACACCTTTATGTCCATCACGAGCATAAAGATCTTTGCCTTTGGAAAATACGTAGCCTAAAGACGGACGTAAACCGAAGTCGAACTGATACTGTACAACAGCTTCAAAGTTTTGGGTTTTATTTGCAAAACGATCATTAGCCAAAACGGTCATGTTGCGGGTTTCACCGTACATCATTGCTGCATAGATATTATTTGCATCATACTTGGCTGCTAATGACCACACTTCAGCGTTATCACCGTAGCCGTCACCAGCTTGTTCATTAGTACGATCAGATTTGCTATATGTACCTACAAAACCAAAACCTTCGATGTTGTAGTCTACAGACAACGCATAGCCATCACCGTTTTGTTTAGTAACGCCACGATTGCTGTTCTTACCTTGATATTGAACAGCAAAATTCAGACCGTCAACCAGACCAAAGAAATCAGAGTTACGGTAGGTTGCAACACCGTTGGTACGACCGTTCATGAAGTTGTCAGCGGAAGCCCAGGAATCGCCACCCCATTCAACTAACATATCGGTATAAGCTGCGGCATCATAGGCAACACCGTAGTTACGACCGTAATCGAAAGATCCAAGTCCGTTATATTTCAAACCAGCGAAGGTTAAACGAGTTTTTTCTTGGTTAGTACCTTCAGGCTTGCTGGCGTCAAGGTTGTATTCAAACTGACCAAAACCAGTCAGTTCACTGTTGATTTGAGTTTCACCTTTAACGCCAAAACGAGCATAGGAGGTATCTTCGTTTTCGCTGTTATTATCATCAGTGTTCGACCAGATGCGCTCACCAACCATCTTGCCGTAGAAATCAACTTTATTGCCATTCTTATTATAAATTTCAGCCGCATTTGCTGCGCCAGCAACTAATAACGCCGGGACCAGCATTGCCAGAACTTTTCTTTTCATTATGTATTCCCTTGTGATTATAATCTTCATGAATATATCAATAAGTGCCGTTATCCAAAAAAAAGCACATTTGGATACTATTCTATGAAGTTCATTTTATTTTAAAGATTACATGTAACAAATGTATTTAAAAGATTTCAAAATGTTTCTATTCTATTTAATATAATTCATAATTATGAATTTCAGACATAAGCATTCATCATATTTATATTTGTATATCAATTGGTTATTGTTCTTTTGGAAGGATGGATTGCATCAATGATTGTTGAACTAAAGACTGAGTGTGATCTACTGCACATTAATGAACGCATAAAAAAAGCCGGCATCATGCCGGCCCAAAAAATATAAACAAGACGATAAAAGGCTAATAACGTAGTCATCATGACACAGAAAACAAAAAAGGTATAATTGTATTCAATGCCAATATATTCAAAATATGAATTAATCAATTATGCCCAAACAATAAACAAATGCCTTCCGACTTGTTTTTTCTGCACATAATGTCAGTGGTTAAGATTCATATATTTGTTCAAAAAATGAGTGAGACTTGACTGGCTCGACCGATGTGGAAAAATGTGACTTTTATCACATAACAGTATAAGTCTGAATTTTCCGGGTTATCTCAAAATGGAGTATGGTTCGACAGCAATGGAAGAAAGACTCTCTCGTAGCCCTGGCGGCAAACTGGCTTTATGGGCTTTCTATACCTGGTGTGGTTATTTTGTCTGGGTAATGGCGCGTTACATCTGGGTAATGAGCCGCATCCCCGATGCCCCCGTGTCTGGATTTGAAAGTGATTTAGGTTCAACTGCGGGAAAGTGGTTAGGCGCGTTAGTGGGGTTTTTGTTTATGGCCATGGTCGGGGCGTTGTTAGGCGGCATTGCCTGGTACACGCGACCTCGCCCCGTACGTAGCAGACGCTATGAGTAAAAACTGCTAAGGTTGCGACTCTTTGGCAGCGGAGCGCATATGGACTTACAACACTGGCAGGCACAATTCGAGAACTGGTTGAAGAGCCATCATCAGTATCAGGACGCGGCCCATGACCTGTGTCACTTTCGCCGCGTTTGGGCGACGGCACAAAAACTGGCGGTCGATGAAGACGTGGACATGCTGGTGATTTTAACCGCCTGTTATTTTCACGATATCGTGAGTCTGGCGAAAAATCATCCGCAACGGCAGCAATCTTCAATGCTGGCAGCAGAAGAGACGCGTCGCCTGCTATGTGAAGAGTTTGCGCAATTTCCAGCGGAGAAAATAGAGCCCGTTTGTCATGCTATTGCCGCACACAGTTTCAGTGCGCAAATTACGCCCTTAACGGCGGAAGCTAGAATCGTGCAGGATGCGGACCGGATGGAAGCATTAGGCGCGATTGGCCTGGCGCGCGTGTTTGCGGTTTCAGGCGCGTTGGGTGTGGCGCTGTTTGATGGCGAAGATCCGTTCGCGCAGCATCGCCCGCTCGATGATAAACGTTACGCGCTGGACCACTTCCAGACCAAGCTGCTAAAACTACCTCAAATGATGCAAACCACAAAAGGTAAACAACTGGCGCAACACAACGCCCGTTTTCTGGTGGAGTTTATGGCCAAACTTAGTGCTGAACTGGCGGGGGAGAATGAAGGTATCGATCACAACGTGATTGATGCGTTTTCGCCAGCTGACTGCGCGCGTGGCCCTAAACCGATGTAATTATGTTAACCTGTCGGCCATCTCATATGGCCGGTTAAATCTATGCAGGAAAATATTTCAGTAACCGATTCATACAGCACCGGGAATGCCGCACAGGCAATGCTGGAGAAACTGCTGCAAATTTATGATGTTAAAACGCTGGTGGCGCAACTTAATGGTGTGGGTGAGAACCACTGGAGCGCGGCGATTTTAAAACGTGCGCTGGCGAATGATTCGGTATGGCACCGTTTAAGTGAAAATGAGTTCGCCCACCTGCAAACGTTGCTACCCAAACCGCCAGCACATCATCCGCATTATGCGTTTCGCTTTATCGATCTCTTTGCCGGGATTGGTGGTATCCGTCGCGGTTTTGAGTCAATTGGCGGTCAGTGCGTATTTACCAGTGAATGGAATAAACATGCGGTGCGCACCTATAAAGCCAACCATTATTGCGACCCGGCGACTCATCATTTTAATGAAGATATCCGCGACATTACCCTGAGCCATAAAGAGGGCGTAAGTGATGATGCGGCGGCGGAACATATCCGTCAGCACATTCCTGAACACGATGTTTTACTGGCCGGTTTTCCTTGCCAGCCGTTTTCACTGGCTGGCGTATCGAAAAAGAACTCGCTTGGGCGGGCGCACGGTTTTGCCTGCGATACCCAGGGGACGTTGTTCTTTGATGTGGTGCGCATCATCGACGCTCGTCGTCCGGCGATTTTTGTGCTCGAAAACGTTAAGAACCTGAAAAGCCACGACCAGGGTAAAACGTTTCGCATCATCATGCAGACGCTGGACGAACTGGGCTATGACGTTGCCGACGCAGAAGATAACGGCCCGGACGATCCGAAAATCATCGATGGCAAACATTTTCTACCGCAGCACCGTGAGCGCATCGTGCTGGTGGGCTTCCGTCGCGATCTTAATCTGAAAGAAGATTTCACCCTGCGTGATATTAGCGATTGTTTCCCGGTGCAGCGAGTGACGCTGGCGCAGTTGCTGGACCCGATGGTCGAAGCGAAATATATCCTGACGCCGGTGCTATGGAAGTATCTCTATCGCTATGCGAAAAAGCATCAGGCGCGCGGTAACGGCTTCGGTTATGGGATGGTTTATCCGCACAATCCGCAAAGTGTCACGCGCACGCTTTCTGCCCGTTATTATAAAGACGGCGCGGAAATCTTAATCGATCGCGGCTGGGATATGGCGACAGGTGAGAAAGACTTTGACGATCCGCAGAATCAGCAACATCGCCCACGCAGATTAACGCCTCGTGAATGCGCGCGCCTGATGGGTTTTGAAGCGCCGGGAGAAGCGAAATTCCGTATACCGGTTTCTGATACGCAAGCCTATCGTCAGTTCGGTAATTCGGTGGTAGTACCGGTTTTTGCCGCGGTGGCAAAACTGCTCGAGCCAAAAATCAGACAAGCGGTGGCGTTGCGTCAGCGAGAAACACAACATGGCCGACGTTCACGATAAGGCCACGCGCAGCAAAAATATGCGCGCGATTGCCACGCGCGATACGGCAATCGAGAAACGTCTCGCCAGCCTGTTAACTGAGCAGGGGCTGGCGTTTCGTGTTCAGGAAGCCAGTCTTCCCGGACGTCCGGATTTTGTCCTTGATGAATTTCGCTGTGTGATATTTGCCCACGGTTGCTTCTGGCACCATCACCATTGCTATCTGTTTAACGTCCCCGCCACGCGAACAGATTTTTGGCTGGAGAAGATTGGTAAAAATGTCGAGCGCGATCGGCGCGATATCAGTCGTTTGCAGGAACTCGGCTGGCGTGTGTTGATTGTCTGGGAATGTGCGTTACGCGGGCGGGAGAAATTAACGGACGCGGCACTTACCGAGCGTCTGGAAGAGTGGATCTGCGGCGAGGGCGCCAGCGCGCAGATCGACACTCTGGGGATTCATTTACTCGCTTGATGCATCCTGAATGACGGGAGCGACAACGGGTTTTGCCGGGAAGAGATATTTCCCCAACGTGACCAGCACCACGGCGAAAACAATCACTCCTAGCGCCAGCCATTCAATCTTCGACAGCGTTTCGCCGCCCAGACCCGTACCCAGCAATACCGCGACCACGGGATTAACATAGGCGTAGCTGGTGGCCAGAGCCGGACTGACATTGCGGATTAAATACATATAAGCGTTGATGGCGATAATCGAGCCAAACAGCGTCAGATAGCCGACTGCAAGGAAACCAGAAAGCGAAGGGACTGCTGTCAGTTTTTCACCCGCAATCATCGACGCAACCATTAACACTACGCCTGCTGCCAGCATCTCAATGGCGCCTGCCATCATCCCTACCGGCAAGGTAATGCGCGAGCCATAAACCGACCCAAACGCCCAGCTAATTGAGCCGATTAAAATCAGCATTGCACCCCACGGGTTACCGCTTAAATTACCGCCACTATTGAGCATGATGATCCCGGCAAGCCCAATGGCGATACCCACCCATTCCAGTTTGCGCGTTTTAATGCCAAACAGGCGGCTGAAGCAAAGAGTAAACAGTGGCACCGTTGCCACCACCACGGCGGCAATGCCGGAAGGGACGTTTTGATGTTCGGCAACCGTCACCATACCGTTACCGACAGCCAGCAGTAACAGGCCAATAAGCGCGGCGTTGAGCAGGGGACGTAGCGGCGGCAATTTGTGCCCACGCAGCAGTAAAAATGCCATCAATAAAAGACCTGCTGCCAAAAATCGCACCCCCGCCATCATTAACGGTGGCCAGCTTTCAACGCCAATCCGAATGACAAAATAGGTCGAGCCCCAAATGATATACAACGCAAACAGCGCGCCAAAAAGCGGTAACAACTGGCGGAAACGCATAATCCCTCACGGTGGAAATAAAAAGGTGGTTCATAGTAAACGTGAAAATCATTCTGCTGGCGAGAGATATAATTGTGCTTGATTGTTAAAAAAATGTTGACCTATGAAGCACAGTATCAGGCAAGCCGATTTTGCTTCATACTTAGCGCGTCAACGAAAAAATGAGAGGGAATGCTTTTGGCCGGGAGTAGTTTATTGACGTTGCTCGATGATATCGCCACTTTGCTGGACGATATCTCCGTGATGGGCAAGCTGGCGGCGAAGAAAACCGCTGGCGTATTAGGGGATGACTTGTCGCTCAATGCGCAACAAGTTTCAGGCGTGCGTGCCAACCGGGAACTTCCTGTGGTCTGGGGCGTGGCGAAGGGATCGCTAATCAATAAAGTGATTCTGGTGCCGCTGGCGCTGATCATCAGTGCATTTATCCCGTGGGCAATTACGCCACTGTTGATGATTGGTGGTGCGTTTCTCTGCTTTGAAGGGGTAGAGAAAGTGCTACATATGCTGGAGGCGCGTAAACACAAAGAGGATCCGGCGCAGAGTCAGCAGCGTCTGGAAAAACTGGCGGAGCAAGACCCGCTCAAGTTTGAAAAGGACAAAATAAAAGGGGCCATTCGCACCGATTTTATTTTGTCTGCGGAAATTGTCGCCATAACGCTGGGTATTGTGGCGGAAGCGCCGCTGATTAATCAGGTGCTGGTGCTCTCAGGGATTGCTCTGGTGGTAACGATTGGCGTGTATGGCCTGGTGGGGATTATCGTTAAGATTGATGACCTGGGCTACTGGCTGGCAGAAAAGTCCAGTACGTTGATGCAGGCGTTGGGTAAGGGGCTGTTGATTATCGCGCCCTGGCTGATGAAAGCATTATCGGTTGTCGGCACGCTGGCGATGTTCCTGGTTGGTGGCGGCATTGTGGTGCATGGCATCGCGCCGCTGCATCATGCCATTGAACATTTTGCCGGACAGCAGAACGCGCTGGTGGCGATGATATTACCGACTGTTTTAAATCTGATTCTTGGATTTATCATCGGTGGCATCGTGGTGCTGGGAGTGAAAGTGGTAGCGAAAATGCGCGGCCAGGCACATTAAAATTCACATTGGCTGTTATGCAAAATTCGCCATCCTCGACTAAGGTGAACAAGTTTCACTCGAAAAAAGGAGGCGAGTATGAGCTTTATGGTTAGTGAGGAAGTCACGGTAAAAGAGGGCGGCCCGCGGATGATTGTCACTGGGTATTCCAGCGGTATGGTTGAGTGCCGGTGGTATGACGGTTATGGGGTCAAGCGGGAAGCTTTTCATGAAACCGAGCTTGTTCCGGGGGAGGGGAGTTGTTCGTCGGAAGAAGTTTGAAAATGTGTAATTAACACCAGGCCGGATGTGGCGTTCACGCCGCATCCGGCAGTTGTGCCAGCGTCTGTATGGAGTGCCTGATGCGACGCTGTCGCGTCTTATCATGCCTGGGTTATACAAATAATCGATATCTGGCGATAGAATCAAAAGTAGGCCGGATAAGGCGTTCACGCCGCATCCGGCAGTCCTGCCAGCGTCAATATCGAAGGCCTGATGCCTCGTATCATGCCAACATTATAAAATTATTGTTGTTTGGCGGTACGCTATCGCCAGGTTATGCCAGAATCATTAAAAAGCAGGTTGGGAGTCGTCAGGGTGCAGCACGAGACAAAAATGGAAAACCAGAGCTGGCTAAAAAAACTCGCGCGCCGCCTGGGGCCAGGTCATGTCGTTAATCTGTGTTTTATCGTGGTGTTGATCTTCTCCACTTTGCTCACCTGGCGTGAAGTCGTGGTGCTGGAAGACGCCTATATTTCCAGTCAGCGTAATCATCTGGAAAACGTTGCCAACGCGCTCGACAAGCAATTGCAATATAACGTCGATAAACTGATTTTTTTGCGTAATGGAATGCGTGAAGCCCTTGTTGCGCCGCTGGATTTCACCTCTATGCGTAACGCTGTTGTCGAGTTTGAACAACATCGCGACGAGCACGCCTGGCAAATCGAACTCAACAGACGACGCACTCTGTCAGTAAACGGTGTCTCGGATGCGTTAGTGAGCGAGGGAAATCAGCTTTCTCGCGAAAATGAATTACTCGACAATGAAATTACTGCCGCACTGGAAGTCGGCTACTTACTACGACTGGCGCACAACTCTACTTCGATGGTTGAACAGGCAATGTATGTCTCACGCGCCGGATTCTACGTTTCGACGCAGCCGACGTTGTTTACCCGAAATATCCCTACGCGTTACTACGAATTTGTCACGCAACCCTGGTTTATCGGCCAATCAGAACGAGAAAATCGTCAACGTGGCGTACGATGGTTTACCTCTCAGCATGACCATAACAATGTTACTGAACCGCAGGTCACCGTAAGCGTACCGGTCGACAGTAACAATTACTGGTATGGCGTGTTGGGAATGAGTATCCCTGTGCGCTCGATGCAGCAATTTCTAAAAAACGCTATTGATAAAAAACTGGATGGCGAATACCAGCTCTACGACAGCAAACTAAAATTATTGACTTCATCTAACCCGGAACACTCGGCGGAGGACCTTTTTGATCCTCGAGAGCTGGCATCTCTGGCGCAGGCTATGGAACACGATACGCGCGGTGGTATTAGGATGAACAGTCGCTATGTTAGCTGGGAGCGACTGGACCATTTTGACGGCGCATTAGTGCGCATTCATACGCTTAGTGAAGGTGTGCGTGGTGATTTCGGCAGCATCAGCATTGCGTTAACCCTTCTGTGGGCGCTCTTTACGACGATGTTACTTATCTCATGGTATGTGATTCGCCAGATGGTCAGCAATATGTATGTCCTGCAAAGCTCGTTGCAGTGGCAGGCGTGGCATGACACCTTAACGCGCTTGTATAACCGTGGCGCATTGTTCGAAAAAGCGCGTCCGCTTGCCGAATTGTGTCAGATACACAAACATCCGTTTTCTGTCATACAGGTCGACCTTGACCATTTTAAAGCGATTAATGACCGCTTTGGTCATCAGGCAGGCGATCGTGTGCTGTCGCATGCTGCAGGATTAATCAGTCGTTCATTGCGTTCACAGGACGTTGCAGGCCGCGTGGGCGGCGAGGAGTTTTGTGTGATTCTGCCTGGCGCTAACCTGGCGCAGGCAACGGAAGTGGCCGAACGTATTCGCCTGAAGCTGAATGAAAAAGAGATGTTGATCGCCAAGAGCACGACCCTACGCATCAGTGCTTCGCTGGGGGTGAGTAGCAGCGAGGAAACCGGCGATTATGATTTTGAGCAATTACAGTCTCTGGCCGACCGGCGGTTGTATCTCGCAAAACAAGCGGGGCGCAATCAGGTCTGCGCGAGTGATAGCCCTTAACTGGCCGTGAAAAAGTGATCCAGCCCTTCGCGCCAGCCTTCCGGTCCTTCTCGCTGTGTCCGCCAGACACGGGCCGGATCCTCATTTTGCAAATGCACGCCTTCCCGGTTTAGCCCTTTTACGATCACCGCATAATCCATCACTTCCAGTAATGGTGCGTCATTTGGGCCGTCGCCTAAGCCAAGCGTGGTCGGACGTTTTCCACGCGATTGCTGATATGCCGCAATGATCCAGTTGGCTGCCTGATCTTTCCCGGCTGAGACATCCAGCACATGCCAGAAACGCGCACCTTGCACAAACTGCAAGCCCAGTTCATTCAGGCGAGCGGTAAATTGCGCCATCCGCTCGTCACTGTCGCGCCAGATAAGCGTGACCGAAGCCTCATGCAACTGCGTCAGTGCGGCCTGGCTGCGACTTAAGCCAGTCCATTCAGCGATGGTTGTATCATCGACGTCATCAAAGGTGGTGAATTTGAAGTGTTCTTTCTCACGCAGCGTATTTAATACCAGGCTGATTTCACTATGAGCAATCCCCGAGATGATGCGCGGAAAGCCGTCCAAATCCTGCCAGTGTTGATCCAGTTGGATCATCGCGCCGTTCTCCGCAATGAATGACAACCCTTGCAGGCCTAACATCTTTTGCAGGTACAGCATCTCAGCCGAGGTTTTACTACTACACAGGATCACGGGGATATCCGCTTCCCGCAGGCGGATTAACCAGGAGGCGGCAGGTTGCCAGTTATAGCTATGACTGTCCAACAGGGTGCCATCAAGATCGGTAAAAATCAGCAGCGGTTGATGAATTGAAAGCATGATCGCGCAGTACTCCCTTTGCCTGGATGTTTCTTAAAACAGCACGAATAATAAAAAATCGTTTTTCGGGAGCGATCCCGTGAACGCCAGAGCCTCCAGGGGGTGACGCGGATCACACTTCCATTCATAAGTGACGTTAATCATTCATATCAAGAATATTTTCTTGTCAGCATAAAAAATTGCGGATAAGGTGATGAACGCATCAGATTTCCTGGTGTAACGAATTTTTTAAGTGCTTCTTGCTTAAGCAAGTTTGATCCCGACCCCAACAAGGGCCGGGATTTTTTTATGACGCATTTAGCGATTCACTTCAGAGACGCTAAAGTCATGAATATCAAGTTCAAAGGCATCGGCTAATTCACGCCATGTATGATATTCACGGCCATCGATGCTAACGTGTTCTGAATCGTTCTGGCTGCGATGAACTTCGCTTTCGCTAATTTCATTGATCGCCGCCAGCAGGGCATCGACATCGACGCTGACCTCACGTTTTGCGGTATCGCTGTACTCTTTTGCGGTTTTCATCATCTTTCCTCGCAACCGTTGCTTATATGTTGCTGCCGACACGTCATGTCAGCCAGGCATTTCTTAAGTATAGACCGTTGAGAAAATCAGCACTCGCACGCGCCCGGCGCTGTCAGAAAAACGAAATTGTTCTAAACTGGCACAAAGCCACAGGAGGAAAACGATGAAGGTGAATGATCGGGTAACAGTCAAAACGGATGGCGGTCCGCGTCGTCCTGGCGTGGTACTGGCAGTTGAGGAGTTTAGTGAAGGCACAATGTACCTGGTTTCGCTGGAAGACTACCCGCTCGGCATCTGGTTCTTTAATGAAGCAGGGCATCAGGATGGTATCTTTGTGGAGAAAGCCGAGTAATTTCTGCCAGCCTGACTGGTGGTATCCCACCAGTCAGTATGCCTTAGCGCATGTTAACAAAAATACCATTTGTCACATTATCGGTCAGTCGGACGACATGGTAGATAACCTGTTTATTATGCGTTTTGATCTTACGTTTAATATTGCCTTTATGCGATGAAACGGTCTTGGCTTTAATATTCATTTGGTCAGATATTTGAATCGTTCCCTGGCCAGCCATCCACATTCGCAACATACTTGATTCGGTCCGGCTTAATGATAACGTTGGCATATTTAAAATGCTGGCCATCGTTGTCTCTTTTTTCAGAATATCGCCAAGGATATCATCAAGAGATTCCGGCTTAATCGATTTTGAGCTGATCAATAAATTTTTTCTGACCAATAGATATTCATCAAAATGAACATTGGCAATTGCCATAAAAACGATAAATAACGTATTGGGATGTTGATTAATGATGTGCTTGATACGTTGACTGTTAGAAGCATCGTGGATAAAACAGTCCTCATTAATAAACACCACTGAAGGGTGCTGTGAATCACAAGCGATGGCAAGGTCATCAACGGTTTCAATGTCGTTGATTTCTCTTTTTTTCACCCCTCTACTCAACAGATACCCGGTCAAACCCAGCCGGGTGTAACTACATAAATCCATAATAATCGTTGACATGGCATACCCTCACTCAATGCGTAACGATAATTCCCCTTACCTGAATATTTCATCATGACTAAACGGAACGACATGGGTCACCTAATGCGCCACTCTCGCGAATTTTCAGGCGGACTTACTATCCCGTAAAGCGTTGTATAATTTGCCTGGAATTGTCTTAAAGTAAAGTAAATGTTGCGATATGTGAGTGAGGTTAAAACAAATATTTCGCCACAGGAGTATCCTGGAAGATGTTCGCTGGTATTATTTTTCGGATAATCCTTAGGATAACAAGATAAACATTAGGGAATCATATTACAGGTAATTCGCTGATAATATCTGCCAGCAAATTAAAAATTTCACTAAATAAATGTTCGCAAAAAGGAGCAATTAACGGCATTAATGCCGCCATTAATGAGATGCCGACAGTCAACGTTAATGGAAAACCAATAACAAAGATTGATAATTGCGGGGCCATACGATTCAGTAAACCTAATGCGAGATTCAGCGTCAGCAACAGGGTAATGAGCGGTAACGCCAGCATCAACCCGTTAAGAAAAATCAAACTCCCTGCCCTGGTGAGTGCCAGGAATGCATTGCTGTTTAGTGGTTCGCCACCAATGGGTAGGGTATGAAATGTATCGACCAGCAACGAAATCAGCCATAAATGACCGTTAAATGTCAGGAACAACAGTAGCGCCAGCATATCCATAATGCGCGCTAAGACGGGCATATTGAGATGACTGCCAGGATCGACAAACGTCGCAAATGACAGCCCCATTTGCAGACCGATAATTTCGCCAGCGGTGCGCACAGCGGCGAAGGCAAATTGCATGGTAAAGCCGAGAGCAATGCCAATCAGGATTTGCTGCACCGCCAGCCATAGTGCATAGAACGAAAAAATAGCCACATCGTTGGCGGGTATTGCCGGAGCAATGGCGAACGTGATCATCATTGCGAGGCCCAGTTTTACCCGTTTTGGCACGCTGCGTTCGCTCAAAATGGGCGCGGTGGAGATCAGCGCCAGCACGCGCAGTAATGGCCAGAAATACAGGCTTAACCAGGAAAGCCATTGATCGCTTGTTACCTGCAACATTACATCGATTACCCGATGATATACGGTAGGTTAGTGAATAAGGTACGAACGTAATCCAGCAACAAGTTGAGCATCCACGGTCCGGCAATAATAATGGCGATAAATACGGCGATGATTTTCGGAATGAACGACAGCGTCATTTCGTTAATCTGCGTGGCGGCCTGCAAAATGCTGATGATAAGACCGGTGACCAGCGCCACCAGCAACAGCGGGGCAGCCAGTGCCAGCGCGACTTTCATCGCTTCTGTCCCCATCATCATGACCGATTCGGGTGTCATTTGGCCTCTCTAGCTGTAAAAGCTTTGTGCCAGCGAGCCGACCAGCAATTGCCAGCCATCCACCAGTACAAACAACATCAGTTTAAACGGCAGGGCAATGGTCGCGGGGGGAACCATCATCATCCCCAATGCCATCAACACACTTGCAATAACCAGGTCGATAATCAAAAACGGAATGAAAATCGTGAAGCCTATCTGGAAGGCGGTTTTCAACTCGCTGGTCACGTAGGCCGGGAGCAAAATGCGCATCGGTACTGCTTCAGGTCCCTGCAACGGGCCGGTATTCGCCAGCCTGGCAAACAACCCTAAATCCGCCTCGCGGGTCTGGCGCAGCATAAACTCACGCAGTGGCTGCGCCCCTTTTTCCAGAGCCTCCTGCATTGAAATTTTCTCTTCGCTGAATGGCTGGTACGCATCGACATAAATTTTGTCGATTACCGGAGACATAATAAAAAAGGTCAAAAACAGCGCCAGCCCCAGCAAAACCTGGTTGGGCGGCGCGGAGGGCGTTCCCAGTGCGTTACGCAATAAACCAAAAACAATGATGATGCGGGTGAAGCTGGTCATCATCAGTAAAATTGCCGGAATAAAAGTCAGCGAGGTGATGAACACCAGCGTCTGCACCGGGAGTGACCAGCTTTGTCCACCGCCAGGCAGCGGCTGGCTGGTGATGCCAGGCAGTTGCGCAAAGGCGAGGGGAGTAAGCAGCCAGAGAAGGGCCGGTGCGACAGACAAGAGGCGACGCATCAGGCTCTCCCGCCACGCTTAAGCAAATTTTTCATGACCGACTGAAAATCGGCTTGAGGTAACTTTTCCGTTGGCGCAGAAGGGGGAAGTTTATGCAGCAGATTGATTTGCCCGGCAGTAACACCGAGCACCAGTCGCGCATCTTCCACATCGACCACCACGACCCGTTCACGCGCCCCCAACGAGGCACTAGCGCTGACTTTCAGCCCGTTCGTGCCATTACGTTTGGGAGCAAATCCCAGCCTTTTTACCAGCCAGGCCGCAGCGAGGATCAGGACAATAATGGCAATTAGCGCGCCGCTCACCTGAAGGAGCGGAGCAGCAGAAACCGGTGCGGAAGGTTGTACAGTAGCGTGGTTATTCATCACTAACGGCTCAGGCGGCGCATCCGCTCGGACGGGGTAATGATATCGGTGATCCGCACGCCATATTTATCAGCGACTACGACAACTTCGCCCTGAGCAATTAAATAACCGTTGATCAGAATATCCAGTGGTTCGCCCGCCAGACCGTCCAACGCCACGACTGACCCTTGCGTCAGACGCAACAACTCTTTGATGGTCATTCGTGTGCGGCCCAGTTCGACGGTCAGCTTAACCGGAATATCCATAATCAGGTCGATATCCTGCAATGTTCCACTGACGTCGCCGCCGCCAAGCTGCTGGAACACGGCCTCAGCCGCGCTTTTGCCGCTTGTTGATTTTTGTTCGCTCAACGCTTCAGCCCACAGATCGTCCATTGCGCCGTTGTTGTCATCGGCCGGATTATTCAAGTCACTCATTTGGGCTGTTCCTCGTTCAGAGAATTCAAAATCGGGTTAATCAAATGTTCTATCCGTAACGCATACTGACCGTTGATGGTGCCGTACTGGCTGGTCAGTACCGGAACGCCGTCAACATGGGCGATAATGCGATCGGGTTTTTCTATCGGCAGGACATCGCCGGGCTTCAGCTTTAAAATCTGCGACAGGCGCAGCGAAATATCGGCAAAGTTGGCAACCAGCTCCAGCTGTGAATGCTGAACCTGGCGCACCAGGTTATCCCGCCAGTTCTGATCTTCATTACGCGAGTTTTCCAGCGGCGGGTTAACCAACAATTCCCTCAGCGGCTCGATCATGCTGAATGGCAGGCAGATATTAAATTCGCCGGTCAGGTTGCCAATCTCCACATGGAACGGCGTGTTAACCACAATGTCGTTCGGTGAGGTGGTGATATTGGTAAATTTCACCTGCATTTCGGAACGCACGTACTCGACTTCCAGCGGATTAATCGCCTTCCACGCGTCGCTATAGCCTTCAAGTGCCAGCTTCAACATGCGGTTGATGACGCGCTGTTCGGTATGAGTAAACTCACGACCTTCTACTTTGGTAGGGAAGCGACCATCGCCGCCAAACAGGTTATCCACGGCGATAAACACCAGACTCGGCGAAAACACCACCAGCCCTGTGCCGCGCAGCGGTTTCAGATGGATAAGGTTCAGGTTGGTTGGCACCGGCAGGTTGCGGGCAAATTCATGGTACGGCTGAATGCGAATGGCCCCGACGGTAATGTCTGGGCTACGGCGCAGCAGGTTGAACAGCCCCATACGAAAATGGCGGGCAAAACGTTCATTGATGATTTCCAGCGCCTGTAACCGTTCGCGCACAACCCGTCGTTGGGTATTAGGATCGTACGGACGAATGTCACTTTCGCCGCTAACACTAGCCGTCGGTTCGTCTTTGACTTCGCTGTCACCATTCAACAGCGCATCAATTTCAGCTTGAGAAAGAATACTATCGCCCATGTCGTTATCGCAGAATAAAAGCGGTATACAGCACGTCGGTGACATCCTGTTTCGGTTGCCCGGCAACAAGCGGGGGGGAAAGTGTGGCTTTAATTGCGGCAATCAGTTTTTGCTTGCCTTCTTCCGTTGCCAGCACGGCGGCATCCTGGCGCGAAAACAGTAACAGCAAGCGACTGCGGACTTCCGGCAAATACTCGCTCAACCGCGAACGGGTGGCTTCATCTTTCAACCGCAGCGTTATGCCGATATAAAGCACGCGATCTGCATCGCCAAGATTGACCGTAAAAGTGTCTAGCGCATAGAAGACAGGTGAGAGCACGACGCGTTGCTGTGCTTTGTCGCCAGCGGTCACTTGTTGCGAATGCCAGTAGCTGTAACCCGCGCTGGCACAAGCCGCGAGAGTGATGGATACCAGGATCGGGAGCCAAAGCGATCGCCTGCTTTTCTTGCTTATCGCGTAATCAGTCATGTGTTGCGGTCTTCCTGTGTCGCTACTGCTTATCGGCTAATTATCCTGCGTCTTAAGTGTGGCAAAGCGGGGAAAAGACGCGGATTAAGGTGCTACCTCTGACGTTAGGCGAAAATATCGACGCCACTATTGCCAGATGAAACTCTCTGAAGAGTTGTTGGAACTGGCAATGCATCGTCATCCTCGGTTGTCAGGCGTTCATGGCCTGATGTGCGTGGACTTTGTTGTTGCTCGGAAGCTGCCTGCTGCTGACCGCTAAAACTCTCACCGCTGATATTGCTCTGCCCCAACTGAATTCCGCTTTCTGCCAGTTGTGTGCGCAGTACCGGCAAAGCCGCTTCCAGAGCGGCGCGCACGTGCTGATGCGGTGAAACCATCTGAATTTGCGCCTGGTTGTCATCCACCTTAAGGGAGATTTGCACTTCGCCTAAATCTTGCGGATGCAAACGCAGTTCGGCACTTTGTTGCCCCTGGCGGGTAAACAGCGAAATATGCTGGCTTAAGGATTGTTGCCATTCGTGGGAACCCAGCGGTGCGCTCAAAACAGGCGCTGCGACGGTGGGCAGTGGCTGCGTCTGGTGCGGAGTAATTAGCGGACTGGTGACAGTAGTAACAGGTGAAGGCGTGCTGATGATTTCCGCTTTACTCTGGGCTTCAGCGACCAGCGGTGTTAATGGCTGATCTGGCGCACCAGGGGCGTCGTCAGGTTGTGCTGTTGCGAGTTGCGCGGTAGTCAGTTTTGTTGAGAGTGCTTGCTTCTGCGTCGGTAACGCTGTGACAGGCGCATCAGTCACTTTGGGGGTATTGTCAAAACCGGGCAGCATAGCAAAAAGGGCGCTCAGGCTGGCGACAGCATCTTCATTAAGGTCATCCGTTTTATCGTCGGCGACCGTCTCCTTTTCTGGCATGGCTGCCAGCGTATTAACCAGAGCCGTCGTCAGCGGCGTTGTATCGGGTCGTGCTGCGGTTATTTCAGCCAGCGTTTCGTCAGTAGCGATGTATAAATCAGACGGCAGTACCCCGGCCAGAATTTCGTTGGCGCGTTCTTTACTTTGCGCGTGTGGGGTATCCACTGCAACCTGAAGCAATGGCGAAGCTTTGCCTGGTGCTGCATCTCCTGCTAATGCCCCGCTCAACAACGCAAGAAAATCCTGTGCCGTGTCAGTGGCGCTAGCACCGGGCAATGTGGATGTGTCAACGTCAGCGGTAATCAAGGGCGCTAAACGAATCATTCAGTTTTCCTCATGGCGGCGCGCTGGGCGAACTCGTCCATCTTTTTCTGATCGAGGCGGTTTTCTGCTAACAGGGCCGCCGTGGATTGCCGTTCCTGGAGGGTCTGCCAGGCCTGCAAACGTTGTTTCTTTTCTCGCCAGCTGTTCAGAGCAATGTCAACTTTCTGCGTCCACTGATTAAGCTGCTGGCGGTGCTGGGTAATGGCCTTTTCCAGCGTCTGAATGAACTGCTGGTAGTTGATCCAGCGATTACTGGTCATTCCTGCACTCATGTCGTTGTTCAGGTTACTGCGATATTCGTTTTGATAATCGATCAGCATTTTGAGTTGTTCTTCCGCCTGCTGACATCCGCGACGCATTTCACCCAGCAGGCGGGCCGCATTATCCACCTCTTTTTCTGCCAGATCTTTCAGGGTCGCCAGGGCGCCATGTTCTGCCATCTGCTGTTATCTCCTGCGTAATCACACCGTCGGAAAAATACGTTCCAGCCCCTGGAGAGAGTCTTCCCAGTCCGCGCGTTCAAAAATGCCTTGTTGCAAATAGCCCTCCAGCTGCGGCCACAAGGCGATAGCTTTATCGAGCATTGGATCGCTGCCTTTGGCATACGCGCCGACGCTGACCAGATCGCGGTTACGTTGAAAACTCGACAACAGCTGCTTGAATGTGCGTACCCGCGCGTAATGCTGCTCGCTGATCAACGCCGTCATTGCACGGCTGATTGAGGCTTCAATATCAATTGCCGGATAGTGCCCGGCTTCAGCCAGACGACGAGAAAGCACAATGTGACCGTCGAGGATCGCCCGCGCGGAGTCGGCAATCGGATCCTGCTGGTCATCGCCTTCGGTGAGCACGGTATAAAACGCGGTAATCGAGCCGCCGCCGCTGATTCCGTTTCCGGCACGTTCGACCAGCGCCGGTAATTTGGCGAATACCGACGGCGGATAACCTTTGGTGGCGGGTGGTTCGCCTATCGCCAGCGCAATCTCACGCTGGGCCATCGCGTAGCGGGTGAGGGAGTCCATAATCAGCAATACATGCTGACCACGATCGCGAAAATCTTCGGCAATGCGCGTGGCATAGGCGGCACCCTGCATTCGCAGGAGCGGAGAAACATCCGCCGGAGCGGCAATCACCACGGAGCGCGCACGCCCTTCGGCACCGAGAATATTCTCAATAAAATCTTTTACTTCTCGCCCACGTTCACCAATCAAACCAACGACGATCACATCGGCACGGGTGTAGCGTGCCATCATTCCCAGCAGCACACTTTTACCAACGCCAGATCCGGCAAACAGCCCCATACGCTGCCCGCGCCCAACGGTAAGCAGGGCATTAATTGGGCGCACGCCCGTATCCAGCACATGCTCAATCGGTGTACGTTGCAACGGGTTAAACGGCGGGGTAATCAGGGCGCCAGTTTCAGTCGTGTCGGGGGAGGGCAGACCATCGAGCGGTTTACCACCGCCGTCCAGAACGCGACCTAATAACGCCGGACCGAGCGGTAACTGCTTGCCGCTTTGCAGCCCATCGCCGGAGATATTTCTGGCGTAAACGCGTGCGCCGGGCAGCACGCCTTCCACTTCCTCCAGCGGCATTAAAAACAGCCGTTGACCGTTAAAGCCAACCACTTCGCTTTCTACTTCGTGCGTTTCAGTGCCGTTCTGACGTTCAATGACACAGGTTGCGCCGAGCGGCAGTTGCAATCCGGTGGCTTCCAGCACCAGCCCGGTGGCGCGGGTTAATCGCCCGTAGCGACGCACCGCAGGCAACTGCGCCATTTTGGCTTCGAAGTTATCCAGCGAGGTTAGCCAGCGAGTCAGCCGCGTGGTCATTACACCACTCCTGGCGCTGCCAGACGGCAGAGTTCTTGCCAGCGGGTGGCGACACTGGCGTCGAGATCGCCTTCATCAGCGGAGACTTTACAACCGCCAGGATGCAGGGTCGGGTCGCCGCGCAAGCGCCAGCCATGCAAACTTAAGGTTGCGCCGAGCATCTCATCAACACGTTGCAGATCATCCGGGTGCACGCGTAGCTGCGGTTTGCCGCTGAATAACGGTTCTTGCTGCAACAACTGTTGAATCTGTTTGATCAGTGCCGAGTTGTCCACCGTTGGCGTCTGGCCGATCACCTGACGCGCTGCCTCCAGCGCCATCTGCATCAGGCGTGAAGCAATCACGCTATCCAGCGCGTCAAGGGTGGTCTGAAACTCGCTGACCAGTTGCTGCATCCGGGCATGAATCGGCGCTTGCTGGGATTTTGCTTGTGCCAGTCCTTGTTCCAGCCCCTGAGCCAGACCTTCCTGATAGCCTTGTTCATGGCCTTGCTGGCGACCTTCGGCAATCCCCGCCTGATAACCTTGCTCGTGGGCCTGCATTTGCAGTTGTGCCAGTTGCTGCTCAAGGCTGGGTTCGGCCTCTTCAGTGACGGTTTCTTCTGGCTCCATCAGTGGCACAAACTCCGCCTGTGGTGGCGCGAGATCGTCCGGTGTCCAGGTTTTCCACGGCAGATTATCAGACATAGGTATCCTCGCCGCTGCCAATCACCATCTCGCCGGTTTCGGCAAGGCGGCGCACAATCAGCAGAATCGCTTTCTGTTCGTTTTCCACCTGCGACAGACGCACCGGACCACGGTTGGCGAGATCGTCGCGCAGTATATCGGCGGCACGCTGCGACATATTGCGCAGGAATTTCTCGCGCAGTGGCTGTTCTGCACCTTTCAGCGCGATCAGTAACGATTCGGAATCCACTTCCTGCAACAGACGCTGGATGCTGCGATCGTCGACATCCACCAGATTTTCGAACAGGAACATCTCGTCGATAATTTTCTGCGCCAGCTCGCCGTCAAATTCACGCACGGCGGTAATAACCGCTTCTTCCTGCTGAGTTTTCATCAGGTTGATAATTTCCGCTGCTGTTCTCACGCCGCCCATTTTGCTGCGTTTGAGATTCTGGCCATCGAGCAGGCCATTCAGCACTTCTGTCAGTTCAGCCAGCGCGGCAGGTTGTACGCCGCCAAATGTGGCGATACGTAGCATCACGTCGTGGCGCAGACGTTCATCGAACAACGCCAGAATATCGGCGGCTTGAGCGCGTTTCAGATGCACCAGAATGGTGGCGATAATCTGCGGATGTTCATCGCGAATCAGATCGGCGGCGCTCTGTGGCTCCATAAAGTTGAGCGTTTCAATACCGCTGGCAGTGTCGCGGGTTTCGAGAATATCTTCCAGCAGGCTGGCGGCACGCTCTTCGCCCAGCGCTTTGACCAGCACTGAACGCAGATAATCATTGGCGTTAATATTCAGTGCGGCAAACTGTTCGGCTTCTTGTTCAAACTCTGCCAGTACTTCAGTTAATTGTTTGTTGGAGATCTGCGAGACGTTCGCCATTGCCGCGCTCAGGGTTTGCACTTCTCGTTGGGACAGGTGCTTGAATACCTCTGCCGCCCGGTCTTCGCCAATGGTCATCAGCAGAATGACGCTTTTATCGGTGCCTGTCAGGTTACTCATGATCGTTATTTATCCACTGGCGAATGACCAGCGCCACTACGCGCGGATCGTTATCAGACATGTCGCGGATGCGCTGGCTCATTACCTCAGCCCCCAGACGTTGGTTAGCGCGGCGTTGTTGCAGTTGTTCGTCTTTGCTCAGGCGTACTTCCACTGCATCTTCCGTCTCCTGGCGAGTTTGTGTCTGTTGCTGAACGGCTTTCACCACCTCAGCGCGGCGGATTAATTGCGGACGTACCGCTTTACGCCACAGCAGCCACGCCACCAGTATCACCAGCAACCAGCGTCCGGCAGCCAGTAACTGATCGATAAACGCTTGTTGTTGCCAGAACGGCAACTCACCACCACTTTCATCACTACTGGTAAACAGCGAGTTGACGACATTGAGCGAATCACCGCGTTTTTCCGAAAAGCCCATTGCCTCGCGGGTCAGATCATCAATTTGTTTCATCTGTTCGGCGCTCAGTGGCAACGGTTTGCCATCCGGCAGCGTTTTGTAATTCACCACTACCGCGACAGACAGACGTTGCACGTCGCCGACGTTCATTTTGGTATGACGAATGGTGCGATCGACTTCGTAGTTGCTGGTTTCATTACGCTGTGTGCTGCGCGGTCCACTATTGCTGGTGGTGCTCGTCTGTTGCTGGCGATTGTTTTGATTTGCCGGAGGCGTACTGATCGGCGCGTTATTTGCGGGCGCGGGTTGATTAGATAATGCCCCCGGCACGCCGCCCGGATAACCGGAACCGCTTTGCTCGCTTTCATTCAGTTGACGGGAACGAAGCGCCGCCTGTGACTCATTGCCATTAGGGCGATACTGCTCTTCTGTTTGCTCTTTACTGGCGAAATCCAGCTGCGCTGTGACTTGCGCATGAATATTGCCGTTGCCGACAATAGGCGACAGAATTGCTTCAATACGACGCTGAATGCGGCCTTCGACATCGCTGGTATATTTCAACTGAACATCATTGAGATCGCGCCCGCTGGTGTTGGACTGGGTTAACAGATGCCCACCTTGATCCACCAGTGTAACGTTACCCGGTGGCAGCCCAGCTACTGCACTGGAAACCAGATGCACAACGGCGCTAATTTGCCCTTCATCCAGCGCTCGTCCTGGCAATAAATTCACCGTTACCGATGCGGAAGGGGATTTTTGCTCACGGACAAATAAAGACGGTTTCGGCATCGCCAGATGCACGCGCGCCCCTTTTACCGGGCCGATGGTTTCGATGGTACGAGAAAGTTCGCCTTCCAGCGCTCGCTGATAATTCACCTGTTCGCTGAACTGGCTGATACCAAACTTTTCCTGATCGAGCAGCTCAAAGCCGACCGCCCCGCCTTTAGGTAAGCCTTGCTGCGCCAGACGCAGACGCAATTCGTGAACCTTATCCGCCGGAACTTCAATTGCACCACTGGCTTCACTAAAGCGGTAAGGGATGTTCATCTGCGTCAGTTGGCTGACGATCGCGCCACCATCCTGATCGGAAAGGTTGCTGAATAACGTGCGGTAATCAGGGGCTTTTGCCCATAGAACTAACGCGACTATCACTGCCACTGCAGCGGAACCAGCAACAATCAAAGGGATTCTCGGATTCGCGCGTAGGCGATTAAGCCACTCAAGAGATTTTGTCTGGGCTGCAGTCGTATTCATCGCGCACCTCGCGGCAGATGAAAGACGGCGTTATTAGCAAAGTGGAACAAGACGCACTCCCGGGTCAGCAAACTCGAAAAATTGACGGCCTCATTATTTGTGGTTTTATTTTTTTCTATGCGCCAATTAACCCGGTTTTTTATCGTTATTTAACGCCTTTATCTTATTGACTTACTGTTAATCTCTGCTACCAGAAATGGTCCAGGAGATGAATATGTCAGCCATACAGGGGATTGAAGGGGTTATCAGCCAGTTACAGGCTACGGCGATGAGTGCCCGTGCGCAGGAATCACTACCACAACCTGGCATCAGTTTTGCCGGACAGTTTCATGCCGCGCTCGATCGTATAAGTGATACGCAAACCGCCGCCCGCACTCAGGCAGAAAAATTCACCCTCGGCGAACCCGGCGTAGCGCTAAACGATGTGATGACCGATATGCAAAAAGCTTCAGTTTCAATGCAAATGGGGATTCAGGTGCGTAATAAGCTGGTGGCGGCGTACCAGGAAATGATGAGCATGCAGGTGTAGGTTTTGTAACTGAGGCGATAATAAAAGTGGCCAATCACCATTGTATGGAGCCATCGCTGGAAGAACGCTTCGCAGTAACTTGCTTTCAGAATGCCCATCGAGTGATGGGCGTGTATAGGGTATGACACACCGGGAGATCTACGGTGAACGATGATGCTTGATGATTCACTCCGCCTGTTATCTGGTGCGCCCCAGGGCTTTCTTTGTCATCACCGAAAAATACATGGTCACAGGCATGAACATGAAGGCGTTAGTTAATCGCTATTTCAGAACCGTTCATTTAAAAAATTTTATTAATAACCAGTCACTGTCAGGGCTGAGCTGGCGAGAACAGCTAAATGAGTGGTTTGTTGTTCTCGACATCTTCAATATATAAAAGTGTATTATCGATAGAATAGTAACGTCGCTTATTATCACTGACATCAGTAACCCACCGGAAAACGCCAGCCTTTGCAAGCGTTATACAATATTCCCGAAATGTTGACTGTCTTGAAATGTGAGTCCGGGCTGCTTTTTTGACTTGCTCAGGATCCTTGATGGCACTGACTTTTAATAGACTCCTGCTCCCTCTGATTAACAAAACATTGTCATCGTGCGTGACGATCCTGATGTTATCTGTGGCAAGATAGTAAATATAATGTGCAATACGATGACGTTTTAACTCAGCATAAAACCAGGAAAAGTTTAGCTCCGTTCTCACTTGCTCAAACATCTTTTGAAAATTAGCAACCTGATCCATCAGGGAAATAATCTCTCGTCAGTTGTGAGGGAGAGTAGTTTGCATGATCGGTGTTATTCCTTCAATCTGGTCCGATCACTTAATGCTGTGTCTGTGTGAATCAATAATAATCTAACTGCGGTACGGAAAATAGACAACGGAGTATTCGTAGCAAGTGACTCCCGCTGCCTGAAACAGCGGGAGAAAAGATTACTTCTGAATTAGATAACGAATGGTCGGCCCGTCTTGCTGAATATCCAGTACCGTATAGCCGTGATTACGCGCATCCAGCGGAATATTGTTAATCGACTGTGGACAATCGCTGACCACTTCGAGGATCTCGCCTTTTTTTAACTGCGGCATCGCCTCAAGGGTTGCAACCGCCGGGTAAGGGCAGGGCTCGCCCACCATATCAAGACGGTAATCAGGAACGATATTTTTCATGCGATCTCCTTAGCTGTCTGCGGCGCCGCACGGCGGAAGAAGCGTTTTTCCCAACCGATAATCAGCATCAGCCCAGCGAACAATAGTAAATATGTCACCAGCAGGCCGCCCATTGGACCAAAGGTTTTTAGCAGGTTGATTTTGTCCCAGTCGGTTGCCAGTGCCGGGGCGAAATCATCCCAGTAATACGCCAAAATCGTGGAGCCAATAACGTTGCCCAGACCGACCCACCAGTAATGCACCTGGCCTTCCACCGCGCGGTACATCCATCCCGTTTCGCAGCCGCCCGCCAGCACAATACCAAAACCAAACAGTAATCCACCAATTACCGCGTTCGGACCCGCCCACATGATTTTAGGTTCTACGCCTAACTGTACATAACTGAAAATCCCGATTGCACTAACCGCCATACCGAAAATGATCGCTTTCGCCATGTGGGTTCGTCCGGTGATCCACATGTCGCGGAACGCCGAAGTAAAGCAGATTTGTGCACGTTCTATCAGCAAGCCAAAGCCGACACCAAACAGCATCGCCAGCCCCAGCTTTGGTTGGTTCATCGCCGTCAGCAGCGCCCAGCCAAGCATACCGAAAAAGACCAGCATCCCGAGACGAAAACGGCGCCGCGCCTGATCTGGTTTCTGCGTCAACGGTGAGGCGGCAGAGACTTTCTGCATTTTCACGGGGATACGAAAGACAGGCAGCAGGGTAAAGCGCGCGCCAAACCATGAGCCGATGGCGGTAGCGATGGCAAAGAACCAGGCGTGCAGCGAGAACTGAGGAATGCCGGTAAAGAACGCCGCCAGGTTACAGCCCATCGCCAGACGTGCACCAAAACCAGCAATAATCCCGCCAATAATGGCCTGCATAATGCGGATACGGCTACGCGGCATGCGCAGTTTGACGTTGTTGGCCCATAATGCCGCGGCAAAACAGCCGCCGAACATACCGAGAATCATCATCCCGTCAATGCGGGTTAATGGCGATCCTTCCAGATGGATGATTTTAAAATAGCCCCACTCTTCAGCATGGACGCCAAACAGTTGCAGGAGCTGACCGCCCCAGCGGGTAAATTCACCCGTAACTGCCCAAAAGGTGCCGGTAATGCCAAAATAGTAAGTGGAGAGAATGCCCGCCGCGATGACCGCAGGGATTGGCGCCCAGAATTTAATCAACCAGGCTTGTTTGAATTGCTGCCATGACATGTATGTAGCCTCTGAACTCAGAAGGTTTAAACAAGAGTCGCGAATCATACATCAGGAGAATTTATTTGCGCGGCAATAATTCACAAAAATAATAGTTAGATCAAATTTCTCTTTGGGCCTGGAAAGGGTGGCAGCGTCAGGGCTTTAATGCCACAATCCACTTTTCTTCTCATGCAGGACGAATGATGAAAAAACTCGCAATTGCAGGCGCACTCATGTTGTTGGCGGGCTGTGCCGAAGTCGAAAACTATAATAATGTTGTAAAAACCCCCGCACCAGACTGGCTGGCAGGGTACTGGCAGACCAAAGGGCCGCAACGTGCGCTGGTCAGCCCGGAAGCGATTGGTAGTCTGATTGTCACTAAAGAGGGTGATACCCTGGATTGCCGTCAATGGCAGCGAGTGATTGCGTTACCGGGTAAGCTGACGCTGATGTCTGATTCTCTCACTAACGTTACTGTGAAACGTGAGCTGTACGAGATTGAGCGTGACGGTAACACTATTGAGTATGATGGCATGACGATGGAACGTGTGGCGCGTCCGACGGCAGAGTGTGCCGCCGCGCTGGAAAAAGCGCCGTTACCGACGCCGCTGCCGTAATGAAACTCCCCTGGCTCTGGGGGATTTTCATGTCAAAAAAAGTGCCCGATACGCAAGCTTATCGGGCCTGAAACTGTAACGGCGCCGCAATAACGATGCGTGTATTGTCAGCGATCGGTTTTAAATCACCTCTTCGATAACCCAAACGCTGACGCTGCCGCCGTTGCAAAAGAATGTCGCTTCGCCATTTTCATCGGTAACTATGCTCTCTTGTCGATTACCGAGAAAATCGCGCCAGGTTTTATTGCCGTAGTTCTCACCCAGTTTAATCGTCTTTTCGCCATCGTCACCGTTCGACATAACCACAACGCAGCCAGGATATTCATCGGTGCCACTGCGACTAAAGGCAATACAGTTCGGATGATCGAAAAATAGCGTCTGTACACCGTGGGCAAAACGCTGGCGGGCGAGGATTAGCTCATCAAGTTGTTCGATTATTGGCATATCGATTGGATAGGTCTGTCCGTCACCGCCGACATCTTCGTAATGAGCCCCGTACAGATCAGGGTAAAACACCGAAGGCACGCCATTTTCCCGTAGCAAAATAAGGGCATAAGCCAGCGGCTTAAACCACGGCTCCACCGGAGCTTCAAGGGCTTGTAACGGCTGAGTGTCGTGGTTGGCGACCAGCGTCACAGCGTGGAAAGGATCGACTTCAACCAATGTGCCGCTAAAAATCTCAGTCATATCATAATCACGCCCCATACGAGACGCTTCGTGGAATTTCATCTGCAGCGGTGCATCAAACAGCATGGTTTTACCTTCCACCTGATCAATATACGTTTGCAGTTTCTCGACCTCGCGCGACCAGTATTCCGCCACAATAAAGAGTGGTTTCGGCGCAACTTCTTGCACATGCTCGATCCACTCTTTATAGAACCACGCCGGAATATGTTTTACCGCGTCGAGACGAAAACCATCGCACTGAGTTTGTTCCATTACCCAGCGCGCCCAGTATTTGAGCTCTTCGGTGACGGCATGGTTACGAAAATCGATATTTTCGCCCATCAGATAATCGAAATTGCCTAATTCATCATCGACCTGATCATTCCAGCCTTCGCCAGTGTAATCGTTGACGATTTTAAAGATGCCATCTTCATGCGGGTTTTCGATATGGTCGATACCGCTAAAACATTTGAAGTCCCATATAAATTGTGAATATTTTCCGGCGCGTGCAGGGAAGGTGTAACGGGTCCAGCCTTCGCATTCGATAATTTCATCATCAATTTGCGTGCGACACTCTTCGTTAACTCGCTGAACGCGAATCGCTTCTTTTTCGTCGGCACCCATTTTGTGGTTCACCACCACATCCAGCAGTACGGCGATGTCGTTGCGTTTAAGCGCGTCGATGGCCGCCAGCAATTGCGCTTTATCACCATATTTCGTCGCGACAGTGCCTTTTTGATCAAACTCGCCTAAATCAAATAAATCATAGGAATCGTAGCCGACAGAATATCCGCCCGATGCGCCTTTATAGGCAGGCGGCAGCCAGACCATATTGATACCAATATCATTTAAACCGTCGGCGCGCTCGGCAAGCTCGGGCCAGAGCTTGCCGCCTTCAGGGTAATACCAGTGAAAGCATTGCAACAGCGTGGGATTACGCATTCTTCGACTCCACATGAGGGGAACATTAGAAGCGTAGCCGTAATCAGGTTATTCGCGAGTAATCCAACTTTTATACTTTGCCAAAATTCAGATGGGGAGAAAAATTGACGATATTCTCCTGCGGCGCCAGTACGTAGCCGCCCTGGTCGCCGTAAGCACTTAATACGGATTTTTGCATCGATGACTGACCAACCAGCTTCGCCAGCTCATCCATTCGCACCTGCAATAACTGCTTAACGTTGCTTTCGTTGTGCAGGACGAGGCGTAACATTGGTTTGAGTTGTTCCTGCATCATGGCAGAGGGTTCCATCTCTTCCGTCAGGTGCGCGATTTGTTGCACCGCATTCACATAATCCATTTCGCTGGCGATGAGTTCATCCCATCGTCCTTCTGTCGCCAGGCGTAACATGAGCTGGCTTTTTTCGACAAGTTGTTGCCAGACAAAATACAAGTGCGGTGCATGGTTCATCAGACAGGATCCTGAATCAAAGAAGGGGAGAGTAAAGTCTCTTTCCAGGCATCGGCAATATTGCGCATCAACGTTTCCACTTCTTCTACTGCGGAGACATCGTTACGCAAATTCGCTTGCAGCAAACGCCTGACCATATAGCTATAGAGCGCAATTAAATTCTGGGTTAATTCATCCTGGCTTTCTTCTTCGAGGCTCACCTTCAGCCCATTCTCAATGATGTTGATAGCTTTCGATAAAGACACGCCTTTACCTTCCAGGTTGTTGTCCTGCATAAACAGGCGTGCTCTTACCAGCGCACTCAACACGCCGTCAAATAGCATGGTAACCAGTTGCTGTGGACTGGCGCTCATCACGGCGCTCTCAACGCCAATTTGTGCATAGGCCTGCGTGCCTTTTGCGCTGTACATAGTCTCTCCTGAAGATTATTTCGAGCTGCTATTTGAGGTGTCGAATTGCTGTGTCAGATAGCTACTGGTGGAGTTAAGCGAGTTCATTAACACATCCAGTTGGGTGAACTGGGCTTTGTAGCGCGCCATTAATGTATCGATACGTTCACTGGCAGCGTTGTACTGATCCGTCAAATTGTTCAGTGTTTTGCTTACGCCATCTTTTGCAGCCTGGATTATCCCGGTGGAGGAGAGCCAACTGGTCAGGTTGCTGCTAATGCTGGTGGTTACGCCAGTGCTTTTACCGTCACCAATAAACATTTCACCTACGCCAGTGGCATCTTTCTTCAGGGCCGTTTGCAGCTTGTCAGTTGCTATTTCCAGCTTACCGGTACTGGCGTCGGTGGTGATACCGATCTGTGCCAATGTTTTATAGGCCGAACTGCTATGCGTATTGGCAAGCAGCGTTTTTAACTGGGTCTGGATGGTGCGCAGCGTGGAGTCACCGAGTAACGCGCCGTTGCTGGAGTCCTGACTTTCTGCCCCGGCATCGACTGCGGTGTATTTTGTTAAGCTGCTGAACGTATCCTGTAACGTGTTATAGGCATCCACCCACGCTTTAACCGCATTTTCAGCTTTGGAGGAGTCTTTGCTGATGGTGAGGGTCTGATTACCAGTGGTGACGTCATTCAGGTTGAGAGTGATATCTTCCAGCGCGTCACTGATAGTGTTGCTGCTGTTTTCAATCTCAACGTTATTAACCGTCAGTTTGGCGTTCTGCGCGGTGACGCTTTCAATCATGCCATTACTGCTATCACCCGACGTTCCGTTGTAACCCATAAAACTTTGCAGGGCGCTGTCGCCGCTGACGCTCAGTTTCATGGCGTTATCGCTACCGGTATCATTGGCGGTGATAGACAAACGATACTCGCCGTTACCCACATTGATGATACTGGCGCTGACGCCGGCTTTGGCGTTGTTAATTGCATCGCGGATGCCAGAGAGTGACGAGTTAGCCGCGCTGATATCAATCGTGACGGGATCTTTTCCTCCGCCTTGCTGGATGGTCAGTACGCTATCGCTGGTGGCGATGGCGGCTTTGTTGTCTTTTTGGCTGTTTTGGGTCGTGAGCGTCTGTGCCTGTGCCAGTTGGCTGACACTAATGGTGTATTTTCCGGCAATTGCGCTGCCCGTGGTGGTGGCGCTAAAAGCCGAGGAACTGCTGGTGGTTGAGGTAGCGGTAAATAAGTCGGCTTTATTCAGTGCCGTGTTGGCGGTCTGAAAACTCTCCAGCGCGCTTTTCAACGTCCCGTAGGCGCTCAGTTTCGCGGTGTACGAGCTTTGCTGTTTTGATATCGGCGTCAGGGTAGATTTTTCTGCCGCCTCAAGACTGTCGAGGATGCTGCTTAAGTCCAGCCCCGACCCAACCCCGAGCGTTGAAATACTAGCCATATATATTCCTTAATCATGCGACATGTAGAACGAATACCGGGGTTATCGGCGCAAGCGGGGCAAAGTTTACGATTTATTTTTGGGCTTAATGACACGAACAGCAACGAGGAAGGGGAGTATTTCGACGGCTAGAAAAAAATTCTAAAGGTTGTGAGTGACCAGACGATAACAGGGTTGACGGCGACGAAGCCGAAGGGTGGAAGCCCAATACTTAAACCGTAGAGCTAAAAAACAGGAATAAAAATTATGGCACAAGTCATTAACACCAACAGCCTCTCGCTGATCACTCAGAACAACATCAACAAAAACCAGTCTGCGCTGTCGACTTCTATCGAGCGCCTGTCTTCTGGTCTGCGTATCAACAGTGCGAAAGACGACGCCGCTGGTCAGGCGATTGCTAACCGTTTCACCTCTAACATTAAAGGGCTGACTCAGGCCGCGCGTAACGCCAATGACGGTATTTCTCTGGCGCAGACCGCAGAAGGCGCACTGTCTGAAATCAACAACAACTTGCAGCGTGTGCGTGAGTTGACCGTTCAGGCGACGACCGGGACTAACTCTGATTCTGACCTGTCTTCTATTCAGGACGAAATCAAATCCCGTCTGGATGAAATTGACCGTGTTTCCGGTCAGACCCAGTTCAACGGCGTGAATGTGCTGGCGAAAGACGGTTCGATGAAGATTCAGGTTGGCGCGAATGATGGGCAGACCATCTCTATCGACTTGCAGAAAATTGATTCTTCAACGCTGGGGCTGAAAGGTTTCTCGGTATCAGGGAACGCATTAAAAGTTAGCGACGCGATAACTACAGTTCCTGGCGCTGCTGCTGGCGATGCCCCGGTTACGGTTAAATTTGGTGCGAACGATACCGCTGCTGCCGCAATGGCTAAAACATTGGGAATAAGTGATACATCAGGCTTGTCCCTACATAACGTACAAAGCGCGGATGGTAAAGCGACAGGAACCTATGTTGTTCAATCTGGTAATGACTTCTATTCGGCTTCCGTTAATGCTGGTGGCGTTGTTACGCTTAATACCACCAATGTTACTTTCACTGATCCTGCGAACGGTGTTACCACAGCAACACAGACAGGTCAGCCTATCAAGGTCACGACGAATAGTGCTGGCGCGGCTGTTGGCTATGTTACTATTCAAGGCAAAGATTACCTTGCTGGTGCAGACGGTAAGGATGCAATTGAAAACGGTGGTGACGCTGCAACAAATGAAGCCACAAAAATCCAACTTACTGATGAACTCGATGTTGATGGTTCTGTAAAAACAGCGGCAACAGCAACATTTTCTGGTACTGCAACCAACGATCCGCTGGCACTTTTAGACAAAGCTATCTCGCAAGTTGATACTTTCCGCTCCTCCCTCGGTGCCGTACAAAACCGTCTGGATTCTGCGGTCACTAACCTGAACAACACCACCACCAACCTGTCTGAAGCGCAGTCCCGTATTCAGGACGCCGACTATGCGACCGAAGTGTCCAATATGTCGAAAGCGCAGATCATCCAGCAGGCGGGTAACTCCGTGCTGTCTAAAGCTAACCAGGTGCCGCAGCAAGTTCTGTCTCTGCTGCAGGGTTAATCGCCAAAACCTGACTAACCGATAATGACAGCAAACGCCAAATTGCCTGATGCGCGGCGCTTATCAGGCCTACAAGATGAATCGCAATTAATTAAATTTGCATATTCGTCTGGGCTGGATAAGGCATTTACACCGCATCCGGCAAGATGAAGCGTACGTTGTCAGATCTCTTAACCCCGCGTCCGGCGGGGTTATTTTGCTCATTATTTACCGATCACTCTAAATAACCGCTTATTTCACCCATTAATCGTCCGATTAAAAAACCTGCAGAAACGGATAATTATGCCGATTACTTATATAACGCAGGGTTGTTTATCGTGAAATCACTCTATACCGCTGAAGGTGTAATGGATAAATACTCGCTGTGGCAGCGTTATATCCCGCTGGTGCGTCACGAAGCATTGCGCCTGCAGGTCCGACTGCCCGCGAGTGTAGAACTTGATGATCTCCTACAGGCGGGCGGCATTGGATTACTTAATGCCGTTGAACGTTATGACGCCCTGCAAGGAACGGCATTTACAACTTACGCAGTGCAGCGAATCCGTGGCGCTATGCTGGATGAACTTCGCAGCCGTGACTGGGTGCCACGAAGCGTGCGACGCAATGCGCGTGAAGTGGCGCAGGCAATGGGGCAACTGGAACAGGAACTTGGCCGTAACGCCACAGAAACTGAAGTGGCAGAACGTTTAGGGATCGAAATCGCCGATTATCGACAAATGTTGCTTGATACTAATAATAGCCAACTCTTTTCCTACGATGAGTGGCGTGAAGAGCACGGCGATAGTATTGAACTGGTAAGTGACGATCATCAGCGCGAAAACCCGTTACAAAAATTACTGGAAAGTAATTTGCGTCAACGGGTAATGGAAGCCATCGAAATGTTGCCGGAGCGTGAACAGTTAGTATTAACGCTCTATTACCAGGAAGAGCTTAATCTCAAAGAGATTGGCACGGTGCTGGAAGTCGGTGAATCGCGGGTCAGTCAGTTACACAGTCAGGCCATTAAACGGTTACGCACCAAACTGGGTAAGTTATAACTTAAGTAAATGCCGCACATTAATTTTGAATACCAGGAGTTCTTAATAATGATGCAGCACCAGAAAAGGCGGCCATTGAGTCGCTATCTTAAAGACTTTAAACACAGTCAAACCCATTGCGCATTTTGCCGTAAACTACTTGATCGCATTACGCTGGTTCGCGACGGCAAAATAGTGAATAAAATCGAGATTTCCCGTCTCGATACACTGCTTGATGAAAATGGTTGGCAGGAAGAACAAAAATCATGGTCCGCGTTGTGTCGTTTTTGCGGCGATTTACACTGCAAAACGCAGAGTGATTTTTTTGATATTATCGGCTTCAAGCAGTTTCTCTTTGACCATACTGAAATGAGCCCCGGTACTGTGCGCGAGTATGTGGTACGTCTGCGTCGTTTGGGTAATTATTTAAGCGAGCAAGATATTTCCACCGACCTGCTGCAGGATGGTTTTCTTGATGAAAACCTGGCGCCTTGGCTACCCACCACAAGCACCAATAATTACCGCATCGCATTACGTAAGTATCAGTGTTACCAGACGCAAACCCGCGGTGATCTTGCGCAGATATCCCCCTGCATGTCAGCTTCTGATATATATTAAATAAGAATAAGATGTAGCAGAGTTGTTTTTGTGTTTACAAACAATGGCTCTACACTGCAAACCAACAAAACAACATTCGGGGTGAATATGAAACTAGCACATCTGGGACATCAGGCGTTGATGGGCGTTATGGCCGTGGCGCTGGTTGCGGGTATGAGCGTGAAAAGTTTTGCCAACGAAGGCCTGCTCAATAAAGTAAAAGAGCGTGGCACGTTGCTGGTGGGACTGGAAGGGACTTACCCGCCGTTCAGCTTTCAGGGAGATGACGGCAAGTTGACTGGTTTTGAAGTGGAATTTGCCCAACAACTGGCAAAACATCTGGGCGTTGATGCCGCATTAAAACCGACCAAATGGGACGGGATGCTGGCGTCACTGGATTCTAAACGCATCGATGTGGTGATTAACCAGGTCACCATTTCTGATGAACGCAAGAAAAAATACGATTTTTCTACCCCTTACACCATTTCCGGTATTCAGGCGCTGGTGAAAAAAGGTAATGAAGGCACAATAAAAACCGCAGACGACCTGAAAGGTAAAAAAGTTGGTGTTGGTTTAGGCACCAACTATGAAGAGTGGCTGCGTCAGAATGTTCAGGGGGTTGATGTGCGCACCTATGATGACGACCCGACCAAGTACCAGGATCTGCGCGTAGGCCGTATTGATGCCATCCTGGTTGACCGTCTGGCGGCGCTGGATTTGGTGAAGAAAACCAATGATACGCTGGCAGTAACTGGCGAAGCCTTCTCCCGCCAGGAGTCAGGTGTCGCGCTGCGTAAAGGTAACGAAGACTTGCTGAAAGCAGTCAACGATGCCATTGCAGAAATGCAAAAAGATGGAACCTTGCAAGCCCTTTCCGAAAAATGGTTTGGTGCTGATGTGACCAAGTAATCAACGTATTGACGGGCCCTGCTATAAGTTGACAGTTTTTTGTCTGTAAAACGCCTGATGAACGTCATCGGGCGTTTTGTATTTTAGTGCCAGGTGTGGCCGCTCATGGTTATAAATAGCCACGGATTTTTTACTATTTTCCGGACCTGCAGGACGCGAGTTTTTCAGGAGCCCATTTATTCGTTCAGCCAGCGCATTCTGGTCGCAGTCATAACCAACGGTCATTGAGCAGGTTATCCCGATTCTCTCATGCACTGACTGATAAAGAGCTACCCGGTTCAGAATGTATACTTCATACCCAGCATGGCAGAGGCGTCGCTGTATCCCTCGTCACCGAGCTGTACACCCACATTGCCCCACAGGTTCAGATGGTCATTTATCTGCCCCTCAACACCGGTTTTTACTTCTCCGATATTGCTGGCGCCGTCCTGATGTACCGTCACACCGTTCATGCGAGTGCCAAAATCACGGGTGTTGTGCAGCCAGTTCACCTCAACGAACGGACGGAACTCATGGGATTTGCCGTCATTCATTCTGCTGTGTTCCTTAATCCAGGTTTTCACGCCCAGAAGGGTATGGACGTTACCGTCACCAGTGCTTTCAACACGGGTACCATTGCGTTCGCGGTGCTCATCAGCTTTTACGCCCATCCAGATAACCTGAGCCTGAGGCTGGACATACCATTCGTTCAGACTGCCATGGCTACCGGTAAACTCACCGGTTTTCCAGACATAACCGGTTTCCAGTGAGGCTGTCAGACCTTTTGATTTCCAGGATTCCCCCGGTAGTCCGTCACCTTTCACATCGTTATCGAACCAACTGTACTGTGCCCAGCTATCCAGATAAGCCCCGCTATGTGTCTCATCATTAGCATACCAGGTGGCATACAGACCTGTGTTGTATCCTTTCACACTGCCTTTTGAACTGTATCCGGTACGTACAGAATCTGTATTGTTATGGTCATTACCGTAACCAGCCATAACCCCCAGATGCCAGCGGTCAGATCTGTTCCGGCTCCACTGGGCCAGGTCACCGCCCATCTGCAGGACGTAACGGTTACCCTGTGTTTTCAGTTGACCTGTACCGTCACGCCAGCGGTTGTGTCCCCCTTCATGGCGCATCCACATGCTGGTTTCTTTCTGCTCACCGGTAATCACATCGGTGTAATGCATTGGCCCCAGGCGTTCATGAAGACGGGTCACGAACAGAGTGTTTGCGGCAGCCATGTTCGCCGTGTAGGAGCCAGCTTCCGGGCGCAGGTCGTTGTCATGACCACCCGGAGCAGGTTCAGGGGCAGGGGGTTGCATTGCTTTCAGAGCGCGCAGCAGGAACGGAGTGTTTTTACCACTGGTCAGATACCAGTTATCACGGTTGCTTCCCTGACCACGTCCCAGCGTGTAGTCATAAGCCCCAGCGGCAATACGCCCGGCCTGAATAAATGCAGCACTGTCAGCATTTCCGTCGACATGAATCAACTCAATACCGTTCAGTGTCTGTGCTCCGGTACCACCTGCATTTATAACAACCACTCGGGTCTGACTGGAAGCATCGCCTTTAATAACCAGTTTGTCTGTTGCGGAGCTGTCATTTCCCAGAGCGGTGTTCATGAGCAGTATGCCATTATTACCGGTATAGTTACCTCCGATCGTCAGTACATTACCTGGTGCATCAGCTCTCAGGTCAAGGGTACCGCTGTTGGTTACGTTCCCGGCGACACCACCAGAGCCGGAGAGTGTCCCCTGCTGAGCGATGGTGACCTGGCTGTTGGCAAGCATGACAGGTGCATCAGCCTTGCCCAGAATCAGTGTGCCGGCAGTGTTAACCAAGCCTGTTCCCAGTCCGTCAGTATTAAGCACTTTCACCATTGCCTTTTCTGCGATAGTGGTGGTGGCATTCAGGGCGCGGCTGGCACCAGTAATATCGAACACGCCACCGCTGATGTTCAGGGAGCCAGAGCCGATGAGGGTACCTGCAGACAGGCCTCCACCTGTGAGGGTCAGATTACCGCCATTAATGTTCAGTATGGAACCTGCTGCGCTGTTCAGTTTACCTGCGGTCTGGCTGTGACCGTTCATGTCCAGCATGGTGTCGTCTGCCAGACGAATCTCGCTGGTCTGCCCCAGAGCACTGTTGCTGTTCATGCGGACATTGCCGCCGCGGATGTCTGTTACACCTGTGTAAGTGTTTTGGGAGGACAGAATCAGTGTTCCTTCGCCGGCTTTGGTCAGCGTTTTTCCATCCCAGCCATGAGATAACTGAACAGCATTGTTATCTGCAAGCCGTACCTTCAGCTCTAACACCGCGCCATATCTCAGGTCAAACGTGCCATATCCATTTCCTGAAGGGTCATTCCACTTCAGGGAAGAACTAACCTCTTTTACTGTCTGCCCGTTACCACTAAGTGATGTTAAAACATAGTCTTCAGCACCATCACTCAGTAGATTATTATGCTGATAAATATTATTTTCAGAGAGCCCTGTTATGCCGTCGGAGGTCGTCAACAAGCCGTACTCATTTTGCTTCCATATTGTCATGGCAGTATCAACATTAAGCACTGCACCGTTATTGAACTGGATATTGTTGGCAGTTAAATGACTGGAACCTGTACTCATATTCAGCGATGAATCTCTGTCAAATACCGAACTTCCGCTAAAGGTGACATCAGCTCCCGAAACGGAAATATGTGTACCTGTACCCGCACTCAGATTGCCTTTGATCTCAGAGCTGGCGGAGTCTTTATTTGTAATGGACAGAGAATTACCATCAGCATTATTTTCAACATTATTCAAAACAATATCACCTTGAATGACAGAACCAGCGAAGAGATTCAACGAGTTAGTTCCACCATTCAGAGATATTGCGGTATCACAATCTTGCCCTCTGTTACCAGATATCTCCCCGGACTCGAAGAGGTTAACGTTACCTCCCCGTCCGCCACTACCAGGCAATATCACGCCATGATTATTTATCGTAATATCACTCCCGGATATAGCAGTACCACCATTACCTCCGTCGCCACCATTACCACCGTTACCAGTATTTTCAGAATGCATATTTTCACCGGGGTCGCCACCATAACCACCATCACCACCAGTGCCACCAATAATATTTCCATAATTATTTATTTCCATATTATTTCCAGATATGGCAATCCCCCCGGTGCCACCAATACCACCAATACCACCAGTACCACCAGTGCCAAGAGGCACTGAATCAGTGGGATCATATTCTGTATAACCACTACCACCTTCACCACCAGTGCCCCCCTGTCCGCCAGTTATATCTCCCGTATTATTTATCTTAATATTATTACCATATATAGCAGACCCTCCAATACCACCACTACCACCGGTACTCCCATTAATATTCGGAACGGTAGAAAATTCGACACTACCTTCACCACCGCGAGCACCATCCCCCCCCCTGGCCACCTGTAATGTGATTATTATTTGTTATCTCCATATTATTTCCGGATATTGCCGTGCCTCCATTCCCTCCTGTGCCGGCAGAAGGTCCCCATACCGCCCACCAGGCACCACTACTACCTTGCCCGGCAGTGATGTTTCCGTTATTGCTTATTTGAAGATTGTTGCCAGATATGGCTGTCCCACCAACAGCAGGAGTCCCAGTTAAACCACCGCTCTCATCGCCATAACCACTGGCTCCAGTCATTCCGCCATTGCCACCCGTAATGCTACCGTTGTTCGTAATGGTAAGATCATCTCCGGAAATAGCGGTACCTGCTTCACCTCCATCGCCTCCGCCATTACCATAACCTCCCCAACCCCCCTTACCACCGGAAATATCACCAGAATTAACAAGAGTAAAATTATTTCCAGTAATGGCTGTACCGCCTTGGCCTCCTGCCGATCCCATCTTAGTAACATCATCATCACCAGCCCATCCGCCTTCACCGCCACTAATGCTGGTACCGCTGTTAATTGTCAGGATATTTTCATCCTGTAACGAACCAGGTACAACATTAACAATGAGAGCATCTTCACCAGCTTCCCCATCATCATTACCCGGGGGGTGACGCACGCCATCAGCACCAAGGATATTTTCAGATATTTCTGTAGGGTTTCCTTCAGAAAGAGTAACTTCCTTTTTGGCTCCCAAAGCAGGCTGAATGGTCAGAGTGGCAGATATAAGGCTGAATAGTAATGTTGTCTTCATTCCCTCTTGCGTTATGCCGAATGTTTTTCTGTTTTTTATATGGATATCAAATTTTTCTTTTTTATTAATTTTCATTTTCACAAAATCTCCAATAATACTTTGTTTGAAAATGGTGAGTTAAATTTTTTGACTGTGTAATGTCATTGGGAAGTAATATGCATCATCCAATCATCATACAAATGATCGATGCGAGCATTATTGCAAATAAACAGAGAAAATCCATCTCAAGCAATCAGGTTGATTTTTTTTTGGCGAGTAATTTGAAATTGTAATGTTTTCTGGATGTTAGTTTGTTTATTGGTCGGTGTAATTTTAGATAGTGAGTGTTTCTCTGCTTTTTTATAAGAAAAGTGCCTGAAAATACCGTCATGGAATATAATATTTTTATCCTAAAAACAGACATGGATATAAATAATAATTAATATAAAGATAATGGTTTCCTTATTAATGAATGGGTATGGATAACCAGGCTTGATCAACCTAAGATGCCAGGAGAAGTTATCCCCGCAACCAGGGGACATCAGATTTTCTGCTTTATGGACATAAGCAGCCTTTACACCGTTACGTTCCTGATGACCCATCGGATATTCAACAGCATCACGGGACCACAAATCTGATTCTATTAACACACTACCTGCTATCGCCCGGAATCCATGAGTACTACAGTTGCCATATGCTCAACGAAAGACCGAGAAAACTCCAGAGTACGAATCACCCGCAGATCGGTTCAACCACTGTGTTGCATCCCTCGGTTGAACTCACAGTAGGGAACGTGTCAACGCTATTCTGGACGGGCATAATGACAAAAAAGGGCGCTTTAATCGGTGCATTTTTTATTTATACGTTTCCAGCGTGCATAATAACAAGATCACAACAACACACATCGGAGGCTTTTATGCCATTGCATAATTTAACTCGTTTTCCACGGTTGGAGTTTATCGGCGCACCGACACCGCTCGAATATCTGCCACGTTTTTCTGATTATCTCGGGCGGGACATTTTCATCAAACGGGATGACGTCACCCCGTTGGCAATGGGCGGAAATAAGTTACGCAAACTGGAATTTCTCGCAGCAGACGCCTTGCGCGAAGGTGCTGATACACTGATTACCGCCGGAGCGATTCAGTCTAACCATGTGCGCCAGACTGCCGCAGTGGCCGCAAAACTTGGTTTGCATTGCGTGGCGCTGCTGGAAAATCCCATTGGCACTGCCGCAGAAAACTATTTAACCAACGGCAACCGCTTGTTGCTGGATCTGTTCAATACTCAGATTGAAATGTGCGATGCGCTGACCGATCCTGATGCCCAACTGGAAGAGTTAGCGACTCGCGTCGAAGCGCAAGGCTTTCGCCCATACGTCATTCCGGTTGGCGGCTCCAATGCTTTAGGTGCGTTGGGCTATGTGGAGAGTGCGCTGGAAATCGCCCAGCAGTGTGAAGGGGCGGTTAATATATCGTCGGTGGTGGTGGCATCAGGCAGTGCCGGAACTCACGCCGGGCTTGCTGTAGGGCTGGAACAACTGATGCCTGAAACAGAACTGATTGGCGTGACTGTTTCACGTTCTGTTGCTGACCAGTTGCCGAAGGTGGTTAGCCTACAACAGACGATCGCGAAAGAACTGGAGCTGACTGCATCAGCGGAAATTTTACTCTGGGATGACTATTTTGCGCCTGGTTACGGTGTGCCGAATGACGAAGGCATGGAGGCGGTGAAACTGCTGGCGCGTCTGGAAGGCATTCTGCTTGATCCCGTGTATACCGGAAAAGCGATGGCGGGGCTGATTGATGGTATAAGTCAGAAACGCTTCAAAGATGAAGGACCGATTCTGTTTATTCATACCGGGGGCGCGCCTGCACTGTTCGCCTATCATCCCCACGTTTAGCGCCGGAAATGCTCATGCAAGAAAGTATACAACTGGTTATTGATTCGCTGCCGTTCCTGTTGAAAGGGGCAGGGTATACGCTGCAACTCAGCATCGGCGGCATGTTTTTTGGCTTACTGCTGGGATTTATTCTCGCGCTGATGCGCCTGTCGCCCGTCTGGCCAGTGCGTTGGCTGGCGCGTTTTTATATCTCCATTTTCCGTGGTACGCCACTCATCGCACAGCTGTTTATGATCTACTACGGTTTACCTCAGTTTGGCATTGAATTAGACCCGATTCCGTCAGCGATGATTGGCCTGTCACTGAACACCGCCGCCTATGCAGCCGAAACGCTGCGGGCAGCGATTTCGTCCATTGATAAAGGTCAGTGGGAAGCAGCTGCCAGTATCGGCATGACGCCGTGGCAAACTATGCGTCGTGCTATTTTGCCACAGGCCGCGCGGGTAGCACTGCCGCCGCTGTCGAACAGTTTTATCAGCCTGGTAAAAGATACTTCTCTGGCTGCGACGATTCAGGTGCCAGAGCTGTTCCGTCAGGCGCAGTTGATTACTTCGCGCACACTGGAAGTTTTCACCATGTATCTGGCGGCTTCGCTCATCTACTGGATTATGGCGACGGTGTTATCGACGTTGCAGAACCATTTTGAGAATCAACTTAATCGCCAGGAGAGGGATCCAAAATGAGTGCCATTGACGTTAAAAACCTGGTGAAAAAATTCCACGGTCAGACGGTGCTGCATGGCATAGATCTGGAGGTTAAAACCGGCGAAGTGGTGGCTATTATAGGTCCAAGCGGATCCGGGAAAACCACGTTGCTACGCAGCATAAATTTGCTGGAACAACCAGAAGCGGGGACGATTACCGTCGGGGATATCACCATTGATACCGCGCGTTCGTTAAGTCAGCAAAAATCCCTGATTCGTCAGTTGCGCCAGCACGTTGGTTTTGTTTTCCAGAACTTTAATTTGTTTCCGCATCGTACGGTGCTGGAAAACATTATTGAAGGGCCGGTGATTGTCAAAGGTGAACCAAAAGAGGAAGCCACGGCGCGCGCACGTGAGTTGTTGGCGAAAGTTGGCCTTGCAGGCAAAGAAACCAGCTATCCACGTCGTTTATCTGGCGGTCAACAGCAGCGTGTGGCGATTGCCCGGGCGCTGGCGATGCGTCCCGAGGTGATTTTGTTTGATGAGCCAACGTCGGCCCTGGACCCAGAGCTGGTGGGCGAAGTCCTGAATACTATCCGCCAGCTGGCACAGGAAAAGCGCACAATGGTCATTGTTACGCACGAAATGAGCTTTGCCCGTGACGTTGCTGACCGCGCGATCTTTATGGACCAGGGGCGGATAGTAGAGCAGGGCTCGGCGAAAGCGTTATTTGCTAATCCACAGCAGCCCCGTACCCGCCAGTTTCTCGAGAAGTTTCTACTGCAATAATAAGAAAAAATCAGCCCCGGTGAGTTAGTTACCGGGGCGAACCACTCTTCTGAAGACTCAATAAACGGTCAATAAATCAGCATAACTCATTAATAACATAAGAGAATGCGATGTCTTGCAAAAGTAATTCATTATCTGAATAATATAAATTATATATAAATCTTATTTATGTGATAGCTTGAGTTTTCAGTATAAATGATACTCACTCTCAGGGGCATTGCGGTTTACTATGCAGGATACGGATTTTTTTAGCTGGCGTCGCACAATGCTGTCGCGCTTTCAGAGGATGGAGGCCGCAGAAGAGGTCTACCATGAAATAGAGCTTCAGGCTCAGCAGCTCGAGTACGATTACTATTCGTTATGTGTTCGCCACCCGGTGCCATTCACGCGACCCAAAGTGGCTTTCTACACCAATTACCCTGAGTCGTGGGTTAGTTATTATCAGGCAAAAAACTTTCTCGCTATTGATCCCGTGCTCAACCCTGAAAACTTCAGTCAGGGCCATTTATTGTGGAATGATGACTTATTCAGTGAAGCCCAGCCATTATGGGAGGCTGCGCGTGCACATGGTTTACGCAGGGGAGTTACTCAGTATTTAATGCTACCGAACCGGGCGTTGGGATTTTTGTCATTTTCTCGTAGCAGTACGCGCGAAATACCTGTTCTTAGTGATGAGCTGCAATTAAAAATGCAGTTACTGGTGCGCGAAAGTCTGATGGCGCTGATGCGTTTAAATGATCAAATAGTGATGACGCCGGAGATGAATTTCAGTAAGCGGGAAAAGGAAATTTTGAAATGGACCGCGGAAGGTAAGACATCGGCAGAGATTGCAATGATCTTGTCAATCTCCGAGAACACGGTTAATTTTCATCAGAAAAACATGCAGAAAAAAATCAACGCGCCGAATAAGACCCAGGTTGCCTGCTACGCTGCCGCAACTGGCTTAATATGACCTCTATTTCATTCTGCGTGCCAGGTGTAAAACCGGCTGAAAGGTGTGCTTTCAGCCGGTTTTATATTACTGACGGTAGGCCTGTTTAATTTGCTTAACCGTTTTGGAAAATACCGCAGCCTGGGTTTCGTCTTCGATCAGCGCAAGCTGTTTTTCCATCTTTAACATCACGCGGCCCGCGTCAGCTTGTCCCATCGCCTGCAGCATCAGCGTCAGCATCGCTTTCAGGCAGGAGACTTCATTTGCCAGTTCTTGATTATTCTCGGCAGTAGAAAAATCAGGCGTACTCATTTATTTTCCTCGTCATGTTGCAATGAAAATTTGCAGTAAAAAATGTTAAGGCGGCGGAGTATACCATAAGCTTTGCTAAAAATAGCAGTGGTTGTTTTTTGGTCGCTGAATCATGATTGATATTAAATTAGTTAATATAGTGGTTAATAAATATTTATATCATGAATGTTTTTTGTGCGTATTTATTGAGTTAATTAATGTTACATATTCATGCTGATGATTTTTCATTTGTGCTGAATGAAGTCAATTTTTGTCACATTTCAGTCTAACCGGCAGGTTACAACGCTGCGGAAGCTTTTTGGTGACGGACGTGACCATAACTGCGGACAATCGAATTATCAAAAATGAGAGAAAAATCGAATACCCACCATTTTTAACGTTTCAAAGTTGCAATAAAACCCGCTAATATACGGATGACTAACTATCAGTAGCGTTATCCCTATTTCTGGAGATATTCCTTTGATCAACGTTCTACTTGTTGATGACCACGAACTGGTGCGCGCAGGGATACGACGCATTCTGGAAGATATAAAGGGTATTAAAGTCGTTGGTGAGGCTTCCTGTGGTGAAGATGCCGTTAAGTGGTGCCGGGCAAATTCCGTCGACGTGGTGCTAATGGACATGAGCATGCCTGGCATTGGCGGCCTTGAGGCGACGCGTAAAATCGCCCGTTCAACCGCAGATGTCAAAATCATCATGCTTACGGTTCACACCGAAAACCCTTTACCAGCAAAAGTCATGCAGGCTGGCGCTGCGGGCTATCTAAGCAAAGGTGCGGCCCCGCAGGAGGTGGTGAGCGCGATTCGTTCTGTCTATTCTGGGCAGCGTTACATTGCTTCTGACATTGCGCAACAAATGGCGTTAAGCCAGATCGAACCAGAAAAAACAGAAAGCCCATTTGCCAGTTTGTCTGAACGCGAATTGCAGATTATGCTGATGATTACCAAAGGCCAGAAGGTCAATGAGATTTCAGAACAGCTTAATCTCAGCCCGAAAACGGTGAACAGCTATCGCTACCGTATGTTCAGTAAATTAAACATTCATGGCGATGTTGAGCTGACTCACCTGGCTATTCGCCATGGTTTGTGTAATGCGGAGACGTTAACAAGTCAGTGAGTGTTCAGTTTGACGCAAAAGCGTTTTTAAAAACCGTCACCAGCCAGCCGGGCGTTTATCGCATGTATGATGCTGGTGGTACGGTTATTTATGTCGGTAAAGCGAAAGACCTGAAAAAACGGCTTTCCAGCTATTTCCGTAGCAATCTCGCTTCGCGCAAAACGGAAGCGTTGGTCGCCCAGATCCAGCAAATCGATGTCACGGTGACTCATACTGAAACCGAAGCATTATTGCTGGAACACAACTACATCAAACTCTATCAGCCGCGTTACAACGTTTTGTTACGCGATGATAAATCTTACCCCTTTATCTTCCTCAGTGGCGATACACATCCACGTCTGGCGATGCATCGCGGTGCGAAGCACGCCAAGGGAGAGTATTTCGGCCCGTTCCCGAATGGTTATGCGGTGCGTGAAACTCTGGCGTTGTTGCAAAAGATTTTCCCCATTCGCCAGTGCGAAAATAGCGTTTATCGCAATCGCTCGCGTCCATGCCTGCAATACCAGATAGGGCGCTGTCTTGGGCCGTGCGTAGCCGGGTTGGTTAGCGAAGAAGAGTATGCCCAGCAGGTTGAATATGTGCGCCTGTTTTTATCGGGTAAAGACGATCAGGTGCTTAAGCAACTGATTAGCCGCATGGAAACAGCCAGCCAGAATCTGGAGTTTGAAGAAGCGGCACGTATTCGCGACCAAATTCAGGCGGTGCGACGCGTCACCGAAAAACAATTTGTCTCTAATACGGGCGACGACCTTGATGTTATTGGCGTGGCGTTCGATGCTGGTATGGCATGTGTCCATGTTTTGTTTATTCGTCAGGGCAAAGTGCTCGGTAGCCGTAGCTATTTTCCGAAGGTGCCGGGCGGTACGGAACTGGGCGAAGTCGTGGAAACCTTTGTTGGTCAGTTCTATTTACAGGGCAGCCAGATGCGCACTCTCCCGGGTGAGATCCTGCTCGATTTTAATCTTAGCGATAAAACGCTGCTCGCCGATTCATTATCAGAACTGGCGGGGCGCAAGATAAACATTCAGACCAAACCGCGTGGCGACAGGGCGCGTTACCTGAAACTTGCGCGGACGAATGCAGCAACAGCGTTAACCACCAAACTTTCGCAGCAATCAACCGTTCATCAGCGACTGACAGCGCTTGCCAGCGTGTTGAAATTGCCGGAAGTGAAACGGATGGAATGTTTCGATATCAGCCATACGATGGGCGAACAAACCGTTGCCTCGTGCGTGGTGTTTGATGCTAATGGCCCACTGCGTGCGGAGTATCGGCGCTATAACATCAATGGCATTACGCCGGGCGATGATTATGCGGCGATGAATCAGGTGTTGCGTCGGCGTTATGGTAAAGCCATCGATGACAGTAAGATTCCGGACGTGATCCTGATTGATGGTGGCAAAGGACAACTTGCGCAGGCGAAAAATGTCTTCGCCGAGCTGGACGTCCCCTGGGATAAAAACCATCCGTTGTTACTTGGCGTTGCCAAAGGGGCCGACCGTAAGGCTGGGCTGGAAACATTGTTCTTCGAGCCTGAAGGAGAGGGCTTTTGCTTACCGCCAGATTCGCCTGCGTTGCACGTCATCCAGCATATTCGCGATGAATCACACGATCATGCGATTGGCGGACATCGCAAAAAACGGGCGAAGGTCAAAAATACCAGCACCCTGGAAACCATTGAAGGCGTCGGGCCAAAACGTCGGCAAATGTTGTTGAAATATATGGGCGGTTTGCAAGGTTTACGTAACGCCAGCGTCGAAGAAATTGCAAAAGTGCCGGGTATTTCGCAAGGTCTGGCAGAAAAGATCTTCTGGTCGTTGAAACATTGATGTCTCTGTAGCAACATAGGGGTAATCTTACTGACAACAGATAGTTACCCGTCATTATGCAATTTAATATCCCTACGTTGCTCACACTGTTCCGTGTCATCCTTATCCCATTCTTTGTATTGGTTTTTTATCTACCTGTTACCTGGTCGCCGTTTGCTGCCGCGCTCATTTTCTGCGTCGCGGCGGTGACTGACTGGTTCGATGGTTTTCTGGCGCGTCGCTGGAACCAGAGTACCCGTTTTGGCGCCTTCCTTGATCCAGTAGCAGACAAAGTGCTTGTCGCCATCGCCATGGTGCTGGTAACCGAGCATTATCATAGCTGGTGGGTGACCTTACCGGCGGCAACGATGATTGCCCGTGAAATTATCATTTCTGCTCTGCGTGAATGGATGGCTGAACTCGGTAAACGTAGCAGTGTGGCCGTATCCTGGATTGGTAAAGTCAAAACGACTGCCCAGATGGTCGCGCTGGCTTGGTTGCTGTGGCGCCCGAATATTTGGGTTGAGTACGCCGGTATTGCCCTTTTCTTTGTGGCTGCGGTGCTGACACTCTGGTCAATGTTGCAATATTTGAGCGCTGCTCGCGCAGATTTGCTTGATCAGTGATCGTTTCGACGCAAATTTCAGCAAACGATCAAAAGTGATGAAAAATATCGTTGACTCAACGCGTCAGGTAAGTAGAATGCAACGCATCGAACGGCGGCACTGATTGCCAGACGATAATAAAATCAAGTGATTAGCTGATTGCTTGATGATTGCGGGAATAGCTCAGTTGGTAGAGCACGACCTTGCCAAGGTCGGGGTCGCGAGTTCGAGTCTCGTTTCCCGCTCCAGTTTAAACGACATCGGCATTAAGCGGGTGTCTGGCTTAAAAGCCTGAGGAATTTGGCGCGTTAACAAAGCGGTTATGTAGCGGATTGCAAATCCGTCTAGTCCGGTTCGACTCCGGAACGCGCCTCCAATTTTTCCCGAGCCCGGATGGTGGAATCGGTAGACACAAGGGATTTAAAATCCCTCGGCGTTCGCGCTGTGCGGGTTCAAGTCCCGCTCCGGGTACCATGGGAAAGATAAGAATAATCAAAGCAATAAGCAGTGTCGTGAAACCACCTTCGGGTGGTTTTTTTGTATGTGCAACTTGTCGTTACACCCTCTCTGATTTTTAATCTCCGGGTAATCCACTCGAAAAGTATCTCTATGCCAGACCGACATGTAAGATAGGTGCTGGCGAGTCGAGATCCACAAGGAAAAGCGTATGAAAACTGGACCGTTAAACGAAAGTGAGTTGGAATGGCTGGATGATATCTTGACCAAATACAACACTGACCACGCCATCCTTGATGTGGCAGAGCTGGACGGTTTGTTGACGGCGGTGTTGAGTTCTCCGCAAGAAATTGAACCAGAACAGTGGCTGGTTGCTGTGTGGGGTGGGGCGGATTATGTGCCGCGCTGGGCGTCAGAGAAAGAGATGACGCGCTTTATGAACCTGGCGTTTCAACATATGGCCGATACTGCAGAGCGCCTCAACGAGTTTCCTGAACAGTTTGAACCGTTATTTGGTCTGCGAGAAGTTGACGGTAGCGAGCTGACGATTGTCGAAGAGTGGTGCTTTGGCTATATGCGTGGCGTTGCGCTTTCTGACTGGTCAGCATTGCCTGACTCATTAAAACCAGCGCTTGAAGCGATTGCGTTGCACGGTACTGAGGAAAACTTCGAGCGCGTAGAGAAGATGTCGCCAGAAGCGTTTGAAGAAAGCGTGGATGCCATTCGACTGGCGGCGCTTGATTTGCATGCTTACTGGATGACGCATCCTCAGGAAAAAGCTGTTCAGCAACCGATTAAAGCTGAAGAAAAACCTGGTCGTAACGACCCTTGCCCATGTGGTAGTGGCAAGAAATATAAGCAGTGCTGCCTGCATTAAGAGGCTATATTGGGTGTCAGAATTAACTCTGGCACCCATGTTTTAAGGATGCGGACAAAAATCTGGACTATGTCCATATACACGGCAAAGCATTTATCCCACTTCTGGCAACAATCCTGCCGCAATCAAAAATTGCACGCCAATCACGCCAATGCCACAGATAAACACCAACACCAGTGCGGGACGTCCACCTTTCACCCGATAGCTTGCTTGTGGATTATGCTTCCTGCTCTGCCAGGTCAGCAGTGAAGGAATTATCAACGCTAATACTGCCAGCGCTACGCCAGCATACCCGAGCGCCATTACAAAACCACGTGGATAAAACAGCGCGAACGCCAGTGGCGGCAGAAAGGTAATTACACCGGTTTGCAGTCTTCCACCAACGGTATTGGAACGCTGAAACAAATCCGCCAGATAATCAAATAAGCCTAACGCTACGCCCAGGAAAGATGTGGCGAGGGCTAAATCAGCGAATAAATGCACTGCCAACTCGACATGCGGCGAGGCCACCACTTCGCGTAATGCCTGTAACAGCCCATTTAATCCAGCATGATTCGCCAGCAGTCCCATAAAGGTTGTTGAATCAATACTGCCCAGTGTCGCCAGTTGCCAGAAAATATATGCCACCAGAGGGATCGCGCTACCGGTAATAAACACCCAGCGCAATTTACGAATGTTGCCATCCATATAGCTGACGATGCTCGGTACGCTACCGTGAAAACCAAACGAGGTAAAAATCACCGGAATTGCAGACAATGCCAGACCCTGTTGCAGTGGCAGCGTTAGCAGATTGATTTTATGAATATGTGGTAGCAGCAATACCAGCATTAGTACCAGGAAAATAATCTTGGCGCTGAACAAAAAACGGTTAAACAAATCGACCAGCGACGTCCCAACACAAACCACACCACCGGCAACAAAAGTAAACAACAGCACGCCAGCGGTTGTGGTCATTGAAATGCCTGTCCAGTCGCTGATGCTGGAGGCAAGTAATTCACCGGCACCGCTGATATATGCTGCGGTCAGGGCATACATTAAAAACATCATACTGAAGCCGGTCAGCCACTGACCGTAGCGGCCCAGATAGCGTTTTGCCAGTGTGCCTAAGCCGGTATCTGCAGGGACATGCTGATACACTTCCAGCAGTAACAGCGCGGTGTAACACATCAAGGCCCACAAGCCGATTAACAATGTCAGAGTGACGGTAAAACCGACGCCAGCCGCTGCCAGCGGCATTGCCAGCATACCTGCGCCAATTGTGGTTCCCGCCACGATAAAAACACTTCCCAGAGTTCTGTTTTTCACGCTTTCTTCTGTCCTGACGATCTTTATGAGTGATATCTGCGGCGCAGGTTAAGGTATTATCTATACTTCGTCAAATCGACGTTACATACAGTGTAAACAAAAATGTACGATAAATGCATTCAGAACTGAGCTGGCGCAAAGCCATAAAGCGCAGGGATCGTTACGCTATGCTTTTTTTGAGGAGGAACGATGGAATCTATTCACGGTCATGAAGTGTTAAATATGATGATTGAATCAGGTGAGCAATATACGCACGCCAGCCTGGAAGCGGCGATCAAAGCGCGTTTTGGTGATCAGACACGTTTTCATACTTGCTCGGCTGAAGGGATGACAGCGGGAGAGTTGGTGGCTTTTCTGGCGGAAAAAGGCAAATTTATTCCCTGCGAAGAAGGGTTCTCAACCGATAAAAGTAAGATTTGTCGTCACTGATCTGAAACGGCGGCAGAAAATCTGCCGCCAGAGAAGATTAGTTTTGTGTGTCGAGGGTAGAGAGTTCTTTATCGATGAAATAAAGTCCTTCGCCGCTTTTCCCCGCCAGGCTCAATTTATCAATAATAGATTTGAACAACTTCTCTTCTTCGTGTTGCTCAGACACATACCATTGCAGGAAATTGAACGTTGGGTAGTCCTGATTAGTCATGGCAGCGTGAGCGAGTTCGTTAATTTTTTGCGTAATTAATTGTTCGTGTTTATAGGTTTCCTGGAATAATTCATCAAGTGAAGAATATTCAGCAAACGGTGATTCAACGGTATTAATTCGCGGTAAATTTCCGGTATCGGTCAGGTAATCAAACAGACGCTGCATATGCGTCATCTCTTCCTGGGCGTGGCGACGCAGAAACGCGGCAGCACCTTCGAAGGTGTGATAGCTGCACCATGCGCTCATTTGCTGATAAAGCAGTGAAGAGTAGAGTTCCAGGTTCATCTGCTCATTAAGTTTTTCAATCATTTCTGGTTTCAGCATGATAGTGCTCCACAAAGGTTATATTTGTTGCTGTGGCGCCACTATAATTTGTTATTTTATTATTTGCAAAAGGTAAAATATTAAATTCAATTATTAAAAATGCGAATGTGAATAAAACGCATTAACACTATTTGAGATGGTAATTAACCAGCGAAGCCTCCCTCGCTGATTAAAATCTTTATTGATAAGCCGAGGGGGTTAAGTATCGGCACTGATACGACAGTGTAAATTGCGTATTCAGACATAATGATCCTGCAAACAAACTACAGTTACTTACAGGTTGCCCAAACGCAAAGGCGCGGGTAAATCCAACCTGCTGACATGCGCGGTTCGCGATTCCCTGATCGAGATAGTTGTCAGTGCGGGTGTGTTGTAAAAAAGCCTGATTATAAACGAGGCGGACAATGCCACTCGTGGCGTCAACATCGCTGAGGTGAGCCTGACGAGTTACGGTACAGCCCGCTACTGTTAAAAGTGAAAAAACAATTATCAGATGTTTCATGTCACAGCCTGAAGAGGGAGAAGAAACAGGTATTGTACTTGTGGACACAGCCAGGTTATGGACAGAAAAGACGACGGATTAGCGCTATTCCTTGCTTTCTGCAGAACGCACATATCTTGTGGTTATCATTTGCGTAACATTAAAGGGGTATTTATGTGATTTGCATCACATAAAGATTGATTTTTGTGATGGATGTCATATTATAAGCAGCAAGAACAATAACACCTGCATAACAAATAATCGGAGTGGCGCGATGAAACTGCGTAAGATCCTGAAAAGCATGTTCAATAATTATTGCAAGACGTTCAAAGACGTACCGCCAGGCAATATGTTCAGATAATAAAAAAACCTGCTCCGGCAGGTTTTTTTATACCCTGATGCGGGCTGATGTGACTATCGTTGAGGAAGGGAAGCCGCTACTATAACGGCTTTCAAAATGCTATCAGGAGTTTAGGATGTCCCAGCCGCTGAATGCCGATCAGGAACTGGTTTCTGATGTTGTTGCTTGCCAGTTGGTGATCAAACAAATTCTCGACGTGCTCGATGTGATCGCGCCTGTTGAGGTTCGTGAAAAAATGTCCAGCCAGCTGAAGAATATTGATTTTACCCACCATCCGGCTGCTGCTGACCCAGTCACTATGCGTGCTATTCAAAAAGCCATCGCGTTGATTGAGCTAAAGTTTACCCCACAAAACGAATCCCATTAAAAAACCGCCGCCTCAGCGATGTGAGGCAGCGGTTTTCACCACTTTTTGTGTATTCGGCGCATCTTTTCATGCGCCGATTTTATTAATGTATCTGATGCGACACGACATTCAGAACATGCTGGTCGGTCTGGACAGGGCACATACCGGCCAGTTTCGCACTGCGCACTTCATCAAGAATGGTTTGCAGTAAGAGACCATCGTGCTGCTGTTCTTTTTCCAGATCGCGCAGAAAATCGACAGTAGAATCATCATTCAATTCTTTAGCTTCATTTGCTAATTGCGCCAGCGTGCTTGAACGCTGCTCATATTCTTCCAACGTTTTTTGGAAGAGTTCTTCCAGAGAGTTCAGTTTTTCGCCAGGTACATCAATGGCTTTAACGATGGGCGTCGCTCCGACGCTTTTCATGAAGTTAAACATGCGCATCATTTGAGTCACGTTACTTTGTGCCTGGGAGCGAAGAAAAGTCGCGGTGCCATTCAGACTTTGTTCAGAACACCAGTTGCTCAGGTGGAGGTAGAGATTGGATGCATAAAACTCGCGGTTCATTTGAGTGTTGAGTTTGAGAAGCATTCCAGTGGTTGCCATACCTAATATCCTTATATCCAGAAGACGAGAGGTGCAAGATAAATCAAAACACCGTAATTACTGTTTGCAGAATAATTCCTTTCTGCGGGTCCGAAATGTGATCCTGGAGTCAATTCTGACGATGATCTGAAATAAGCATAACGTCTGAAGCATTATAAGAAAATCCTTAAATCACCAAGTTTATATTTTTTTACATTTCATTGATTAGAGTTATTGATTTGCAATAACTCTCAATGTTGTGAATTTATGGATGTTATTGATATTAAATGAATTTATCAATTTCATGATGCTGTTCTTATATTTTTAGGTATTTTTTCAGTTTTGCGATGATGCTCGCATTATGGATTTATCCTTCATTAATGAAGGTGGTGATAATTAACAGCGAAAGGAATTTTGTCTGGAATTTTTATTCTTCTTACATCATTCACCATTCAGCTGTAATGAGCAGCTTCTTGCCCGAGCAAATTAGATTAAAAAGAAGACACGCCAGAGCTATCAAATGATGCCACAAGGATTTCCAGGCTAATCTTATGGACTAATCTGCTAAGTCATTTCTCATTTGTCATACAATTTACGTCTTCCGTATGTCTTTTATTGCTAAATTCATGCACGTTCTCACTGTAATTCTGCGGTGTGATATTGCTCTCCTATGGAGAATTAATTTCTCGCTAAAACTATGCCAACACAGTCACTTATCTTTTCGCCAAAGGTAATGCTTTGTTTTCCGATTGAATTAACGAAAGTTCTTAGGTTTTGCCCTACACAAAATGATGCTAAAGCTGGAGATAACCATGCACAAATTTACTAAAGCTCTTGCAGCCATCGGTCTGGCTGCCGTTATGTCACAATCCGCTATGGCGGAAAATTTGAAACTCGGTTTCCTGGTGAAGCAACCAGAAGAACCGTGGTTTCAGACTGAATGGAAGTTTGCCGATAAAGCCGGGAAAGATTTAGGCTTTGAAGTTATTAAGATAGCCGTACCTGATGGCGAAAAAACACTGAACGCTATTGATAGCCTGGCAGCCAGTGGCGCGAAAGGTTTTGTTATCTGTACTCCGGACCCGAAACTGGGTGCAGCCATCGTGGCGAAAGCGCGTGGCTACGATATGAAAGTTATTGCCGTGGATGATCAGTTTGTTAATGCCAAAGGTAAGCCGGTTGATACCGTTCCATTGGTGATGATGGCGGCGACGAAAATTGGCGAACGTCAGGGCCAGGAACTGTATAAAGAGATGCAGAAACGTGGCTGGGATGTGAAAGAAAGCGCCGTAATGGCGATTACTGCCAACGAACTGGATACCGCCCGTCGTCGTACCACCGGTTCTATGGATGCGCTGAAAGCCGCCGGATTCCCGGAAAAACAAATTTATCAAGTTCCTACCAAATCTAACGACATTCCAGGGGCGTTTGACGCCGCCAACTCTATGCTGGTTCAGCATCCTGAAGTTAAACACTGGTTGATCGTCGGTATGAACGACAGCACCGTGCTGGGTGGCGTACGCGCGACGGAAGGTCAGGGCTTTAAAGCCGCAGATATTATCGGTATCGGTATTAACGGTGTGGATGCGGTGAGTGAACTGTCAAAGGCACAGGCTACGGGTTTCTATGGTTCACTGCTGCCAAGCCCGGACGTTCATGGCTATAAATCCAGCGAAATGCTTTACAACTGGGTAGCAAAAGACGTTGAACCGCCAAAATTCACTGAAGTTACCGACGTGGTGCTGATCACGCGTGACAACTTTAAAGAAGAACTGGAGAAAAAAGGTTTAGGCGGTAAGTAATCTGCCGGAAAAATTCCCCTCTGCGTGATGCAGAGGGGGTGTAAAACGACCAGTGATTCACGGAGACGTTATGCAACAGTCTACCCCGTATCTCTCATTTCGCGGCATTGGTAAAACCTTTCCAGGCGTCAAGGCGCTTACGGATATCAGTTTTGACTGTTATGCCGGTCAGGTTCATGCATTGATGGGTGAAAATGGCGCCGGAAAATCAACACTTTTAAAAATCCTTAGTGGAAACTATGCGCCAACCACGGGTTCTGTAGTGATTAATGGGCAGGAAATGTCCTTTTCCGATACCACCGCAGCACTGAATGCGGGTGTCGCGATTATTTACCAGGAACTGCATCTCGTGCCGGAAATGACCGTCGCGGAAAACATCTATCTCGGCCAGCTTCCTCATAAAGGCGGCATCGTGAATCGTTCACTGCTGAATTATGAAGCTGGGATACAGCTCAAACATCTGGGTATGGATATTGACCCGGATACGCCGCTGAAATATCTCTCCATCGGGCAATGGCAGATGGTTGAAATTGCCAAAGCTCTGGCACGTAACGCCAAAATTATCGCTTTTGATGAACCAACCAGCTCCTTATCCGCGCGTGAAATAGACAATCTGTTTCGCGTCATTCGTGAACTGCGAAAAGAGGGGCGGGTGATCTTATACGTTTCTCACCGTATGGAAGAAATTTTTGCGCTCAGCGATGCCATCACTGTTTTTAAAGATGGTCGTTACGTCAAAACCTTTACCGACATGCAGCAGGTAGATCATGACTCGCTGGTACAGGCAATGGTTGGTCGCGACATCGGCGATATCTACGGCTGGCAACCGCGCAACTATGGCGAGGAGCGCTTGCGTCTGGATGCGGTAAAGGCGCCAGGTGTGCGTACGCCAATAAGCCTGGCTGTTCGCAGTGGCGAAATCGTCGGCCTGTTTGGTCTGGTGGGGGCAGGGCGCAGCGAATTAATGAAAGGCATGTTTGGCGGTACGCAAATTACCGCTGGGCAGGTTTATATCGACCAACAGCCGATCGATATCCGTAAACCGGGCCACGCCATTGCCGCTGGCATGATGCTCTGCCCGGAAGATCGCAAAGCGGAGGGCATTATTCCAGTGCATTCGGTGCGCGACAATATCAACATCAGCGCTCGTCGCAAACATGTGCACGGCGGTTGCGTGATCAACAACGGCTGGGAAGCCAATAATGCCGATCACCACATTCGTTCTCTCAACATCAAAACGCCAGGTGCAGAGCAATTGATCATGAATCTTTCCGGCGGTAATCAGCAAAAAGCCATTTTGGGGCGTTGGTTATCCGAAGAGATGAAAGTCATTTTGCTTGATGAACCTACGCGCGGCATCGATGTGGGGGCTAAACATGAAATTTATAACGTGATTTATGCGCTGGCCGCGCAGGGCGTGGCGGTACTGTTTGCCTCCAGTGACCTGCCCGAAGTCCTTGGTGTCGCCGACCGGATCGTAGTTATGCGGGAAGGTGAAATCGCCGGTGAATTGCTACACGAGCAGGCAGATGAGCGTCAGGCACTAAGCCTTGCTATGCCTAAAGTCAGCCAGGCAGTTGCCTGAGTAAGGAGAATAAGATGTCTTCTGTTTCTACATCGGGTTCTGGCGCACCTAAGTCGTCATTCAGCCTCGGGCGTATCTGGGATCAGTACGGTATGCTGGTGGTGTTCGCAGTGCTTTTTATCGCCTGTGCCATCTTCGTGCCGAACTTTGCCACCTTTATTAATATGAAAGGGCTGGGACTGGCAATCTCCATGTCGGGGATGGTGGCTTGCGGTATGTTGTTTTGCCTGGCCTCAGGTGACTTTGACCTTTCTGTCGCCTCGGTGATTGCCTGCGCAGGCGTAACCACTGCGGTGGTTATTAACCTGACCGAAAGTTTGTGGATTGGCGTGGCGGCAGGTTTACTGCTGGGCGTTCTCTGCGGCCTGGTGAATGGTTTTGTTATCGCTAAATTGAAAATCAACGCCCTGATTACCACGCTGGCGACGATGCAGATTGTCCGTGGTCTGGCGTATATTATCTCTGACGGTAAAGCGGTGGGCATCGAAGATGAAAGCTTCTTTGCACTCGGTTATGCCAACTGGTTCGGCCTGCCTGCGCCAATCTGGCTCACTGTGGCTTGCCTGGTCGTCTTTGGTTTGCTGTTGAACAAAACCACTTTTGGTCGTAATACATTGGCAATTGGCGGTAACGAAGAGGCGGCACGCCTCGCGGGTGTACCGGTAGTCCGTACCAAAATTATTATCTTCGTTCTCTCTGGTCTCGTATCGGCGATTGCCGGGATCATTCTGGCTTCTCGTATGACCAGCGGCCAGCCAATGACGTCTATTGGTTATGAGTTGATTGTTATCTCTGCCTGCGTTTTAGGTGGCGTTTCTCTGAAAGGCGGCATCGGAAAAATCTCATATGTAGTGGCGGGTATCTTAATTTTAGGCACCGTGGAAAACGCCATGAACCTGCTTAATATTTCTCCGTTTGCACAGTATGTTGTTCGTGGCTTAATCCTGCTGGCTGCGGTGATCTTCGACCGTTATAAGCAAAAAGCGAAACGCACTGTTTAATGCTTCATCTGAACATTATTTAGTTCCAAAATCCTCCACAGCCAACCGCCACAACGGTTGGCTGTTCTTTTTGCCAATGGCGAGCCTCGTCACACTGTCTATACTTACATGTCTGTAAAGCGCGTTCTGCGCGAACAATAAAAAGATAAGGAGGAGTACCGGGTGACAGAACCGTTAACCGAACCCCCTGAACTATCCGCGAATTATGCCTGGTTTTTTGATCTCGATGGAACGCTGGCGGAAATCAAACCGCATCCCGATCAGGTCGTCGTACCTGAAAATATTCTGCAAGGACTCCAGCTGCTGGCAACCGCAAGTGATGGTGCATTGGCATTGATATCAGGGCGCTCAATGGTAGAGCTTGACGCACTGGCGAAACTTTATCGCTTTCCGTTAGCGGGTGTGCATGGGGCGGAGCGCCGTGACATCAATGGTAAAACGCATATTGTTCATTTGCCGGAAGCGATTGCCCGGGATATTAGCGTTCAACTGCATACGGCTATCGCCAGGCTTCCCGGTGTGGAGATTGAGGCTAAAGGGATGGCGTTTGCGCTGCATTATCGTCAGGCACCGCAGCATGAGGACGCCTTATTGACATTAGCGCAGCGCATTACCCAGATTTGGCCGCAAATGGCGTTACAACAGGGAAAGTGTGTCGTTGAGATAAAACCGAGAGGTACCAGCAAAGGGGACGCGATTGCCGCATTTATGCAGGAAGTTCCCTTTATTGGCCGCAAGCCTATTTTTTTAGGCGATGACTTAACCGATGAATCTGGCTTCTCGGTCGTTAACAGGCTGGGCGGAATGTCAGTGAAAATTGGCACAGGCGCAACTCAGGCATCATGGCGGCTGGCGGGCGTGCCGGATGTCTGGCGCTGGCTTGAAATGATAACCAACGCATTACAACAACTAAAAAGAGACAATAACAGGAGTGATGACTATGAGCCGTTTAGTCGTAGTATCTAACCGGATTGCACCACCAGACGAGCACGCCGCCAGTGCCGGTGGCCTTGCTGTCGGTATACTGGGGGCGCTGAAAGCCGCAGGTGGACTGTGGTTTGGCTGGAGTGGCGAAACAGGGAATGAGGATCAGCCGCTAAAAAAGGTGAAAAAAGGAAATATCACCAGGGCCTCTTTTAACCTCAGTGAAAAGGATCTCGACGAATACTACAACCAATTCTCCAATGCTGTTCTCTGGCCCGCATTTCATTATCGACTCGATCTGGTGCAATTTCAGCGTTCCGCCTGGGAAGGCTATTTACGCGTGAATGCATTGCTGGCAGATAAATTACTGCCGTTGCTGGAAGACGATGACATTATTTGGATCCACGATTATCACCTGTTGCCATTTGCGCATGAACTCCGCAAACGTGGCGTGAATAATCGTATTGGTTTCTTCCTGCATATTCCTTTCCCGACGCCGGAAATTTTCAACGCGCTGCCGACTTCTAACACGTTGCTTGAACAGCTTTGTGATTATGATTTGCTGGGGTTTCAGACAGAAAACGATCGCTTGGCGTTTCTGGATTGCCTTTCCAACCTGACGCGCGTCACGACGCGTAGTTCGCGCAATCATACGGCCTGGGGCAAGGCATTTCGCACCGAAGTTTACCCTATTGGTATTGAACCGGATGAAATAGCCAAACAGGCTGCCGGACCGCTGCCGCCCAAACTGGCGCAATTAAAAGCGGAGCTGAAAAGCGTACAAAATATCTTTTCTGTCGAACGACTGGATTATTCCAAAGGTCTGCCTGAGCGTTTTCTCGCCTATGAAGCCTTGCTGGAAAAATATCCGCAACATCATGGCAAAATACGTTATACCCAGATAGCGCCAACCTCGCGTGGTGATGTGCAGGCGTATCAGGATATTCGTCATCAGCTGGAAAATGAAGCCGGGAGAATTAACGGAAAATATGGGCAATTAGGCTGGACGCCGCTTTATTATCTGAACCAGCATTTCGACCGTAAATTACTGATGAAAATCTTCCGCTATTCCGATGTCGGATTAGTGACGCCGCTGCGTGACGGGATGAATCTGGTGGCGAAAGAATATGTCGCCGCCCAGGATCCTGCCAATCCCGGCGTACTGGTACTTTCACAATTTGCGGGGGCGGCGAATGAACTGACGTCAGCGTTAATCGTTAACCCATACGATCGTGATGAAGTCGCGGCGGCGTTGAATCGGGCATTGACTATGTCGCTGGCAGAACGTATTTCCCGTCATGCAGAAATGTTGGAAATTATCGTGAAAAACGATATTAACCACTGGCAGGAGTGCTTTATTAGCGACCTAAAGCTGATAGTTCCGCGCAGCGCGGAAAGCCAGCAGCGCGATAAAGTTGCGACCTTTCCAAAGCTGGCGTAATTGCGCTTAATCTCCCTTAAGCGGAACCAACAGCACATCAACCTCACTTGAGGCAATCACACTTTTCGCAGAGCAGGATGCTCGCGAAAAGAAACTGTGATTATGATTACCGCAAATCACCAAATCGAATTTATGTTTACGGCATACCGCCAGAATATGTTCGCTCAACTCTCCGTAAGCTATAAACTTTTCTTCAACGGGATATCCAGCATCCTGAATTAATTTGTCCAGAAAGTTTTGTGTTTCTTCATGCATCACACTGCGTAAATCCTCAAGCATCGGCGCGGCTAATTGATTGTACATTTCTGGATCGGAAGCGAGGGTGATTAAACTGATACGCCCATTAACGGGACGGGCGATAGATACCGCTTTTGCTAACAGTTGCTGGCTTTCCGGTGAGACAGCAACGGCAACAAGAATATTGGCGTAACTCATAACCTGCTCCTTATTCTATGAACTTCAGGTGAGATCACAGCTTTACCCTGAATGAGCTATAGATGCAATAACAACTTGGTCAAAAATGCAAATATTAGCATGATCATTAATAAAAATAATTAATCAATATCGTAGTGTTACTATGTAGTCATGCGGGTGATGATGAGGAAGTGGAGAAATTGATTTCTCTCACTAAACAAATGGTTAATATTAATAAAACATATTTTTAACATTGGTATTGTTGGCAGGCTTAATTTTTTTTAAATGGCATATTATTATTTAATTGGCTGTTTTTTTAATGATTTACAGAGATCATAGATATTTATCCCATATCCGGGATATGGTTATTCACGGTGATTTATATTAACAGCGCGCAACATCTCAATTTTATCCCGCCACATCATTTTTGCTGGCAGATAAGCTGAAAAACTTTTTAACAGAATGAAATATACGCAAAACAAAAGTATGACTTATACATCAATGTTAAGTAATTGAGTGTTTTGTGTGATCCGTGTCACACATTGTCGAAAATCGCAGCTCCGCTCCGTTGTATGTATGAGTGGTGACGAGTACAGTTGCGTCGAATTAGGAAAAATCTTAGATAAGTGTAAAAAGCATCACTCTGTGTAAGATGTGTTTCACCTCTTATGATGTCTGTGTGTTTTTTCGTTGATCGCTACTATTCCATTTTTATTTACTTTTTACCGGGATTTCCCGGCGACATCACGGGATGCGGTGATACCGCATAAAAAATAAAGTTAGTTATTCTGGGTGGGAATAATGCATACCTCCGAGTTGCTGAAACATATTTATGACATTAACTTGTCATATTTACTTCTTGCACAGCGTCTGATCGTTCAGGACAAAGCGTCCGCCATGTTTCGTCTCGGTATTAATGAAGAAATGGCTACAACGCTGGCGACGCTGACTCTTCCGCAAATGGTTAAACTGGCCGAAACCAATCAACTGATTTGTCAATTCCGCTTTGACAGCCACCAGACTATTAACCAACTGACGCAGGATTCCCGTGTTGACGATCTCCAGCAAATTCATACCGGCATTATGCTCTCCACGCGTTTATTGAATGATGTTAATCAGCCCGAAGAAGCACAACGTAAGAAAAGGGCCTGATCATGAGTGAAAAAAGCATTGTTCAGGAAGCCCGTGATATCCAACTCGCCATGGAGTTGATAACCCTGGGCGCTCGTTTGCAGATGCTGGAAAGTGAAACACAATTAAGTCGCGGACGCCTGATCAAGCTCTATAAAGAGCTGCGCGGAAGCCCGCCGCCGAAAGGGATGTTGCCGTTCTCTACCGACTGGTTTATGACCTGGGAACAAAATGTCCATGCGTCGATGTTCTGTAATGCATGGCAGTTTTTACTGAAAACCGGGTTATGTAATGGCGTCGATGCGGTAATCAAAGCCTATCGTTTATACCTTGAACAGTGCCCACAAGCCGAAAACGGACCACTGCTGGCGCTAACCCGCGCCTGGACTCTGGTGCGATTTGTCGAAAGCGATTTACTGCAACTTTCCAGCTGCAACTGCTGCGGCGGTAATTTTATCACTCATGCTCATCAACCTGTCGGCAGTTTTGCCTGCAGCTTATGTCAACCGCCATCACGCGCCGTAAAAAGACGTAAACTTTCTCAGAACCCTGCCGATATTATCCCTCAACTGCTGGATGAACAGAGAATACAGGCTGTTTAACCCATACGGTGTGGCGAAACACTCCAGCAGCGGTAATTAATTGCCGCTGCTTATTTTTCTCCAGCCGTAAGGTAACGTCTGCCGACTGAACATCCTGTCATGGTCAACAGTGAAAGGATGATGTCGTGCTTATCTTATTAGGTTACCTGGTTGTTCTCGGTACAGTTTTCGGCGGTTATTTGATGACCGGTGGAAGCCTTGGAGCACTCTATCAACCCGCTGAACTGGTGATTATTGCCGGTGCAGGCATTGGGTCGTTTATCGTCGGCAATAATGGCAAAGCAATCAAAGGTACGCTTAAGGCGCTGCCATTGTTGTTTCGTCGCTCTAAATATACCAAAGCAATGTATATGGATTTGCTGGCGTTGCTTTACCGTCTGATGGCGAAATCGCGGCAAATGGGCATGTTCTCACTGGAACGCGATATTGAAAATCCACGAGAGAGCGAGATCTTCGCCAGTTATCCGCGCATCCTCGCGGATGCCGTTATGCTGGATTTTATCGTCGATTATCTGCGCCTGATTATCAGCGGCCACATGAATACCTTCGAAATTGAAGCCCTGATGGACGAAGAGATAGAAACGCATGAAAACGAAGCGGAAGTCCCGGCGAACAGCCTGGCGTTGGTCGGAGACTCTCTTCCTGCGTTTGGTATTGTTGCGGCTGTAATGGGGGTGGTGCACGCACTAGGATCAGCCGATCGTCCTGCCGCCGAGTTGGGGGCGCTCATCGCACATGCGATGGTGGGGACTTTCCTCGGTATCTTATTGGCTTACGGATTTATTTCCCCGTTGGCGAGTGTTTTGCGCCAGAAAAGCGCCGAAACCAGCAAAATGATGCAGTGCGTCAAAGTCACCCTGCTTTCTAATCTGAACGGTTACGCGCCGCCTATCGCCGTTGAATTTGGTCGCAAAACGCTCTATTCCAGTGAACGTCCGTCGTTTGTTGAACTGGAAGAGCATGTGCGCGCGGTGAAAAATCCGCAGCAGCAGACGACAACCGAGGAAGCATGAAGAATCAAGCGCATCCGATTATTGTCGTCAAACGACGCAAAGCGAAATCCCACGGCGCAGCACATGGTTCGTGGAAGATTGCTTATGCTGACTTTATGACCGCGATGATGGCTTTTTTTCTGGTGATGTGGCTTATCTCCATCTCCAGCCCAAAAGAGCTGATTCAGATTGCGGAATACTTCCGTACGCCGCTGGCGACAGCGGTAACGGGCGGAGATCGCATTTCTAATAGTGAAAGCCCAATTCCCGGCGGCGGTGATGATTTCACCCAAAGCCAGGGAGAAGTGAATAAGCAGCCGAACATTGAAGAACTTAAAAAACGCATGGAGCAAAGTCGGCTGCGGAAATTGCGTGGCGATCTCGACCAGCTTATTGAATCAGACCCGAAACTACGGGCGATGCGTCCACATCTCAAAATCGATCTGGTACAGGAAGGTTTACGTATCCAGATAATTGATAGCCAGAATCGCCCGATGTTTAAAACCGGTAGTGCTGATGTCGAGCCCTATATGCGCGACATTCTGCGCGCCATCGCGCCGGTGCTGAACGGTATTCCTAACCGTATCAGCCTTTCCGGTCATACCGATGATTTCCCTTACGCCAATGGTGAGAAAGGTTACAGCAACTGGGAGCTTTCCACTGAACGCGCCAATGCGTCGCGCCGTGAGCTAATGGTGGGAAGTCTGGCTGATGGCAAAATTTTACGCGTTGTCGGCATGGCGGCGACCATGCGCTTAAGCGATCGCGGCCCGGATGATGCCGTTAATCGTCGAATCAGTCTGTTGGTACTGAATAAACAAGCCGAACAGGCCATTTTGCATGAAAACGCCGAAAGCCAGAATGAGCCGGTAAGCGTCCTGGAAAAACCTGGGGTAACACCGCAGGTCAGTGTTTCCACAATGCCATCAGCCGAATCGAGGTGACAGCGTGAGCATGGATATAAGCGATTTTTACCAGACATTTTTTGATGAAGCGGACGAACTGTTGGCCGATATGGAGCAGCATCTGCTGAATTTACAGCCAGAAGCGCCAGATGCCGAACAATTGAATGCCATCTTTCGTGCGGCCCACTCCATCAAAGGAGGGGCGGGAACCTTTGGCTTTAGCGTATTGCAGGAAACCACGCATCTGATGGAAAACCTGCTCGACGAAGCCAGACGCGGTGAAATGCTGCTTAACACCGACATTATCAATCTGTTTTTGGAAACGAAGGACATCATGCAGGAACAGCTCGACGCTTATAAACAGTCGCAAGAGCCGGATGCCGCCAGCTTTGACTATATCTGCCAGGCCTTACGTCAACTGGCAATAGAAGCGAAAGGCGAATCGACACCCGCCATGGCCCGGTTAAGTGTGGTTGCCAAAAGTGAACCGCAAGATGAACAGGGTAACAGTGAGTCGCCGCGACGAATTCTACTTTCGCGTCTGAAGGCGGGAGAAGTCGATCTCCTGGAAGAAGAGCTGGGTCATTTGACAACGTTAACTGATGTGGTGAAGGGGGCGGATTCTCTCTCGGCAATATTACCGGGCGACATCGCCGAAGATGACATCAAAGCGGTGCTCTGTTTTGTGATTGAGGCCGATCAGATTACCTTCGAAACAGTAGAGTCCGCGCCCAAAATATCCCCGCCACCGGTACTTAAACTGGCAGCCGAACAAGCACCAGCAGGGCGAGTGGAACGGGAAAAAACGTCGCGCGGTAGCGAATCTAGCAGCATCCGCGTGGCGGTTGAGAAGGTTGATCAGCTGATTAATCTCGTTGGCGAACTGGTGATTACTCAGTCGATGCTGGCCCAGCGCTCCAGTGAACTGGACCCGGTGAATCATGGGGATTTGATTACCAGCATGGGGCAGTTACAACGTAACGCCCGCGATTTGCAGGAATCAGTGATGTCGATTCGCATGATGCCAATGGAATATGTCTTTAGCCGCTATCCCCGGCTGGTGCGCGACCTGGCGGGTAAACTTGGCAAACAGGTGGAACTGACGCTGGTGGGCAGTTCCACCGAACTCGACAAGAGTCTGATAGAACGCATTATCGATCCTCTGACCCACCTGGTACGCAATAGCCTCGACCACGGTATTGAACTGCCAGAAAAACGACTCGCTGCGGGTAAAGATAGCGTTGGAAATTTAATCCTGTCTGCCGAACATCAGGGCGGCAACATCTGCATCGAAGTGACCGACGATGGCGCGGGGCTTAATCGAGAGCGGATTCTGGCAAAAGCCGCCTCGCAAGGTCTGAGCGTTAGCGACAACATGACTGACGACGAAGTGGCGATGTTGATATTCGCCCCTGGTTTTTCCACGGCGGAGCAGGTCACCGATGTCTCCGGGCGCGGCGTCGGCATGGATGTCGTCAAACGTAATATCCAGGAGATGGGTGGCCACGTTGAAATCCAGTCGAAGCAGGGCGTTGGCACCACAATCCGCATTTTACTGCCGCTAACGCTGGCGATCCTCGATGGCATGTCGGTACGCGTTGCTGACGAAGTTTTCATTCTGCCGCTTAACGCCGTCATGGAATCACTACAACCTCGTGAAGCCGATCTCCATCCACTGGCAGGCGGCGAGCGAGTACTGGAAGTGCGTGGTGAATATCTGCCCATCGTCGAACTGTGGAAAGTGTTCAACGTCACAGGCGCGAAAACCGAAGCTACAGAGGGGATTGTTGTCATTCTGCAAAGTGGCGGTCGCCGCTACGCCTTGCTGGTGGATCAGTTAATTGGTCAACATCAGGTGGTGGTTAAAAACCTTGAAAGTAACTATCGCAAAGTCCCTGGCATTTCTGCTGCAACCATTCTTGGCGACGGCAGCGTGGCACTGATTGTTGATGTCTCCGCCTTGCAGGCGATAAACCGCGAACAACGTATGGCGAATACCGCCGCCTGATTGAGTAAAAAGGGAATAAATATGACCGGTATGACAAATGTAACAAAGCTGGCCAGCGAACCGTCAGGCCAGGAGTTTCTGGTATTTACCCTCGGTGACGAAGAGTACGGCATCGATATTCTGAAAGTGCAGGAGATCCGTGGCTACGATCAGGTTACGCGGATTGCCAATACACCCGCGTTTATCAAAGGCGTCACTAATCTGCGCGGCGTGATTGTGCCAATTATCGATTTGCGTATTAAGTTCAGCCAGGTGGATGTGGAGTACAACGATAACACGGTGGTTATCGTTCTGAATCTTGGGCAGCGGGTGGTCGGCATTGTGGTAGATGGCGTTTCAGATGTTCTTTCGTTGACGACGGAACAAATTCGCCCGGCACCGGAATTTGCTGTGACGCTTTCCACAGAATACCTCACCGGCCTGGGCGCGCTGGGCGATCGCATGCTAATTCTGGTTAATATCGAAAAACTGCTGAATAGCGAAGAGATGGCTCTGTTGGATAGCACGGCATCAGAAGTCGCATAATTTATCCCGCTGTACTCAAATGAAATGAGCCCGATACCCTGCGGATCGGGTTTTTCATTTTAATTTCGCCATGACTGGCATCAGAAATAAAGTTTCCCTCCTTCCTGCCGATAACGAAACCAACTTGTTTTCAGGAAGGTGCCTTATGATTAACCGTATCCGCGTAGTCACGCTGTTGGTAATGGTGCTGGGGGTATTCGCACTGTTACAGCTTATTTCCGGAAGTCTGTTTTTTTCTTCTCTTCACCATAGCCAGAAAAGTTTTGTGGTTTCCAATCAATTACGGGAACAACAAAGCGAGCTGACCTCAACCTGGGATTTAATGCTGCAAACGCGCATTAACCTGAGTCGTTCAGCGGTGCGGATGATGATGGATTCATCCAATCAACAAAGTAACGCTAAAGTTGAATTGCTTGATAGCGCCAGGAAAACATTGGCCCAGGCTGCAATCCATTATAAAAAATTCAAAATCATGGCACCGTTACCTGAAATGGTCGCTACCAGTCGTAATATCGACGAAAAATATAAAAACTATCACACAGCATTAACAGAACTGATTGATTATCTTGATTATGGCAATACCGGAGCCTATTTCGCTCAGCCAACCCAGGGAATGCAAAATGCGATGGGCGAAGCCTTTGCCCAGTACGCCCTCAGTAGTGAAAAACGGTATCAAGATATCGTCACTGACAACGCGGATGATTACCGATTTGCCCAGTGGCAACTGGCGGTTATCGCGCTGGTGGTGGTATTGATTCTGCTGGTGGCGTGGTACGGCATCCGCCGCATGCTACTTAACCCGTTAGCGAAGATCATTTCTCACATCCGGGAAATTGCTGGTGGCAATCTGGCGCATACCCTCAGCATTGCTGGACGCAGCGAAATGGGCGACCTGGCACAGAGCGTTTCACATATGCAACGCTCTCTGACTGACACGGTCAACCATGTGCGAGAAGGTTCAGACGCTATCTATGCTGGTACTCGTGAGATTGCTGCGGGGAATACCGATCTTTCCTCCCGTACTGAACAGCAGGCATCGGCGCTGGAAGAAACGGCCGCCAGCATGGAACAGCTCACAGCAACAGTGAAACAGAACGCCGATAACGCCCGTCAAGCCTCGCAACTGGCGCAAAGTGCCTCCGATACTGCTCAGCATGGTGGCAAAGTCGTGGACGGTGTGGTGAAAACCATGCACGAAATTGCCGACAGTTCGCAGAAAATTGCTGACATTATTAGCGTTATTGATGGCATTGCTTTCCAGACCAATATCCTGGCACTGAACGCGGCTGTTGAAGCCGCCCGAGCAGGGGAACAGGGGCGTGGTTTTGCCGTGGTGGCGGGCGAAGTGCGTAATCTCGCCAGTCGCAGCGCCCAGGCGGCAAAAGAGATCAAAGCGCTGATTGAAGATTCCGCCTCCCGCGTTGATACCGGTTCGGTGCTGGTAGAAAGTGCCGGGGAAACCATGACGAATATTGTCAATGCCGTCACCCGTGTTACCGACATTATGGGCGAGATTGCCTCTGCATCGGATGAACAGAGTCGCGGTATCGATCAAGTGGCGTTGGCAGTGTCGGAAATGGATCGCGTCACCCAACAAAACGCATCGCTGGTGCAGGAGTCTGCCGCGGCGGCGGCGGCCCTTGAAGAGCAGGCCAGCCGTTTAACGCAAGCAGTTTCCACATTCCGTCTGGCTGCAAGCTCGCAAACGAATAAACCACAATCCCGTCCAACCACTGAACAACCACCCGCACAGCCGCGACTGCGTATTACTGAACAAGATCCAAACTGGGAAACATTTTGATGAGTATTTACTCACTCGGTCATTTCAGCCAGATGGATCAGGTGATGCAACAAAACGTCGCACTGGCAGAAGAAGCGGCGGCAACGGCACAACGGGTGAATCAGTGGTTTCCTGAAGTGACTGAGAAGGCGCTATGACATCATCTCTGCCCTGCGGGCAAACGTCTTTATTGTTACAGATGACCGAGCGCCTGGCGCTTTCCGACGCGCATTTTCGGCGGATAAGTCAATTGATCTATCAACGTGCGGGGATAGTCCTGGCGGACCACAAACGCGACATGGTTTACAACCGCCTGGTGCGCCGTTTGCGCTCGCTGGGGCTTGCAGACTTCGGCCATTATCTGAATTTACTGGAATCTAATCAGCACAGCGGCGAGTGGCAGGCGTTTATTAATTCGTTGACTACAAACCTGACGGCATTTTTCCGCGAGGGGCATCATTTCCCATTGCTCGCGGAGCACGCCCGCCACGCCTCTGGTGAATATCGCGTATGGAGTGCGGCGGCATCGACAGGTGAAGAACCGTACAGCATTGCGATGACGCTGGCGGACACGCTGGGCACCGCGCCCGGACGCTGGAAAGTGTTCGCCAGCGATATCGACACCGAAGTGCTGGAGAAAGCCAGAAGCGGCATTTATCGCCATGAAGAGCTGAAAAACCTGACGCCGCAACAACTCCAGCGCTACTTCATGCGCGGCACAGGGCCGCATCAAGGGCTGGTGCGTGTGCGTCAGGCACTGGCGAACTACATCGATTTTTCCCCGCTGAATTTGCTGGCGAAACAGTACGCTGCGCCGGGGCCGTTCGATGCGATCTTCTGTCGTAACGTCATGATCTACTTCGATCAAGCGACCCAGCAGGAGATTTTGCGCCGCTTTGTACCGCTGCTTAAACCCGACGGATTATTGTTTGCGGGTCACTCTGAAAACTTTAGCCACCTTGAGCGCAGCTTCACATTGCGTGGACAGACGGTGTATGCGCTAAGTAAGGATTAACGATGAGCAAAATCAGGGTGTTGTCGGTCGATGACTCGGCACTGATGCGCCAGATAATGACAGAAATCATCAATAGTCATAGTGACATGGAAATGGTAGCGACGGCTCCCGATCCGCTGGTCGCGCGTGATTTGATTAAGAAATTCAACCCTGATGTGCTGACGCTGGACGTCGAAATGCCGCGTATGGACGGACTGGATTTCCTCGAAAAATTAATGCGTTTGCGACCGATGCCAGTAGTGATGGTTTCTTCTCTGACTGGCAAAGGTTCCGAAGTCACGCTGCGTGCTCTGGAGTTGGGGGCGATAGATTTTGTCACCAAACCGCAACTGGGGATCCGCGAAGGAATGCTGGCGTATAGCGAAATGATTGCCGAAAAGGTGCGTACAGCAGCAAGGGCAAGCCTTACTGCGCATAAACCGTTATCGGCACCGACAACGCTGAAGGCCGGACCGCTCTTGAGCTCAGAAAAGCTGATTGCGATTGGCGCCTCAACGGGGGGAACAGAGGCGATTCGTCACGTATTGCAACCGTTGCCGCTTTCCAGCCCGGCACTGTTAATTACCCAGCATATGCCGCCCGGTTTTACCCGCTCTTTTGCCGACAGACTAAATAAGCTGTGCCAAATCGGCGTGAAAGAAGCCGAGGACGGAGAACGCGTCTTGCCGGGGCATGCCTATATCGCCCCGGGCGATCGGCATATGGAACTGGCGCGTAGCGGCGCGAATTATCAAATCAAAATTCACGATGGCCCGGCGGTTAATCGCCATCGGCCATCGGTAGATGTGTTGTTCCATTCGGTGGCCAAACAGGCGGGGCGTAATGCGGTTGGGGTGATCCTGACGGGCATGGGCAACGACGGCGCGGCGGGAATGTTAGCAATGCGTCAGGCGGGGGCATGGACTCTTGCGCAAAATGAAGCAAGCAGCGTGGTGTTCGGCATGCCGCGCGAGGCCATCAATATGGGTGGCGTCTGCGAAGTGGTCGATCTTAGCCAGGTAAGCCAGCAAATGCTGGCAAAAATCAGTGCCGGACAGGCGATACGTATTTAAATCAGGAGTGTGAGATGGCGGATAAAGAGCTTAAATTTTTGGTTGTGGATGACTTTTCCACCATGCGACGCATCGTGCGTAACCTGCTGAAAGAGCTTGGATTTAATAATGTTGAGGAAGCGGAGGATGGCGCCGATGCTCTCAATAAGTTGCAGGCGGGAGGATATGGTTTTGTTATCTCCGACTGGAACATGCCAAACATGGACGGCCTGGAATTGCTGAAAACGATTCGTGCTGATGGCGCGATGTCAGCATTGCCGGTGTTAATGGTGACTGCGGAAGCGAAGAAAGAAAACATTATTGCCGCAGCACAAGCGGGGGCCAGTGGCTACGTGGTTAAGCCATTTACCGCCGCGACGCTGGAGGAAAAACTCAACAAAATCTTTGAGAAACTGGGCATGTGAGGATGCGACTATGATGCAACCATCAATTAAACCTGCTGATGAAAATTCTGCTGGCGATATCATTGCGCGCATCGGCAGCCTGACGCGTATGCTGCGCGATAGTCTGCGGGAGCTGGGGCTGGACCAGGCCATTGCAGAAGCGGCGGAAGCCATCCCTGATGCTCGCGATCGTTTGTACTACGTTGTGCAGATGACTGCCCAGGCTGCGGAAAGGGCGCTCAACAGTGTTGAGGCTTCACAACCGCATCAGGATCACATGGAGAAATCAGCAAAAGCGTTAACCCAACGCTGGGATGACTGGTTTGCCGATCCCATTGACCTTGCCGACGCTCGCGAACTGGTGACCGATACACGGCAATTTCTGGCGGATGTGCCGACGCATACCGGTTTTACCAATGCGCAGTTGCTGGAAATCATGATGGCGCAGGATTTTCAGGACCTCACCGGGCAGGTCATTAAACGAATGATGGATGTCATTCAGGAGATTGAACGCCAGTTGCTAATGGTGCTGCTGGAAAATATCCCAGAACAGGATGCACGTCCGAAACGTGAAAGCCAGAGTTTGCTGAATGGACCACAGGTTGATACCAGCAAAGCCGGTGTGGTAGCCAGTCAGGACCAGGTGGACGATTTGTTGGATAGCCTTGGATTCTGATTTGTATTGCCTGATGTGACGCGGCCGCGTCACATCAGGCGGTCGGATGACGCCGCATCCGACAAACGCACACTATGCATGATGTGTGGCAGCAAAAGCCCTAAATCCCGCCTTTTTTACCCCTTACTCAAACCATTGAACGCTTTGCGCTCTGGCATCATTCACGCTTATTACTCTTTCCAGGATTGGCGACGTGTCTGACGAGAGCGACGACAAAACAGAAGCCCCCACACCTCACCGACTTGAAAAAGCGCGGGAAGAGGGGCAAATCCCGCGTTCCCGTGAATTAACGTCGCTGCTGATTTTGTTAGTGGGCGTGTGTGTTATCTGGTTTGGCGGTGTGTCGCTGGCTCGTCGATTGTCGGGCATGCTCTCCGCGGGATTGCATTTTGATCACAGTATTATCAATGACCCGAACCTGATCCTCGGGCAGATTATTTTGCTGATCAGAGAAGCCATGCTGGCGCTGCTGCCGCTGATTAGCGGCGTGGTGCTGGTGGCGCTCATTTCTCCGGTGATGCTGGGTGGGCTGGTATTTAGCGGCAAATCCTTGCAGCCGAAGTTTTCCAAACTCAACCCGCTACCGGGCATTAAACGGATGTTCTCGGCACAAACCGGTGCGGAGTTGCTTAAAGCGATTTTGAAATCCATCCTGGTCGGCAGTGTGACGGGGTTTTATCTCTGGCACCACTGGCCGCAAATGATGCGCTTAATGGCGGAGTCCCCCATTACCGCCATGGGTAATGCGATGGATCTGGTAGGGCTGTGCGCACTGCTGGTGGTGCTTGGTGTCATTCCGATGGTGGGATTTGACGTCTTTTTCCAAATCTTCAGCCACCTGAAAAAGCTGCGTATGTCACGGCAGGATATTCGTGATGAGTTCAAACAAAGCGAAGGCGACCCTCATGTCAAAGGGCGAATCCGTCAGATGCAGCGAGCAGCGGCGCGGCGGCGGATGATGGCCGATGTGCCGAAAGCGGACGTTATCGTCAATAACCCAACTCACTACTCAGTGGCTTTGCAGTACGACGAAAACAAAATGAGTGCGCCAAAAGTCGTTGCCAAGGGCGCGGGGCTGGTGGCATTACGCATTCGTGAAATAGCCGCTGAAAATAACGTCCCGACCCTCGAAGCGCCGCCGCTGGCGCGTGCGCTGTATCGACATGCTGAAATCGGTCAACAAATACCGGGTCAACTATATGCCGCCGTGGCGGAAGTGCTGGCCTGGGTCTGGCAACTGAAACGTTGGCGTCTGGCTGGTGGACAGCGCCCTGTACAACCTACTCATCTTCCGGTGCCGGAAGCCCTGGATTTTATTAACGAGAAACCGACCCATGAGTAATCTGGCCGCGATGCTGCGCCTGCCTGCAAACCTGAAATCGACACAATGGCAGATCCTTGCCGGACCGATTTTGATCTTGCTGATTTTGTCGATGATGGTGCTGCCATTGCCTGCATTCATTCTCGACCTGCTGTTTACCTTTAATATCGCGTTGTCGATTATGGTGTTGCTGGTGGCGATGTTTACCCAGCGTACGCTCGAGTTTGCCGCGTTTCCGACAATCTTACTGTTCACCACGCTGTTGCGTCTGGCTCTTAACGTAGCTTCAACCCGTATTATTTTGATGGAAGGGCATACCGGCGCGGCGGCGGCTGGGAAGGTGGTCGAAGCGTTCGGTCACTTCCTCGTTGGTGGCAATTTCGCTATCGGTATCGTGGTGTTCGTCATTCTCGTGATCATCAACTTTATGGTCATTACCAAAGGTGCTGGGCGTATCGCAGAAGTGGGCGCGCGCTTTGTTCTCGATGGTATGCCGGGTAAGCAGATGGCGATTGACGCCGACCTGAACGCCGGATTGATTGGTGAAGATGAGGCGAAAAAACGCCGCTCCGAAGTGACTCAGGAAGCCGATTTTTACGGCTCAATGGACGGGGCAAGTAAGTTTGTTCGCGGCGATGCCATCGCCGGGATCCTCATCATGGTCATTAACGTTGTCGGCGGATTGCTGGTCGGTGTGCTGCAACATGGCATGAGCATGGGACACGCGGCGGAAAGTTATACGCTATTGACCATTGGCGACGGTCTGGTGGCTCAAATCCCGGCACTGGTGATTTCTACCGCCGCGGGGGTCATCGTTACGCGTGTCAGCACCGATCAGGATGTTGGCGAGCAGATGGTGAATCAGCTTTTCAGTAACCCAAGCGTTATGTTGTTAAGCGCAGCCGTGCTCGGTTTACTCGGCCTGGTGCCTGGAATGCCGAACCTGGTATTTTTGCTGTTCACGGCCGGATTGCTCGGGCTGGCCTGGTGGATCCGCGGACGCGAACAAAAAGCGCCTGCCGAACCCAAACCGGTAAAAATGGCAGAGAATAATGCCGTTGTCGAAGCGACGTGGAACGATGTACAACTGGAAGATTCTCTGGGAATGGAAGTGGGCTATCGACTGATCCCGATGGTTGATTTCCAACAAGATGGCGAGTTGTTGGGCCGTATACGCAGTATCCGCAAGAAATTTGCTCAGGAAATGGGCTTCCTGCCGCCAGTGGTGCACATTCGTGACAATATGGATCTGCAACCGGCACGTTATCGTATTTTGATGAAAGGCGTAGAGATTGGCAGTGGCGATGCTTATCCGGGGCGTTGGTTGGCGATTAACCCTGGTACCGCTGCCGGGACGTTACCTGGTGAAGCGACCGTCGATCCGGCTTTTGGTCTGAACGCTATCTGGATCGAAAGTGCGCTAAAAGAACAGGCGCAGATTCAGGGGTACACCGTGGTTGAGGCCAGCACAGTGGTGGCAACGCATCTTAACCATCTCATTAGCCAGCACGCCGCAGAGTTGTTTGGTCGCCAGGAGGCGCAACAATTGCTGGATCGCGTCGCCCAGGAGATGCCAAAGCTGACGGAAGATCTCGTTCCTGGTGTTGTCACGCTCACCACGCTACATAAAGTGCTGCAAAATCTGCTCGATGAAAAGGTGCCGATTCGCGATATGCGCACCATTCTCGAAACGCTGGCGGAGCATGCGCCCATCCAAAGCGATCCACATGAATTAACCGCCGTCGTGCGCGTGGCGTTGGGACGGGCGATTACCCAGCAGTGGTTTCCTGGCAAAGATGAAGTCCATGTTATTGGCCTCGATACACCGCTGGAACGTTTGTTACTACAGGCGTTGCAGGGCGGGGGCGGACTGGAACCAGGGCTGGCGGATCGTTTACTGGCGCAAACTCAGGAAGCGCTATCCCGTCAGGAGATGCTGGGTGCGCCGCCTGTATTGTTGGTGAACCACGCGCTGCGACCATTATTGTCTCGCTTCCTGCGCCGCAGCTTGCCGCAGTTAGTGGTGCTGTCGAATCTGGAACTATCTGATAACCGACATATCCGCATGACGGCGACAATTGGCGGTAAATGATGAGAACCTTATTGGCTATGCTGTTGTTTCCGGTGATTGCGCAAGCCGCCGGGGAGGGGATGTGGCAGGCAAGTAGTGTCGGAATTACGCTAAATCATCGCGGTGAGTCGATGTCGTCTGCGCCTCTTTCTACGCGACAACCTGCTTCAGGATTGATGACGCTGGTAGCGTGGCATTATCAGCTTATCGGTCCGACCCCCGCGGGACTGCGGGTACGTTTATGCTCACAATCTCGTTGTGTCGAATTAGAGGGGCAGAGCGGAACCACCGTGGCTTTTTCCGGTATAGCGGCAGCAGAACCGTTGCGCTTTATCTGGGAAGTGCCTGGCGGTGGGCGGTTAATTCCGCCGCTGAAAGTACAACGTAATGAAGTGATTGTGAATTATCGGCGGTGATAAAAAAGCCGATGTCCGTAACTGCGACATCGGCCTTTGACACATAACGCGATTACATACGCTCTACAGTCTCAATACCCAGCGTATCCAGACCCAGCTTCAGCGTCTTCGCCGTCAGTTGTGCCAGTTTCAGACGGCTGTTACGCACTTCTTCGTTTTCTGCGCTGAGGATCGGGCAGTGCTCGTAGAAGCCAGAGAACAGACCGGCCAGATCGTACAGATAAGCACACATCACATGCGGCGTGCCTTCACGGGCAACCACGGTGAGGGTTTCTTCAAACTGCAGCAGACGAGCAGCCAGTTGCGCTTCACGATCTTCACGGATGATTACCGGAGCTGAAGCCAGTTGCTCTTCGTTAATTTCTGCTTTACGGAACACAGACAAAACACGCGTGTAAGCATACTGCATGTATGGCGCGGTATTACCCTCAAACGCCAGCATGTTGTCCCAGTCGAAGATGTAGTCGGTAGTGCGGTTTTTGGAGAGATCCGCGTATTTCACCGCGCCGATACCCACCGCATTGGCCAGTTTTTCCAGCTCGTCAGCTGGCATATCCGGGTTCTTTTCTGCCACCAGACGACGTGCACGCTCCAGGGCTTCATCCAGCAGATCGGCCAGTTTCACCGTACCGCCCGCACGGGTTTTGAACGGTTTGCCGTCTTTGCCCAGCATCATGCCGAACATGTGGTGTTCCAGCGGTACGGATTCCGGCACATAGCCTGCTTTACGGACGATCGCCCATGCCTGCATCAGGTGTTGATGCTGACGGGAGTCGATGTAATACAGCACGCGATCGGCATGCAGTGTTTCATAACGATATTTCGCACAGGCGATATCAGTAGTGGTGTAAAGATAGCCGCCATCTTTCTTCTGAATGATCACGCCCATCGGTTCGCCTTCCTTGTTTTTGAACTCATCAAGGAATACGACGGTTGCGCCTTCGCTTTCTACTGCCAGACCTTTGGCTTTCAGGTCCGCTACGATACCCGGCAGCATCGGGTTGTAGAGGCTTTCGCCCATCACGTCATCGCGGGTCAGCGTCACGTTCAGACGATCGTAGGTGATCTGGTTCTGCGTCATGGTGATGTCGACCAGTTTGCGCCACATCTCGCGGAAGTATTCGTCACCGCTTTGCAGTTTTACCACGTAGTTACGTGCGCGCTCAGCGAACTCTTCATCTTCATCGTAATGCTTTTTCGCATCGCGGTAGAAACCTTCAAGGTCAGCCAGTTCCATTTCACCGGCGTTTTCCTGCTGCTGTTTTTCCAGCCACGCAATCAGCATACCGAACTGAGTACCCCAGTCGCCGACGTGGTTCGCGCGAATCACTTTGTGACCGAGGAACTCCAGAGTACGAACTGCTGCGTCACCAATAATGGTAGAGCGCAGGTGACCGACGTGCATCTCTTTCGCCACGTTCGGTGCGGAGTAGTCAACCACAATGGTCTGTTTTTCTGGCGTAGCAACACCGAGACGATCTGACGCCAGCGCCTGCTGAACATGTTCAGCCAGGAATGCCGGATCAAGGAAAATGTTGATAAAGCCTGGACCGGCGATCTCAACTTTGCTGGCGATACCGTTAAGATCCAGATGAGTCAGCACCTGCTCTGCTAATTGTCGCGGTGCCATACCCAGTTTTTTAGCAACTGCCATCATGCCGTTAGCCTGATAGTCGCCGAACTGAACTTTTGCTGACTGACGAACCTGCGGTTCGCAATCCGCAGGCGCGCCTGCCGCAATCATGGCCTGACGGACTTTTTCTGAGAGAAGAGCCTGAATATTCACCGGAATACCTTACATTGATGAAGCGAGCAAAAATTGCCCGCACCAGTTAAAGAAATTAGGGCGGGAGTATACTGCAAATGGCTGTTTTCGTCAGCAACGTGCGCGCGGCGTATTGCCGTTTTCACTATTGCATCAGAAGCGGCGTGAAATCAGCGGTTGGTTGGCACAGGGCAACAGGGTAAATTAACGCTTTTACTGAAAGACGAAGAGTGATTATGGCGAACTGGCAATCTATCGACGAGCTGCAGGATATTGCATCGGATTTACCGCGATTTACCCACGCATTAGATGAACTTTCCCGCCGTCTGGGGCTGGATATCACTCCGCTGACTGCCGATCACATTTCTTTGCGTTGCCATCAAAACGCCACCGCTGAACGCTGGCGTCGCGGGTTTGAACAGTGCGGCGAACTCCTGTCAGAAAATATGATCAATGGCAGGCCGATTTGTCTGTTTAAATTGCATGAACCGGTACAGGTTGCGCACTGGCAGTTTTCCATTGTGGAGCTACCGTGGCCCGGGGAAAAACGTTACCCGCACGAAGGTTGGGAACATATTGAAATCGTTCTGCCGGGCGAGCCAGAAACGCTGAATGCCCGTGCGCTGGCGTTGCTTTCTGATGAAGGACTCAGCCTGCCAGGGATCTCAGTTAAAACCAGTTCGCCAAAAGGTGAGCATGAGCGATTACCGAATCCGACGCTGGCGGTCACCGATGGCAAAACGACGATTAAATTTCATCCATGGTCCATTGAAGAGATCGTGGCCAGCGAGCAGTCGGCGTAATTAAGGAGCAAAAATGGCATTACTGGAAATTTGCTGTTACAGCATGGAATGCGCACTAACGGCGCAGCAAAATGGCGCTGACAGAATTGAATTGTGTGCGGCTCCGAAAGAAGGGGGCTTAACGCCGTCGCTGGGCGTGCTTAAATCCGTGCGTCAGCAGATAACGATTCCCGTGCATCCGATCATCCGCCCGCGCGGTGGTGATTTTTGCTACAGCGACGGCGAGTTTGCCGCCATTCTTGAGGATGTTCGTACTGTCCGCGAATTAGGCTTTCCGGGACTGGTGACGGGCGTTCTCGATGTTGACGGTAATGTCGATATGCCACGAATGGAAAAAATAATGTCTGCTGCCGGTCCGTTGGCCGTTACTTTTCATCGTGCCTTCGATATGTGTGCTAACCCATTAAATATACTGAATAATCTTGCGCAATTGGGCATTGCCCGGGTACTGACTTCCGGGCAAAAATCAGACGCTCTGCAAGGTTTATCAAAAATTATGGAACTTATTGCCTATGGTGATACTCCAATCATCATGGCCGGAGCAGGAGTCCGTGCAGAAAACCTGCACCACTTCCTCGATGCCGGAGTGCTGGAAGTCCATAGCTCCGCGGGAGCGTGGCAAGCCTCACCGATGCGTTATCGTAATCAAGGATTGTCCATGTCATCAGATGCACACGCGGACGAGTATTCGCGTTATGTCGTAGACGGGGCGGCGGTTGCTGAAATGAAAGGAATCATTGAACGCCATCAGGCCAAATGATTTTTACCGTTGCATCATGTCGCCCAATATGATGCTTGCTCGTACCAGGCCCCTGCAATTTCAACAGGGGCCTTTTTTTATTCCCTGTTAGTATAAAAAATGAACGATTACTGTGATGTGTAGAACGGGTGACAGTGCGCATAGCGTTGTGCTAAAAATATTTTATATATTCATATTAATTATGCGATTTAAATTACTAAAACTGACAAATATATATTATAAATAACGACTGGGTTATTCTTTCGCAATTAATGATTACATTGTAATAAATCATATTCTTTATCGATTATTTCAGGCAGTGTTGTGCCGAATTAAGCAAGTAGTCAATTCGTTGTATATTTATTTATACAATGATGTCGGTGTCCTGGAATTTAATTAGAGGAATCTATGCGAGGGAAAAAACGCATTGGGTTATTTTTTCTGCTGATAGCGCTTGTGGTTGGTGGCGGCGGGTTATTGCTTGCGCAAAAAGCCTTACATAAAACGTCGGATACAGCATTTTGTCTTTCCTGCCACTCGATGAGTAAACCTTTTGAGGAATATCAGGGAACTGTCCACTTTGCGAACCAGAAAGGTATACGTGCGGAATGTGCCGATTGCCATATTCCAAAGTCAGGGATGGATTATTTATTTGCCAAATTAAAAGCATCTAAAGATATTTATCATGAATTTGTTAGCGGCAAAATAGACAGTGACGATAAGTTCGAAGCGCATCGTCAGGAAATGGCCGAAACAGTATGGAAAGAATTAAAAGCATCGGATTCTGCAACGTGCCGTAGTTGCCATTCTTTTGATGCGATGGATATTGCCTCGCAAAGTGAATCTGCGCAGAAAATGCATACCAAAGCGCAAAAGGAGGGTGAAACGTGTATTGATTGTCATAAAGGAATTGCCCATTTCCCGCCAGAAATAAAAATGGATGACAACGCGGCGCATGAACTGGAAAGTCAGGCTGCCACTTCTGTGACCAATGGCGCACATATTTATCCTTTCAAACCTTCCCACATAGGCGAACTGGCCACTGTGAATCCTGGTACCGATCTCACCGTCGTTGATGCCAGTGGCAAACAGCCGATCATTCTGTTGCAGGGTTATCAAATGCAGGGCAGTGAAAACACACTTTACCTGGCGGCAGGTCAACGTCTGGCGCTTGCCACATTAAGTGATGAAGGTATCAAGGCGCTAACAGTAAACGGGGAATGGCAGGCTGACGAATACGGTAATCAATGGCGTCAGGCGTCATTACAAGGGGCGCTAATCGATCCCGTATTAGCGGATCGTAAACCATTATGGCAATACGCTGAAAAACTCGATGACACCTATTGTGCTGGATGCCATGCGCCTATTGCCGCTGACCATTACACCGTCAATGCCTGGCCCTCTATCGCCAAAGGAATGGGGGCGCGAACCAGCATGAGCGAAAACGAACTGGACATTTTGACGCGGTACTTCCAGTACAACGCCAAAGATATTACCGAAAAACAGTGATCCTCGTAGATCAGGGAGGAAGTTATGACATTAACAAGACGTGAGTTTATTAAACATAGCGGTATTGCTGCCGGGGCGCTGGTGGTGACATCGGCTACGCCGTTACCCGCATGGGCAGAAGAGAAGGGCGGAAAAATCCTCACCGCGGGTCGTTGGGGAGCGATGAACGTAGAAGTGAAGGACGGTAAGATTGTTTCTTCTACAGGCGCGCTGGCGAAGACCATCCCGAACTCCTTACAGTCTACGGCGGCGGATCAGGTACACACCACGGCGCGTATTCAGCATCCGATGGTGAGAAAAAGTTATCTCGACAATCCACTGCAACCGGCAAAAGGCCGTGGCGAAGACAGTTACGTTCAGGTGAGCTGGGAACAGGCATTAAAACTGATTCATGAGCAACACGATCGCATTCGTAAAGCTAACGGACCATCGGCCATTTTTGCTGGATCGTACGGCTGGCGCTCTTCTGGCGTGTTGCATAAAGCGCAAACCTTACTGCAACGTTATATGAATCTGGCGGGGGGATATTCCGGGCATAGTGGCGATTATTCAACCGGGGCTGCGCAGGTGATCATGCCGCACGTTGTCGGTTCTGTGGAGGTCTATGAACAGCAGACTTCCTGGCCACTGATTCTGGAAAACAGTCAGGTGGTGGTGTTGTGGGGCATGAACCCGCTGAATACCTTAAAAATTGCCTGGAGCAGTACCGATGAGCAAGGGCTGGAATACTTCCATCAGCTGAAAAAATCGGGCAAACCAGTGATTGCCATCGACCCTATCCGTTCCGAAACCATCGAGTTCTTTGGCGATAACGCGACCTGGATTGCGCCGAATATGGGGACCGACGTGGCGCTGATGTTAGGCATCGCGCATACCCTGATGACACAAGGTAAGCACGATAAAGCCTACCTTGAGAAATACACCACCGGCTATTCGCAGTTTGAAGAGTATCTGACCGGCAAGAATGATAATACGCCGAAGAGCGCGGCCTGGGCGGCAGAAATTACTGGTGTACCGGAAGCGCAGATTGTCAAACTTGCAGAACTGATGGCGGCGAATCGCACGATGCTGATGGCTGGTTGGGGGATCCAACGCCAGCAATACGGTGAACAGAAACACTGGATGCTGGTGACGCTGGCGGCGATGTTAGGGCAAATTGGTACACCGGGCGGCGGTTTTGGATTCTCTTATCATTACTCCAACGGTGGCAACCCGACGCGAGTTGGCGGCGTGCTGCCAGAAATGTCTGCGGCGATTGCCGGACAGGCAAGTGAGGAAGCTGATGATGGCGGAATGACCGCGATTCCGGTCGCCCGTATTGTCGATGCGCTGGAAAATCCTGGCGGGAAATATCAGCACAACGGTAAAGAGCAAACGTACCCAAATATCAAAATGATCTGGTGGGCGGGTGGCGGTAACTTTACCCATCACCAGGATACGAATCGTCTGATCAAAGCATGGCAGAAACCGGAGATGATCGTCGTTTCTGAATGCTACTGGACCGCAGCAGCCAAACACGCAGATATCGTATTACCGATCACCACATCGTTTGAGCGCAATGACCTGACGATGACCGGTGATTACAGCAACCAGCATATTGTGCCGATGAAGCAGGCTGTCGCTCCGCAATTTGAAGCGCGTAACGATTTTGACGTGTTTGCCGATCTTGCGGAATTACTGAAACCTGGCGGAAAAGAGATCTATACCGAAGGTAAAGATGAAATGGCGTGGCTGAAATTTTTCTATGATGCCGCCCAGAAAGGTGCGCGTGCGCAACGCGTGACTATGCCAATGTTTAATGCCTTCTGGCAGCAAAATAAACTGCTTGAAATGCGCCGCAGCGAGAAGAACGAGCAATATGTTCGCTATGGTGATTTCCGCGCCGATCCGGTGAAAAATGCGCTGGGTACGCCAAGCGGCAAAATTGAGATTTACTCCAAAACACTGGAAAAATTTGGCTATAAGGATTGCCCGGCACACCCAACCTGGCTGGCTCCTGATGAATGGAAAGGTACCGCCGACGAGAAGCAGTTACAGCTTCTGACCGCACATCCGGCACACCGTTTACACAGTCAGCTTAACTATGCGGAACTGCGTAAAAAATATGCGGTTGCCGATCGTGAGCCGATCACAATTCACACCGACGATGCTGCTCGCTTTGGTATTGCGAATGGCGATCTGGTCCGTGTCTGGAATAAACGTGGTCAGATCCTGACAGGCGCTGTGGTGACTGACGGGATCAAAAAAGGCGTGGTATGCGTGCATGAAGGTGCATGGCCGGATCTGGAAAATGGCTTGTGTAAAAACGGCAGTGCGAACGTGTTAACGGCGGATATCCCCAGCTCGCAGCTGGCGAATGCCTGTGCCGGTAACTCTGCGCTGGTGTATATCGAAAAATATACGGGCAATGCGCCGAAGTTAACGGCGTTTGATCAGCCAGCTATTCAGGCGTAAGAAGTAAATAGCGCCCGGATACGGGCGCTGAGGTTATGCAAACGAAAAACTGCCTGATGCGCTATGCTTATCAGGCCTACATAGTCCCTGCAATATATTGAATTAACAAGACTTTGTAGGCCGGATAAGGCGTTCACGCCGCATCCGGCAGTATTACCAGACCTTTACGGCTTACGTGCAATTAGCACCGCGCGTTTAGGCGCAGGATAACCTTCCACCGTTTTACCCGGATCATGTGAATCAAGAAAATCGGCCAGCGATTCGGTGACCATCCACTCGGTACGACGCTGCTCTTCTGTAGTGGTGACGCTCACATCCGCAATGCGAATATCAACAAAACCACACTTCTTCAGCCAGTTTTTCAACGCCAGGGCCGACGGGATGAAATAAACATTACGCATTTGTGCGTAACGATCGCCTGGTACCAGCACCGTGTTTTCGTCGCCATCAATAACCAGCGTTTCAAGCACCAGTTCACCCTCATTCACCAGTTGATCTTTCAACTGCCAGAGATGCTCCAGCGGTGAACGACGATGATAAAGCACGCCCATCGAAAAGACGGTATCAAAGGCTTTCAGTGCCGGAAGTTGTTCAATCCCTAACGGCAGCAGATGCGCCCGTTGGTCGTTACCCAACAGTTTACGCACTGCTTCAAACTGGCAGAGGAAGAGTTGCGTAGGGTCGATACCCACCGCAAGGTGTGCGCCTGCGCCAATCATGCGCCACATGTGATAGCCGCTGCCGCAGCCGACATCAAGAATGGTGCGCCCGGTTAAATCAGAAAGATGGGGCAGAACACGATCCCATTTCCAGTCGGAACGCCACTCGGTATCGATGTTGACGCCATACAGTGAGAACGGCCCTTTGCGCCACGGCATCAGGTTGCGCATCAGCGTTTCAATGCGCTTAATCTGCCCTGCGCTGAGTGGTTCTTCGCTTTCTGCCGTTACGCTATGCAATAAATCCAGACGATACGGTTTAATTTCAGGCAGAAATTCCACCGCGTTGGACCACTGTTTAAACAGACCGTGCTGCTGCTCGCGCTGCCAGTTAGCAATCTGCGCGGGCAGCGTTTCGAGCCAGTGTGAAAGATGATTTTTGGCAATCAGAGAATAAAAGTTACCAAAGTCGATCATGCAGCGTCCTCTGCTTTTAATGCCACCAGTGAACCAAAGTTAAAGCACTGGAACCACAGCTCGCTATGCTCAAAACCGGCTTTATGCAGGCGTGCCTTGTGGGTTTCCACGGAATCGGTCAGCATTACGTTTTCTAACATGCTGCGCTTCTGGCTGATTTCCAGCTCGCTGTAGCCGTTGGCACGTTTAAAATCGTGGTGCATGTTGAACAGCAGTTCACCAACTTTGGCATCTTCGAAACTGAATTTTTCCGAAAGCACCAGCGCGCCGCCCGGGTTTAGCCCTTGATAAATTTTATCCAGTAACGCCTGGCGCTCGGAAGGTTCCAGGAATTGCAGGGTAAAATTCAGTACCACCATCGACGCGTTTTCAATGGCAATATCACGAATATCACCCTCAATAACGTCAACAGGCGTAGGCGCTTTATAGGCGTCAATATGACGACGGCAGCGTTCAATCATTGCCGGGGAATTGTCGATGGCGATAATTTTACAATTATCATGATGAATGTTGCGACGCACTGAGAGCGTCGCCGCGCCCAAAGAACAGCCCAGATCGTAAATCTGCGTACCCGGTTGAACGAAGCGTTCAGCTAACATACCAATCATTGAAATAATATTGGAGTAGCCGGGAACGGAACGTTGGATCATATCCGGGAAGACTTCAGCTACCCGTTCATCAAAGGTCCAGTCGCCCAGTCTGGCGATAGGAGCAGAAAATAGCGTGTCGCGGTGAGACATAACGTAAAAATCCGGGAAAAAGAAAGTGGCGTATTGTGCGCTAACGTAGGGAGAAAACCAACTCCCAGGGCATATACCAAAGATTCGCCAGCACCATCAGCAATAGCGCACACCAGGTGGCGCTCATACCAGAACGTCGCCAGCGAAACAGACGGTGATGGAAACCGTAATAATGCATCAGACGACCAGCGAGCAAAACGAGGCCGCAAATATGCACCATCCAGGTTTCAGCACCATTCATTTCCATAAATAGCATCAATACAATCGCGATGGGAATATATTCCACCGCATTGCCATGAATACGAATAGCGCTTTGTAGTTCGCTAAAACCGCCGTCGCCATAGGCAACGCGATACTGCATTCGCAGGCGAACAACATCAAAAGAGAACTTCATTAATAACAACGCACCTAAAACGGCATACAGCGCGCTTACCATACAAACTCCCTTTAAAATGGCCGATGGCACTTGTCTATGATAGGTGGCAAATTCAGAAAAGAGAAGATTGCTGTGGAATAGCCGGGACTGCTCCGATCTCTGGAAGCATTTTACGTAAGTCTTCCCACAGTGTATGTACCAGCTCCGGTGCCTGGGCAATATCTGGCGTGTGCAGAAAAAGATAAGGCGTGGTGCTCTGCTGCCACTGCGCTAATTTCTGTAACCAGACCTGAAATAATTCCCTGTTTTGCGCCATATCATCGCTGCCGATAAAACGGATCAGCGGATTTGTCGCCGTTAGTACGGCATGTACCGGAACCTTCGGTTTCTTCCGTTGAGCGTCGCGTATGGCTTCATTATGCGGAGGTGCAGCATGAACCGGGCGGCTATCTAAAATCACCCGATTAACGCCGCGATGATGCAAACCGCGATTAAGCGTTTGTTCCGCTTCCCCTTTGGCGAAAAACAACGGATGACGCACTTCCACGCCATAGGTAAATTCACCAGGAAGAGAATCGAGAAAGTGCCAAAGCGCTGGCAGATCCTGCGGGCCGAAGGTGGCAGGCAGTTGCAGCCAGTATTGACCAATACGCGGTGCTAACGGTGACATACGGGTCAAAAATTCAGTCACTAAATCATCGCAATGACGCAACGCTGCCTGATGCGAAATGGTCGCCGGAAACTTAAAACAGAAGCGGAAGTCATCTGTGGTCTGCTCACGCCAGCGCAGGACAACCTCGGGTTTCGGCAGGGCGTATAGCGTGGTGTTGCCCTCCACGCAATTAAAGTAGCGGGCATACTCTTCCAGGCTGGTTATCCCCAGACGCCCCCATTTAGGATGCGACCATTGCGGCAGACCGATGTAAATCATAACGCGTTGAGGATCTCTTCCACACTGCGCACACGGGCGATGCGTGGATAGATATGGTTGATGCTGTTATTGTGCTGCTCGGCACTGGCGGCGCTACAGGCATCTTCGGCAATCACCAGATTAAAACCGAGTTCCCAGGCATTGCGGGCGGTGGACTCAACGCCGATATTGGTCGAGATCCCACATAACACTATTGTATCGATACCTCGGCGGCGTAATTGCAACTCCAGATCCGTACCGTAAAACGCACCCCATTGACGTTTGATGATTTCGATATCGCTGTCGGTTGCACCTAATGCAGCAGGATGTTGCCACCAATTTTCGGGCAACACTTTAGCCGGTGAGGGCGCATCGACCGGCTGTTTTAATGCTTCAGCATAATCGGCAGACCAGCCAACACGCACCAGAAACACGGGCTGACCGCTCGCGCGAAATTTCGCCGCCAGTTTTCCTGCGCGATTCACCACGTCTTCGGCAGTATGCGGACCACCGGCAAAAGGCAAGATGCCTTCCTGTAAATCAATCACCACTAGCGCTGTGGTTTTGGCATTAAGTTCAAGCATGATCACTCCAGATAAAACAAAATTGTGCCTCTCACCTTAATGCGATTAGCCGATGGCGGAACGACAAATTTTGTTAATTTTTATGAGTTCGGGCAACACCTTTATAGCAAACTGGCGTAGAGTCTGATTTCAGGCCCGACATAAAGTGGTAACGAGGCGTTCCAGCGCGGGCCAGGCTCTTACGGTGCGGCAGAATTTCCAGTATAATAGCCGCCTTTTTTCATTCAGTTGTGACATACAGCTAACGCTGCGACTCAGGTCACCTGCACAGCAGGGGACATCCGCCAGCAGCTAAGTTAAGGGATATCTCATGCGTACAGAATATTGTGGACAGCTCCGTTTGTCCCACGTGGGGCAGCAGGTGACTCTGTGTGGTTGGGTCAACCGTCGTCGTGATCTTGGTAGCTTGATCTTTATCGATATGCGCGACCGCGAAGGTATCGTGCAGGTATTTTTCGATCCGGATCGTGCGGACGCGTTAAAGCTGGCCTCTGAACTGCGTAATGAGTTCTGCATTCAGGTCACGGGCACCGTACGTGCGCGTGACGAAAAAAATATCAACCGCGATATGGCGACTGGCGAAATCGAAGTGCTGGCTTCCTCGCTGACCATCATCAACCGCGCAGACGTTCTGCCGCTTGACTCCAACCACGTCAACACCGAAGAAGCGCGTCTGAAGTACCGCTATCTTGACCTGCGTCGCCCGGAAATGGCTCAGCGCCTGAAAACCCGTGCGAAAATCACCAGTCTGGTGCGTCGTTTTATGGACGACCACGGTTTCCTCGACATCGAAACTCCGATGCTGACTAAAGCCACGCCGGAAGGCGCGCGTGACTACCTGGTGCCTTCTCGTGTGCACAAAGGTAAATTCTACGCGCTGCCGCAATCCCCGCAGTTGTTCAAACAGCTGCTGATGATGTCCGGTTTTGACCGCTACTATCAGATCGTTAAATGCTTCCGTGACGAAGACCTGCGCGCTGATCGTCAGCCTGAATTTACTCAGATCGATGTGGAAACCTCTTTCATGACCGCGCCGCAAGTGCGTGAAGTGATGGAAGCGCTGGTGCGCCATTTGTGGCTGGAAGTGAAGGGCATTGACCTGGGCGATTTCCCGGTAATGACCTTTGCGGAAGCTGAACGCCGTTACGGCTCCGACAAACCGGACCTGCGTAACCCGATGGAACTGACCGACGTTGCCGATCTGCTGAAATCCGTTGAGTTTGCAGTATTTGCAGGTCCAGCGAACGATCCGAAAGGCCGTGTTGCCGCTCTGCGTGTTCCGGGTGGCGCATCGCTGACCCGTAAGCAGATCGACGAATACGGTAACTTCGTTAAAATCTACGGCGCGAAAGGTCTGGCTTACATCAAAGTTAACGAACGCGCGAAAGGTCTGGAAGGTATCAACAGCCCGGTAGCGAAGTTCCTTAATGCGGAAATCATCGAAGCCATTCTGGATCGTACTGCCGCGCAAGATGGCGATATGATTTTCTTCGGTGCCGACAACAAGAAAATTGTTGCCGACGCGATGGGCGCACTACGTCTGAAAGTGGGTAAAGACCTTGGCCTGACCGACGAAAGCAAATGGGCACCGCTGTGGGTTATCGACTTCCCGATGTTTGAAGACGACGGTGAAGGCGGCCTGACGGCAATGCACCATCCGTTCACCGCGCCGAAAGACATGACGGCGGCAGAACTGAAAGCTGCACCGGAAAATGCGGTGGCGAATGCTTACGATATGGTCATCAATGGTTACGAAGTGGGCGGTGGTTCAGTGCGTATCCATAATGGTGATATGCAGCAGACGGTGTTTGGCATTCTGGGGATCACCGAAGAGGAACAGCGCGAGAAATTCGGCTTCCTGCTCGACGCCCTGAAATACGGTACTCCGCCGCACGCAGGTCTGGCATTTGGTCTTGACCGTCTGACCATGCTGCTGACTGGCACCGACAACATTCGTGACGTTATCGCCTTCCCGAAAACCACGGCAGCAGCGTGTCTGATGACTGAAGCACCGAGCTTTGCTAACCCGACTGCACTGGCTGAGCTGAGCATTCAGGTTGTGAAGAAGGCTGAGAATAACTGATATGACTCAAATACACGAAATCATTCGCGTTGCATCGAGGCGGCAACTGAGTGAACTCCCATGAGCATAGATAACTATGTGAATGGGATGAGCGAAGGCAGTCAACGAAGAGGCAGCGTGAAGGATAAAGTGTATAAGCGTCCCGTTTCGATCTTAGTGGTCATCTATGCACAAGATACGAAACGGGTGCTGATGTTGCAGCGGCGTGACGATCCCGATTTCTGGCAGTCGGTAACCGGCAGCGTGGAAGAGGGTGAAACCGCGCCGCAAGCTGCCATGCGCGAAGTAAAGGAAGAGGTCACCATCGATGTTGTCGCTGAACAACTGACCTTAATTGACTGTCAGCGCACGGTAGAGTTTGAAATTTTTTCACATTTACGTCATCGCTATGCGCCGGGCGTGACGCGCAATACGGAATCATGGTTCTGTCTTGCGCTCCCGCACGAGCGCCAGATTGTTTTCACTGAACATCTGGCTTACAAGTGGCTTGATGCGCCTGCTGCGGCGGCGCTCACTAAGTCATGGAGCAACCGGCAGGCGATTGAACAGTTTGTTATTAACGCTGCCTGAACAGGCAGGGCTATCTGGAGATATTTTTATGGCAGGTCATAGTAAATGGGCCAACACCAGACATCGTAAAGCTGCGCAGGATGCTAAGCGCGGTAAAATCTTCACTAAAATCATTCGTGAGCTGGTAACCGCGGCTAAGCTGGGCGGTGGCGATCCGGACGCTAACCCGCGTCTGCGTGCAGCAATTGATAAAGCACTGTCTAACAACATGACCCGTGACACCCTGAACCGCGCAATTGCACGTGGTGTGGGCGGTGATGATGATGCAAACATGGAAACCATCATCTACGAAGGTTACGGCCCTGGCGGCACGGCAATCATGATTGAATGTCTGTCTGACAACCGCAACCGTACCGTTGCTGAAGTGCGTCACGCATTCAGCAAATGTGGCGGTAACCTCGGTACTGATGGTTCCGTAGCTTATCTGTTCAGCAAAAAAGGCGTGATCTCCTTCGAGAAAGGCGACGAAGACACCATCATGGAAGCAGCACTGGAAGCAGGTGCTGAAGACGTTGTGACCTATGATGACGGCGCGATCGACGTCTACACTGCATGGGAAGAGATGGGTAAAGTACGCGACGCTCTGGAAGCGGCAGGTCTGAAAGCAGACAGCGCAGAAGTTTCTATGATCCCGTCAACCAAAGCCGATATGGATGCAGAAACTGCACCGAAACTGATGCGTCTGATCGATATGCTGGAAGACTGTGACGACGTGCAGGAAGTTTACCATAACGGTGAGATCTCTGATGAGGTTGCAGCGACCCTCTGATGAGGCCGGCTAAACAACAAAACGGAGACGCGTGATGTCTATTATTCTCGGTATTGACCCGGGTTCGCGCGTTACCGGCTACGGTGTTATCCGTCAGGTGGGCAGGCAACTGTCCTACCTGGGTAGCGGATGCATACGCACCAAAGTGGATGATTTACCGTCTCGTCTGAAACTGATCTATGCGGGCGTGACGGAAATCATCACCCAGTTCCAGCCCGATTATTTCGCAATCGAACAAGTCTTTATGGCAAAGAACGCTGACTCAGCCCTGAAACTGGGGCAGGCACGAGGCGTGGCGATTGTGGCAGCGGTGAATCAGGAATTGCCGGTGTTTGAATATGCTGCGCGTCAGGTTAAGCAAACAGTGGTGGGCATTGGTAGCGCCGAAAAAAGCCAGGTGCAGCATATGGTGCGTACCTTGCTGAAATTACCTGCTAATCCACAGGCGGATGCCGCCGATGCGCTGGCGATTGCCATCACCCACTGCCATGTCAGCCAGAATGCGATGCAGATGAGCGAATCGCGGCTGAACCTGGCGAGAGGGCGACTGCGCTAAATTATCACGCTTCAGTCAGTTCAGGCTGAGGCGTTTCTACTCCCTCCGCATGAATCAACATTAGACTCGGATGATGCCACAAACTCGCTGGCGTAACCGTTTTACGATCCCACGGAATAGAACCTAAGAACCAGAATTTCCAGAAAGTGAGTTTTGCATTCGGATTGCTATTTAACAGTTCTCCAAACGTCTCTATTTCGCCCACCGGAATACATAGCGCCTCTTTATAAATATCAAAGACAAATTTTGAACAGAACTGGCGTGAAGATTCGTATTTAAAACCGGTGTGGTAGAGTTTGCGTAGCCGGGAGGGAACCTGTTCAACAATTCGTTGTTTTTGTTGTTCTGTTAGCCCTGCGTCTAATCGCTTTATAGCATAGCGTTGATTAGAAGAACGTTTAATAAAACGGGATAGCGTGGTGATGGTTGAAAGGGGAACCCGGCTTTCTGCAACCAGGAAGTCTTCACCGTTATGACCGATAATGATCCCGACGTGATTACTCCAGCAATTTGATGCTGCTGATATTTGACCAAATAAGGCAGCACCTATACATGTAAAGACGATATCACCAATTTCATATTCAGCAGGGTAATTAATATTCACGTTGTCATTCCATTGAAATAAATATGAATACACGTAATAACATAAAAAAGTTTATTTTTCAGGAGTCGAAATGTATATTTTTTTACGCATTAACTCACTGAATATGTAATATTCAAATATTTGCTTCCAATATAACCTGTAGAATAAATTATACTGCGCCATTTTTCAGATCATCGGGACGCCTCGCAAGTTTTCTTCATCCTTCGCTGGATATCTATCCAGCATTTTTTTATCATACAGCATTATCTTTGATTCATTACGCAGGAGCGTCATGTGATAGGCAGACTCAGAGGCATCATCATTGAAAAACAACCCCCGCTGGTGTTAATTGAAGTGGGCGGCGTAGGCTATGAAGTGCATATGCCGATGACCTGTTTTTATGAACTCCCTGAAGCGGGTCAGGAAGCGATCGTTTTCACCCACTTTGTGGTGCGTGAAGACGCGCAACTACTGTACGGTTTTAACAATAAACAAGAGCGCACGTTGTTCAAAGAGTTGATCAAAACCAACGGCGTCGGCCCGAAGTTGGCGCTGGCGATCCTCTCCGGAATGTCAGCGCAGCAGTTCGTTAATGCCGTTGAACGTGAAGAAGTGGGAGCACTGGTGAAACTGCCGGGCATTGGTAAAAAAACCGCCGAGCGTTTAATTGTCGAAATGAAAGACCGATTTAAAGGTTTGCACGGCGATCTCTTTACGCCAGCCGCCGATCTGGTGCTCACGTCGCCTGCCAGCCCGGCAACCGATGATGCTGAACAGGAAGCGGTTGCTGCGCTGGTGGCGCTGGGCTATAAACCACAAGAAGCCAGCCGCATGGTGAGCAAAATCGCCCGCCCTGACGCCAGCAGTGAAACATTAATTCGCGAAGCCCTACGCGCCGCGTTATGAGGTAAAGGATGATTGAAGCAGACCGTCTGATTTCTGCCGGTACGACTTTGCCGGAAGATGTAGCAGATCGCGCCATTCGCCCCAAATTACTGGAAGAGTATGTTGGTCAGCCGCAGGTTCGTTCACAGATGGAGATTTTCATCAAAGCAGCGAAACTGCGCGGCGACGCCCTCGATCATCTGTTGATTTTTGGCCCTCCGGGTTTAGGTAAAACCACGCTTGCTAATATTGTCGCCAATGAAATGGGCGTTAATTTACGCACGACTTCCGGTCCGGTGCTGGAAAAGGCCGGCGATCTGGCAGCAATGCTCACTAACCTTGAACCACATGACGTGCTGTTTATTGATGAGATCCACCGTCTTTCACCAGTGGTGGAAGAGGTGTTGTATCCGGCAATGGAAGACTACCAACTGGATATCATGATTGGTGAAGGTCCGGCGGCACGCTCCATTAAAATTGATTTGCCCCCGTTTACCCTGATTGGCGCAACCACGCGCGCAGGTTCGCTGACGTCACCGTTGCGCGACCGTTTTGGTATTGTGCAACGTCTGGAGTTTTATCAGGTGCCAGATCTGCAATATATCGTCAGTCGCAGCGCGCGCTTTATGGGCCTCGAGATGAGTGACGATGGCGCGCTGGAAGTGGCGCGTCGGGCGCGTGGTACGCCACGTATTGCCAACCGCCTGCTGCGTCGAGTGCGTGATTTCGCCGAAGTGAAGCACGATGGCACCATCTCGGCAGATATTGCTGCTCAGGCGCTGGATATGCTGAATGTCGATGCTGAAGGTTTCGATTATATGGACCGCAAGTTATTGCTGGCGGTAATTGACAAGTTCTTCGGCGGGCCTGTAGGTCTGGATAACCTGGCGGCGGCTATTGGCGAAGAACGTGAAACCATTGAGGATGTGCTGGAGCCTTATCTGATTCAGCAAGGCTTTTTGCAGCGTACACCTCGCGGGCGTATGGCGACAGTGCGGGCGTGGAACCACTTCGGCATCACACCGCCAGAAATGCCGTAGTTCAAATAAGGCGTTCGCGCCGTATCCGACACTGGCAATGTGCCTGATGCGACGCTGTTCGCGTCTTATCAGGCCTACCTGGTATAGCGAACCGTAGATCAGATAAGGCGTTTGCGCCACATCCGACACTGGCAATGTGCCTGATGCGACGCTGTTCGCGTTTTATCAGGCCTACCCGGTATAGCGAACCGTAGGTCGGATAAGGCGCTCGCGCCGCATCCGACACTGGCAATATGCCTGATGCGACGCTGTTCGCGTTTTATCAGGCCTACCTGATATAGCGAACCGTAGGTCGGATAAGGCGCTCGCGCCGCATCCGACAAATGTGTTCAGCGATAGATTAGCTGGCCTGTTTTTTCATCATACTCAAAATAAACAACAGCGCAGCACATAGCACCACTGACGGACCCGCAGGCGTATCGTAAAACGCTGAAAAAGTTAAACCGCCAGTTACAGCAATCATCCCCACCAAAACGGCGACACCTGCCATCTGTTCCGGCGTACGGGCAAAACGACGTGCGGTAGCAGCCGGAATGATCAGCAACGAGGTAATAATCAACGCCCCGACAAATTTCATTGCCACACCAATCGTCAATGCTGTTACCAGCATCAACAGCAATTTCACGCGCTGTAATTTCACACCATCGACAAATGCCAGATCCGGGCTAATGGTCATCGACAGTAAATTGCGCCATTGCCAGAACAGAATTGCCACCACAATGACCACGCCAATGGCGATGGAGATGAGATCTTCCGGCGTCACTGCCAGCAAATCACCGAACAGGTATGCCATCAAGTCAACGCGAATGTTAGACATCAGACTGACAACGACCAGGCCCAGCGACAAGGCACTGTGCGCCATAATTCCCAATAACGTATCGATCGCCAGCTGTGGACGCTTCTCCAGCCATACCAGACCGCCCGCCAGCAGCAGCGTAACGGCAATCACTGCATAGAAGGGATTCACGTCCAGCAACAGACCAAAGGCCACTCCAAGTAAAGACGCATGGGCCAGCGTATCGCCGAAATAAGACATACGACGCCAGACAACAAAAGAACCCAAAGGACCAGCGGCACAGGCCAGCATAATCCCGGCTAACCAACCGGGAAATAATAATTCAATCATGAGCGATCACTTCCCCGACGCAGAACAATTCGCCCCTGTAAATCGTGGCGGTGATTATGATGATGGCGATAAATACCCAGCTGTTCAGCTCCGCGAGGCCCGAACATCGAAATAAATTCCGGATGCAGGGAAACGACTTCTGGTGTGCCAGAACAACAGATGTGATGGTTCAGGCAAAGTACTTCATCGGTTTTTGCCATCACCAGATGCAGATCGTGAGATACCATTAAAACGCCACAATCCAGTTCGCGACGTAACTGGTCAATAAGGTCATATAACGCCACCTGACCATTCACATCCACGCCCTGGGTGGGTTCGTCCAGAACTAATAACTGGGGTTGATTTAACAATGCGCGCGCGAGTAGTACACGCTGCGTTTCACCGCCAGAGAGCTTTTGCATTGGCGCGTCAATAAGATGCCCAGCCTGAACGCGTTTTAGTGCAGGCAGAATATCTTCCTTATGTGTTCTGGGGCGTAAGCGTAAAAAACGGTTTACGGTCAGTGGCAACGTGGTGTCGAGATACAGCTTCTGCGGCACATAACCAATGCGCAGTTTTCCGTGGCGCTTGATAACACCTTCATCTGGTGTTACCAGCCCGAGAACAACCCGAACCAGTGTCGACTTACCTGCGCCGTTCGGCCCAAGTAAGGTCAAAATTTTACCAGGCTTGAGTTCCAGCGACACATCAGAGAGGACGCGGCGTTGGCCAAATGAAACCGAGACATTTTCCAGGGAAACCAGACTTGTCATGTTAATTTTAGTCTTGCAGTAGTCATGAAATGTTATAATATCACACTTCTTATATTCATTACGATGATTGGTCGCATTATGTTACATAAAAAAACGCTTCTTTTCGCAGCATTATCTGCTGCTCTCTGGGGCAGTGCAACTCAGGTAGCAGAAGCTGCCGTTGTCGCTTCGCTTAAACCTGTTGGATTCATCGCTTCCGCTATTGCTGATGGAGTAACAGAGACGGAGGTGTTACTTCCTGATGGGGCCTCTGAACATGATTATTCACTGCGTCCATCTGATGTAAAACGCTTACAGAACGCGGACTTAGTTGTCTGGGTTGGACCGGAAATGGAAGCGTTTATGCAAAAGCCCGTGAGTAAATTACCCGAGGCGAAGCAGGTAACCATTGCGCAGCTTGAGAGTGTAAAACCGCTGCTGATGAAAAGCATTCACGACGCTGATGATGATCATGACCACGTGGAAAAAAGTGACGAAGATCACCATCACGGCGATTTCAACATGCACGTTTGGCTTTCCCCAGAGATAGCGCGGGCTACAGCGGTTGCAATCCATGGAAAATTAGTGGAACTTATGCCGCAAAGTCGAGCCAAACTTGACGCCAACCTGATGGAATTTGAGGCACAATTAGCTTCAAGCAGGAAACAGGTTGGTAACGAGCTCGCGCCGCTCAAGGGAAAAGGTTATTTCGTTTTTCATGATGCTTACGGCTACTTCGAAAAACAATTCGGACTGACACCGCTTGGTCACTTTACCGTAAACCCTGAGATTCAACCTGGCGCGCAGCGTTTACATCAAATAAGAACACAGTTGGTTGAGCAAAAAGCAACTTGCGTTTTTGCTGAGCCACAGTTCAGGCCTGCGGTCGTTGAAAGCGTCGCACGAGGGACATCCGTTCGTATGGGAACGTTGGATCCCCTTGGGACGAATATCAAACTGGGCAAAACAAGCTATTCAGAATTCCTGAATCAATTAGCTAACCAGTACGCGAGCTGCCTGAAAGGAGATTAATGAGGAAGTGATTACGTGCAACAGATAGCCCGCTCTGTCGCCCTGGCGTTTAATAATTTACCGCGACCACACCGCGTTATGTTGGGGTCGCTCACCGTTCTTACACTGGCCGTCGCTGTCTGGCGGCCTTATGTTTACCACCGAGACGCCTCGCCTATTGTCAAAACCATTGAGCTTGAACAGAACGAAATTCGTTCTCTCTTACCTGAGGCCAGTGAGCCGATTGATCAAGCTGCGCAAGAAGATGAAGCCATTCCACAGGACGAACTGGACGACAAAATCGCTGGTGAAGCCGGCGTTCATGAATATGTCGTTTCTACGGGCGACACGTTAAGTAGCATCCTTAATCAATATGGTATTGAGATGGGTGATATCACCCAACTTGCTGCTGCTGATAAAGATCTGCGTAACCTGAAAATTGGTCAACAACTCTCCTGGACATTAACAGCTGATGGCGAGTTACAGCGTCTGACCTGGGAAGTGTCTCGCCGCGAAACTCGTACCTATGACCGCACCGCTGCTAATGGTTTTAAAATGACTAGCGAAATGCAGCAAGGGGAGTGGGTTAATAGTCTGTTGAAAGGAACCGTTGGGACAAGTTTTGTTGCCAGCGCCCAAGGTGCAGGTTTAACCAGCGCTGAAGTGAGCGCGGTGATTAAAGCAATGCAGTGGCAGATGGACTTCCGCAAAGTGAAAAAAGGTGACGAATTTGCGGTATTAATGTCACGTGAGATGCTTGATGGCAAACGTGAACAAAGCCAACTGCTGGGCGTTCGTTTGCGTTCAGAAGGCAAAGATTACTATGCTATTCGCGCTGAAGATGGCAAATTCTACGACCGCAACGGCACTGGCCTGGCGAAAGGGTTCTTACGATTCCCGACGGCAAAACAGTTCCGCATTTCGTCTAACTTTAACCCGCGTCGTCTGAACCCGGTAACCGCTCGCGTTGCGCCGCACAGAGGCGTTGATTTTGCGATGCCGCAGGGTACGCCGGTGCTTTCGGTGGGAGACGGTGAAGTGGTAGTTGCTAAACGCAGTGGCGCAGCGGGTTATTATGTCGCGATTCGTCATGGTCGCAGCTACACCACGCGTTATATGCACCTGCGTAAGATTCTGGTTAAACCGGGGCAGAAAGTGAAGCGTGGCGATCGTATCGCACTTTCCGGTAACACCGGGCGTTCAACTGGGCCACATCTGCACTATGAAGTATGGATTAACCAGCAGGCGGTGAACCCGTTGACAGCGAAACTGCCGCGTACTGAAGGGCTGACCGGTTCAGATCGTACCGATTTCCTGGCGAAGGCCAAGGAGATTGTACCGCAGCTACAGTTTGATTGATTAATACCCATTGGCAGCCGGTACGCAGTCAGTGCCGGCTTTTTTATTTGGTGCGGGGCAAGTTGCGCCGTTACACTACCACCAGATTGATTATTGCCTTATCCGAAACTGGAAAAGCATGGAAACGAAAAAAAATAATAGCGAATATATTCCTGAGTTTGATAAATCCTTTCGTCACCCTCGTTACTGGGGAGCCTGGTTGGGCGTGGCGGCAATGGCCGGTATTGCCTTAACACCAGCGAAATTCCGTGATCCCATTCTTGCGCGGTTGGGGCGTTTTGCCGGAAGACTGGGTAAAAGCTCACGTCGTCGGGCGTTGATCAATCTGTCTCTCTGCTTTCCAGAACGTAGCGAAGCCGAACGCGAAGCGATTGTGGATGAGATGTTTGCCACCGCGCCGCAAGCGATGGCAATGATGGCTGAACTGGCGATACGTGGGCCGGAGAAAATCCAACCTCGCGTCGACTGGCAGGGGCTGGAGATCATCGAAGAGATGCGGCGTAACAACGAGAAAGTGATCTTTCTGGTACCGCACGGCTGGGCAGTTGATATCCCCGCTATGCTGATGGCCTCACAAGGGCAGAAAATGGCAGCGATGTTCCATAATCAGGGCAACCCGGTTTTTGATTATGTCTGGAACACGGTGCGTCGTCGTTTTGGCGGTCGTCTGCACGCGAGAAATGATGGTATTAAACCTTTCATCCAGTCGGTTCGTCAGGGCTACTGGGGCTATTATTTACCGGATCAGGATCATGGACCTGAACACAGCGAATTTGTTGATTTTTTCGCAACCTATAAAGCGACGCTGCCAGCAATTGGTCGCCTGATGAAAGTGTGTCGCGCGCGTGTCGTTCCGTTGTTCCCAATCTATGATGGCAAAACCCATCGTCTGACGATTCAGGTTCGTCCACCGATGGATGACCTGTTAGAGGCGGATGACGCTACCATTGCGCGGCGTATGAATGAAGAAGTTGAGATTTTTGTTGGTCCGCGACCAGAGCAGTACACCTGGATTTTAAAATTGCTGAAAACGCGCAAACCGGGCGAAATCCAGCCGTATAAGCGTAAAGATCTTTATCCCATCAAATAAAAAAAAGCCTCTCGTGAGGAGAGGTTCTCGTCTAATGTTAAGTGCGCATTTATTCTATGCGCATGCTTATCGGCCCTACAGGTTGATCGTAATTTATTGAATTATCACGGTCCTGTAGGCCGGATATGGCATTTATACCGCATCCGGCAACTAACTTACTCTACCGTTAAAATACGCGTGGTATTCGTCGAACCCACGGTACTCATCACGTCGCCCTGGGTGACAATCACCAGATCACCAGACATCAGGTAGCCTTTATCGCGCAGCAGATTTACTGCTTCGCTGGCAGCAACTACGCCATCATTTGTACTGTCAAAATAGACCGGCGTAACACCACGATAAAGCGCAGTCAGGTTCAGCGTGCGTTCATGACGTGACATGGCGAAAATCGGCAGACCGGAGCTGATACGAGAAGTCATCAGCGCGGTACGACCAGATTCGGTCATGGTGATGATCGCGGTAACGCCTTTCAGGTGGTTAGCTGCGTACATTGCGGACATCGCGATAGCTTCTTCCACATTGTCGAACTGAACGTCCAGGCGGTGTTTAGACACATTGATGCTCGGGATTTTTTCGGCACCCAGGCAAACACGCGCCATTGCAGCAACGGTTTCAGATGGATATTGACCAGCGGCGGTTTCCGCAGACAACATTACGGCGTCAGTACCATCCAGAACGGCGTTCGCCACGTCCATGACTTCTGCACGCGTCGGCATTGGATTGGTAATCATCGATTCCATCATCTGGGTAGCAGTAATGACTGCGCGGTTCAGCTGACGCGCGCGACGAATCAGCGCTTTCTGAATCCCAACCAGTTCGGGATCGCCAATCTCTACGCCGAGGTCTCCACGTGCGACCATCACCACGTCAGAAGCGAGGATAATGTCGTCCATTGCATCCTGGCTACAAACGGCTTCCGCACGTTCAACTTTGGCGACAATTTTCGCATCACAACCCGCATCGCGCGCCAGGCGACGAGCATAATTCAGATCTTCGCCGCAGCGTGGGAAAGAGACAGCCAAATAATCTACGCCAATCAATGCCGCAGTTTTAATGTCTGCTTTGTCTTTCTCAGTCAGCGCTTCAGCCGACAGACCGCCGCCGAGTTTGTTGATCCCTTTATTGTTGGAGAGAGGGCCGCCGACGGTCACTTCGGTGAACACTTTCATGCCCTGAACTTCCAGCACTTTTAACTGTACGCGACCGTCGTCCAGCAGCAGAATGTCGCCAGGCACGACGTCAGAAGGCAGACCTTTATAGTCGATACCGACTTTTTCTTTATCGCCTTCACCTTTGCCCAGGTTGGCATCCAGCAGGAATTTATCCCCAATATTGAGGAAAACCTTACCTTCTTTAAAGGTAGATACGCGAATCTTTGGCCCCTGAAGGTCACCGAGAATAGCCACATGACGACCCAGTTTTGCGGCAATTTCACGAACTTTATCCGCGCGCATTTTATGGTCTTCAGGCGAGCCATGAGAAAAGTTCATTCGTACGACGTTTGCACCCGCTGCGATGACCTTTTCAAGGTTATTATCGCGATCGGTAGCCGGGCCTAACGTGGTAACGATTTTGGTTCTGCGAAGCCTTCTGGACATGTAATACTCCGTTGACTGAAACAACCAGGTGTTGCTTGAACATGAATTCGCATAAACTAAAACCATTATGGTTGTAATTTAAACACATGCGAATATCGTATAAAGATAGAACAGTGATAATCGATTTAGCGATCGTCACTCAATTTAAGTAACTGCTTATCAAAGCGCGATTCCTTGAGCGCTTCCTTGACCCGCTTCAAGTTATCTCTGAATTTTGTGCCGCGTCGCAAAGTAAATCCTGTCGCCAGCACATCTATCACGGTCAACTGCGCAAGTCGAGACACCATGGGCATATAAATGTCAGTATCTTCAGGTACGTCGAGGGTAATCGCCAGCGTTGCTTCCCGGGCGAGTGGCGTACCGGCGGAGGTGAGGGCAATTACCATCGCGTCGTTTTCCCGTGCTAACTGCGCCAGTTCAACCAGATTTTTGGTTCTTCCGGTGTGAGAAATCAGCACAACCACGTCTCCGTCGCTACAATTCATACAACTCATGCGTTGCAGCACGATATCGTCGGAGTAAACCACTGGAACATTAAAGCGAAAAAACTTATTCATCGCATCGTGGGCGACGGCGGCAGAAGAGCCCAGACCGAAAAAGGCGATTTTTTTGGCCTGAGTCAGGAGATCGACGGCACGGTTGACGGCAGATTTGTCCAGCGAGTGACGTACGTGATCGAGCGTGGCCATTGCCGACTCAAATATTTTCCCCGTGTATGATTCAACGCTGTCATCTTCATTAACGTTGCGATTAACATAGGGCGTGCCATTTGCCAGGCTTTGTGCCAGATGAAGTTTAAAATCAGGAAAACCGCGGGTGTCCATGCTGCGACAGAAACGATTCACCGTTGGTTCGCTAACATTGGCCTCAAGCGCCAGAGCAGCAATACTCGAATGGATCGCGTTGTCAGGTGAAGCAAGAATGACCTCGGCGACTTTTCGTTCTGATTTGCTCAAATGTTCCAGTTGAGACTGGATTTTTTCCAGCATATTCATGATGTAAAGAGACTCACGGTAATGACGATTTCCACACTGAAAGAAATCGAAATGCAGTTTGGTCTGATATTACGCCTGTGTGTCGTATTAATGACAAAAGCGGATAAAAAAGTTGTCATTTTTTTTCATAACATGATCAGTGTCAGATTTTTACCCAATGGAAAACGATGATTTTTTTATCAGTTTTGCCGCACTTTGCGCGCTTTTGCCGTAATCGCACGGGTGGATAAGCGTTTACAGTTTTCGCAAGCTCGTAAAAGCAGTACAGTGCACCGTAAGAAAATTACAAGTATACCCAGGCTTAAGTACCGGGTTAGTTAACTTAAGGAGAATGACATGGCGGTAACGCAAACAGCCCAGGCTTGTGACCTGGTCATTTTCGGCGCGAAAGGCGACCTTGCGCGTCGTAAATTGCTGCCTTCCCTGTATCAACTGGAAAAAGCCGGTCAGCTCAACCCGGATACCCGTATTATCGGCGTAGGGCGTGCTGACTGGGATAAAGCGGCATATACCAAAGTAGTCCGCGAAGCGCTGGAAACTTTCATGAAAGAAACTATTGATGAAGGTTTATGGGACACCCTGAGTGCACGTCTGGATTTTTGTAATCTCGATGTCAATGACACCGCTGCATTCAGCCGTCTTGGTGCGATGCTGGATCAAAAAAATCGTATCACCATTAACTACTTTGCCATGCCGCCAGGCACTTTTGGCGCAATCTGCAAAGGGCTTGGTGAGGCGAAACTGAACGGCAAACCGGCGCGCGTGGTGATGGAAAAACCGCTGGGTACGTCGCTGGCGACCTCGCAGGAAATCAACGATCAGGTTGGCGAATACTTCGAGGAGTGCCAGGTATACCGTATCGACCATTACCTTGGTAAAGAAACGGTGCTGAATCTGTTGGCGCTGCGTTTTGCTAACTCTCTGTTTGTGAACAACTGGGACAACCGCACTATTGATCATGTTGAGATTACCGTGGCAGAAGAAGTGGGGATCGAAGGGCGCTGGGGCTATTTTGATAAAGCCGGTCAGATGCGCGACATGATCCAGAATCACCTGTTACAAATTCTCTGCATGATTGCGATGTCTCCGCCGTCTGATCTGAGCGCAGACAGCATCCGCGATGAAAAAGTGAAAGTACTGAAGTCTCTGCGCCGCATTGACCGCTCCAACGTACGCGAAAAAACCGTACGCGGGCAATACACTGCGGGCTTCGCCCAGGGCAAAAAAGTGCCGGGCTACCTGGAAGAAGAGGGCGCGAACAAAAGCAGTAACACGGAAACCTTCGTGGCTATCCGTGTCGATATCGACAACTGGCGCTGGGCTGGCGTACCGTTCTACCTGCGTACCGGTAAACGTTTGCCGACCAAATGCTCTGAAGTGGTGGTCTATTTCAAAACGCCAGAGCTCAATCTGTTTAAAGAGTCGTGGCAGGACCTGCCACAGAACAAACTGACTATCCGTCTGCAACCTGATGAAGGCGTGGATATTCAAGTGTTGAACAAGGTCCCGGGTCTGGATCACAAACATAACCTGCAAATCACCAAGCTGGATCTGAGCTATTCAGAAACCTTTAATCAGACGCATCTGGCAGATGCCTATGAACGCCTGCTGCTGGAAACCATGCGCGGTATTCAGGCGCTGTTTGTACGTCGCGATGAAGTGGAAGAAGCGTGGAAATGGGTGGACTCCATTACCGAAGCATGGGCGATGGATAACGATGCGCCGAAACCGTATCAGGCCGGAACCTGGGGACCGGTTGCTTCGGTGGCGATGATTACCCGTGATGGCCGTTCCTGGAATGAGTTTGAATAATATCTGCACTCATCCTTTATGGTTATTTTACCGGTAACATGATCTTGCACAGATTGTAGAACAATTTTTACACTTTCAGGCCTCGTGCGGATTCACCCACGAGGCTTTTTTTATTACACTGACTGAAACGTTTTTGCCCTATGAGCTCCGGTTACAGGCGTTTCACTCATAAATCCTCTGAATGAAACGCGTTGTGAATCATCCTGCTCTGACAACTCAATTTCAGGAGCCTTTATGAATCCACAATTGTTACGCGTAACAAATCGAATCATTGAACGTTCGCGCGAGACTCGCTCTGCTTACCTCGCCCGGATCGAACAAGCGAAAACTTCGACCGTTCATCGTTCGCAGTTGGCATGCGGTAACCTGGCTCACGGTTTCGCAGCTTGCCAGCCAGAAGACAAAGCCTCCCTGAAAAGCATGTTGCGTAACAATATCGCTATCATCACCTCCTACAACGACATGCTCTCCGCTCACCAGCCTTATGAACATTATCCAGAGATTATTCGTAAAGCACTGCATGAAGCTAATGCGGTTGGCCAGGTTGCGGGTGGTGTTCCGGCGATGTGTGATGGTGTCACCCAGGGGCAGGATGGTATGGAACTGTCTCTGTTAAGCCGCGAAGTGATTGCGATGTCTGCGGCGGTGGGGCTGTCCCATAACATGTTTGATGGCGCGCTGTTCCTCGGCGTGTGCGATAAGATTGTCCCGGGGCTGACGATGGCCGCGCTGTCGTTCGGTCATCTGCCTGCGGTATTTGTGCCGTCAGGTCCGATGGCAAGCGGGTTGCCAAATAAAGAAAAAGTGCGCATTCGCCAGCTTTATGCCGAAGGGAAGGTGGATCGAATGGCACTGCTGGAGTCAGAGGCTGCGTCTTATCATGCCCCTGGTACATGTACTTTCTACGGTACTGCCAACACCAACCAGATGGTGGTGGAGTTTATGGGGATGCAGTTGCCGGGCTCTTCTTTTGTTCATCCAGACTCCCCGTTACGTGATGCATTAACCGCAGCCGCTGCGCGCCAGGTTACACGCATGACTGGCAACGGTAATGAATGGATGCCGATCGGTAAGATGATCGACGAGAAAGTGGTGGTGAACGGTATTGTTGCGCTGTTGGCGACCGGTGGCTCCACTAACCACACGATGCACCTGGTGGCGATGGCGCGAGCGGCCGGTATTCAGATCAACTGGGATGACTTCTCTGATCTTTCTGATGTCGTACCTCTGATGGCACGTTTGTATCCAAACGGTCCGGCCGATATTAACCACTTCCAGGCGGCGGGTGGTGTACCGGTTCTGGTGCGTGAGCTGCTCAAGGCTGGCCTGTTGCATGAAGATGTCAATACGGTGGCGGGCTTTGGTCTTTCGCGCTATACCCTCGAACCATGGCTGAATAACGGCGAGCTGGACTGGCGCGAAGGTGCAGACAAATCGCTCGACAGCAATGTGATTGCTTCCTTTGAACAACCTTTCTCGCATCATGGCGGGACAAAAGTGTTAAGCGGCAACCTGGGCCGTGCCGTCATGAAAACCTCTGCAGTGCCGGTTGAAAACCAGGTGATTGAAGCGCCTGCTGTTGTTTTTGAGAGCCAGCATGACGTTATGCCTGCTTTTGAAGCGGGTATGCTGGACCGTGATTGTGTGGTTGTTGTCCGCCATCAGGGGCCAAAAGCGAACGGAATGCCAGAATTACATAAACTCATGCCGCCACTTGGTGTATTATTGGACCGGCGTTTCAAAATTGCGTTAGTTACCGATGGACGACTCTCTGGTGCTTCAGGTAAAGTGCCGTCAGCTATCCACGTAACACCAGAAGCCTACGATGGTGGGCTGCTGGCAAAAGTGCGCGATGGGGACATCATTCGTGTGAATGGACAGACAGGCGAACTGACGCTGCTGGTAGACGAAGCTGAACTGGCTGCTCGCGAACCGCACATTCCTGACCTGAGCGCGTCACGCGTGGGAACAGGACGTGAATTATTCAGCGCCTTGCGCGAAAAACTGTCCGGTGCCGAACAGGGCGCAACCTGTATCACTTTTTAAGACGACAAAATTTGTAATCAGGCGAGAGAAAACTCTGATGAAAAACTGGAAAACAAGTGCAGAATCAATCCTGACCACCGGCCCGGTTGTACCGGTTATCGTGGTAAATAAACTGGAACACGCGGTGCCAATGGCAAAAGCGTTGGTTGCTGGTGGGGTGCGCGTTCTGGAAGTGACTCTGCGTACGGCGTGTGCAGTTGATGCTATCCGCGCTATCGCCAAAGAAGTGCCGGAAGCGATTGTAGGTGCCGGTACGGTGCTGAATCCGCAGCAACTGGCAGAAGTGACTGAAGCGGGGGCTCAGTTCGCAATCAGCCCAGGTCTGACTGAACCACTGCTGAAAGCGGCGACAGAAGGGACTATTCCTCTGATTCCAGGTATCAGCACTGTTTCCGAACTGATGCTGGGTATGGACTACGGCCTGAAAGAGTTCAAATTCTTCCCGGCAGAAGCTAATGGCGGCGTGAAAGCACTGCAGGCAATTGCGGGTCCGTTCTCTCAGGTTCGTTTCTGCCCGACTGGTGGTATTTCTCCGGCTAACTACCGTGATTACCTGGCGCTGAAAAGCGTACTGTGCATTGGTGGTTCCTGGCTGGTTCCGGCAGATGCGCTGGAAGCGGGCGATTACGACCGCATTACTAAGCTGGCGCGTGAAGCAGTAGAAGGCGCGAAGCTGTAACAGTCAAAATGCCCGATCGTGAATCGGGCATTTTTGTCGCGTTTTTGCCAGATTTAACCTTGTACTTTTACCTGTGCGGCGGCGTGCTTCGCGCGTTCAATCGCTTCATCAACACTTTCTGCTGTAGCCAGCGCAACCCCCAGACGACGGCTACCATCAATTTCCGGCTTACCAAATAAACGAATCTGCAAACCTGCGCCAACGGCCTCCTGCACGTTGTCAAACGTGACATTCTGGCTGGTCAGTTGCGGCAGGATAACGGCTGAAGCAGCAGGGCCGTACTGACGAATCCCGCCCACCGGCAGTCCCAGGAAAGCACGCACATGCAGGGCAAACTCAGAAAGATCCTGAGAAATTAACGTCACCATCCCGGTGTCATGCGGGCGAGGGGAGACTTCACTAAAAATCACCTCATCCCCACAGACAAACAACTCGACACCAAACAGCCCATAACCACCCAGTGCAAGCACCACCTTGCGGGCAATCTCCTGCGCACGTTCGAGGGCCAGTGGGCTCATTTGCTGCGGTTGCCAGGATTCACGATAGTCACCATCTTCCTGGCGATGACCTACAGGCGCACAGAAATGAACACCATCCACCGCGCTGACGGTCAGCAGGGTAATTTCGAAATCAAACTTAACGACGCCTTCAACAATCACGCGACCCGCTCCGGCGCGACCACCTTGCTGGGCGTACTCCCATGCCTGAGCCAGTTGTTCGGCAGAGCGAATAAACGTCTGCCCCTTGCCGGAAGAGCTCATCACCGGTTTAACAATGCAAGGATAGCCAATGGCGGCGACCGCCTCGCGGAAAAGGTCTTCGCTATCAGCGAAACGATAAGTTGAAGTGGGAAGCTGAAGCTCTTCCGCAGCCAGACGACGAATACCTTCGCGGTTCATCGTCAATTGTGTTGCACGCGCGCAGGGGACAACATTTAGCCCTTCCTCTTCAAGCTGGATCAGCATATCGGTAGCAATAGCTTCGATCTCCGGCACGATATAATGTGGTTTTTCCAGTTCAACAACACGGCGCAATGCGTCGCCATCCAGCATATTAATGACATGGGCGCGATGCGCGACATGCATGGCGGGCGCGTCGGCATAGCGATCGACCGCAATCACCTCTACGCCGAGGCGTTGGCATTCGATAGCCACTTCTTTACCCAGTTCACCGGAGCCCAATAACATCACGCGAGTTGCTGCCGGACGCAGCGCAGTGCCTAATAACGTCATAACGAATATCCCCTGATTAATTCCGCGTGAAGTATAAACGAAAACGTTTGCGCATGTCTTTATTGCTTGATTGCTTGCGTTGATTTCTCGACTGAAAAGCAATATACTGTATAAAATTACAGTTATGGTGAGAGGCTGCAAATGGCGGTTGAAATTAAATACGTAGTCATTCGTGAGGGCGAAGAGAAGATGTCGTTTACCAGCAAAAAGGAAGCCGATGCTTATGACAAAATGCTCGATACAGCGGATCTACTCGACACATGGTTGGCGAATTCTCCGGTGACAATGGAAGACGAGCAGCGTGAGGCGCTTTCTTTGTGGTTGGCGGAACAGAAAGATGTGCTTAGTACCATTCTGAAAACCGGTAAATTACCTTCTCCCCAGGTGGTCGATACTGACACGGATGGGGAAGGTGAAACCCACGCCGCCTGAAGCAACTTGCGCTCCTGATAATTTGTACCATGCTTTCTCCTGAATCATTGTGCTATGGAGAAAAACATGAAAAAAAGAGGAGCGTTGTTGGGGCTGTTGTTGGTTTCCGCCTGTACATCAGTTTTCGCTGCCAATAACGAAACCAGCAAGTCGGTAACTTTCCCCAAATGTGAAGGTTTAGATGCAGCCGGAATCGCTGCGAGTGTAAAACGTGATTATCAGCAAAACCGCGTGGCGCGCTGGGCAGACGATCAAAAAATCGTCGGTCAGGCCGATCCGGTGGCGTGGGTTAGTTTGCAGGACATTCAGGGGAAAGATGATAAATGGTCGGTACCGCTGACCGTGCGTGGTAAAAGTGCCGATATTCATTATCTGGTTAATGTGGATTGTAAAGCGGGAATGGCGGAATATCAGCGGCGCTAATGGCTTCTGATAATTCGGCTGACCGTTGGCGGATGCGGCGCGAGCGCCTTATCCGCCCAACAATGTACCAGCCCCTACAAGCCTGATAAGAAGCGCCAGGTTCGCATCAGGCAATTACAATCAAATCTACAAGTTTCAAATTAATCACATCACCCGGCACCTTACATGACGCGAATTTCTTGTGAGGACTGCCTTCGGTTCTGCTTATTTGCGCATCTTTTGTCTCTATATACATTTTCTGACATCCTCATTCGCTATGCTGTTGCCATTAAAATAGTGAATCGAGGAGTAAATATGGCTAACTGGTTAAATCAACTGCAATCCCTTCTTGGGCAAAGCAGCGCTTCCTCTTCGTCTACAGATCAGGGATTGGGCAAACTTTTAGTACCCGGCGCATTAGGCGGGTTGGCAGGACTGCTGGTTGCCAATAAATCAGCACGTAAACTATTAACGAAATACGGCACAAACGCGTTGCTGGTTGGCGGCGGAGCGGTCGCCGGTACCGTACTGTGGAACAAATACAAAGATAAAATTCGTGCGGCGCATCAGAACGAACCGCAATACGGCACCCAAAGTACGCCGCTGGATGAACGTACAGAACGTTTAATCCTCGCCCTGGTTTTTGCTGCCAAAAGCGATGGTCATATCGATAGTAAAGAACGCGCGGCTATCGACCAGCAATTGCGTGAAGCTGGTGTTGAAGAGCAGGGGCGTGTACTTATCGAACAGGCAATCGAGCAACCATTGGATCCGCAGCGCCTGGCCCAGGGGATTCGCAACGAAGAAGAGGCACTGGAGATCTATTTCCTGAGCTGTGCGGCTATTGATATTGACCATTTTATGGAGCGCAGTTACCTGAATGCACTGGGGGATGCGCTGAAAATTCCCCAGGAAGTCCGTGAAGGAATTGAACGCGATCTCGAACAGCAAAAACGCACTTTGTCTGAATAATATCTCACTCCGTATAGCCTGATATGCCTGTTTATCGGGCTATACAAAACCGCACAGCTATTTGAGCGAATTAATTTTCGCTGGCGACATCCTTTCGATTTTCACACAATTACCTGTCATCATCTATACAATGACCGCCCTGTTTCGCTTGCATCCCGGGTGAGTTTTGCCACCCTTATAAGATGTTTCAACCAGAAAGAACAATAACATGCTACCAAAAGCCGCCCGCATTCCCCATTCCATGACGCTTCATGGCGACACGCGCATCGATAATTACTACTGGCTGCGGGACGACACACGCTCGCAGCCGGAAGTGCTGGATTACCTGCAACAAGAAAATAGCTACGGTCATCAGGTCATGGCGTCGCAACAAGCTTTGCAGGATCGGATATTAAAAGAAATCATTGACCGCATACCGCAAAGAGAAGTCTCTGCACCTTACGTCAAAAATGGCTATCGCTACCGGCAAATTTATGAACCTGGTTGTGAATATGCAATCTACCAGCGTCAGTCGGCGTTCAGTGAAGAGTGGGACGAATGGGAGACTCTGCTCGATGCGAACAAACGGGCGGCGCACAGTGAATTTTATTCAATGGGCGGAATGGCGATTACGCCCGATAACACGATTATGGCACTTGCAGAAGATTTTCTTTCCCGACGCCAGTACGGTATCCGTTTTCGCAATCTGGAAACGGGCAACTGGTATCCCGAACTGTTGGATAACGTGGAACCCAGCTTTGTCTGGGCGAATGACTCCTGGACATTTTATTATGTTCGCAAGCATCCAGTGACGTTGTTGCCGTATCAGGTCTGGCGGCATGCCATTGGCACTCCAGCATCTGAAGACAAACTGATTTACGAAGAAAAAGACGATACCTTTTACGTCAGCCTACATAAAACGACGTCGAAACACTATGTGGTTATTCATCTTGCCAGCGCCACTACCAGTGAAGTTCGGCTGCTGGATGCAGAGCTGGCCGATGCCGAGCCGTTTGTCTTTTTACCGCGTCGCAAAGATCACGAATACAGTCTTGATCACTACCAGCATCGGTTTTATCTGCGCTCCAACCGCAACGGCAAAAATTTTGGCTTATACCGTACCCGTATGCGTGATGAGCAAGAGTGGGAAGAGTTAATCCCACCGCGCGATAACATCATGCTCGAAGGCTTTACGCTGTTTACTGACTGGTTGGTGGTTGAAGAGCGTCAGCGTGGGTTAACCAGTCTGCGGCAAATCAACCGCAAAACGCGGGAGGTTATCGGCATTGCCTTTGATGATCCGGCTTACGTTACCTGGATTGCCTATAACCCGGAACCTGAAACCTCACGAATGCGTTATGGCTATTCCTCCATGACTACGCCAGATACATTGTTTGAACTGGATATGGATACTGGAGAGCGTCGGGTATTAAAACAAACGGAAGTCCCCGGTTTCGATGCGGCGAATTACCGCAGCGAACACTTGTGGATCACTGCCCGTGATGGCGTCGAAGTGCCTGTTTCGCTGGTCTATCATCGCAAGCATTTCCAGAAAGGCCACAACCCGCTGCTGGTGTATGGATATGGCTCTTACGGCGCAAGCATTGATGCCGATTTTAGTTTTAGCCGCCTGAGTTTGTTGGATCGCGGTTTTGTCTACGCCATTGTCCATGTCCGTGGTGGCGGCGAGCTGGGGCAGCAATGGTACGAAGACGGTAAATTCCTGAAAAAGAAAAATACCTTTAATGACTATCTCGATGCCTGCGACGCATTGTTAAAGCTGGGCTACGGTTCACCTTCACTCTGTTATGCGATGGGGGGCAGTGCTGGCGGTATGTTGATGGGCGTTGCAATTAATGAGCGCCCCGAGTTATTCCACGGCGTGATTGCCCAGGTACCATTTGTTGATGTTGTAACAACGATGCTTGATGAGTCGATTCCTCTTACTACCGGCGAATTTGAAGAGTGGGGAAATCCGCAGGATCCGCAATATTATGAGTATATGAAAAGCTACAGCCCGTATGACAATGTCACGGCTCAGGCTTATCCGCATCTGCTGGTAACGACCGGATTACACGATTCACAGGTGCAATACTGGGAACCGGCAAAATGGGTGGCTAAGCTGCGCGAACTTAAAACTGATAACCATCTATTATTGCTTTGTACCGACATGGATTCAGGGCATGGCGGTAAATCCGGACGTTTTAAATCCTACGAAGGTGTGGCGATGGAATATGCTTTTCTGATAGCCCTGGCGCAGGGGACATTACCAGGCCAATCAGCGGGTTAAACACTCTCCAGATAATGCTTCAAGGTTAAACGTAACTCCGGGCTCATACTGTCAAGGTTGTTAAACAACCACCGCAGATAGCCCGGATCGCGCTTTGCAACGTCTGATACGGCTTTACCGCGATACTTGCCAAACGTGAACGTCGTCAACAACGACGGCCGCCCGGTGATATCCGCCATCTGCTCCGCCGTCCAGCCTGATGTGTTCATAATATCGATAAGCAGGGCCGCGGTAATATAACAATCATACAGCGCGCGGTGGTGATGCAGACCCGATGGTGTCTGGACATTCAGCTTGCGCGATTTATACAGTGCCATATTGCTGTACTTGATTCCTGGCCACAAACGACGAGCCAGTTTCATGGTGCAAATCCACTCACCGGGCATTTCTGGCAACACCCGGCGGTCAAAGCTGGCATTGTGGGCGACATACCATTCGCTACCGTAATAGTGCGGGATAACTTCTTCAATCCACGGTTTGTCAGCAACCATGGACTCTGTAATACGGTGAATCGCCATGGCTTGTGGACTGATGGGGCGGTCGGGACGCACCAGGTGGCTCATAGGGTTGACGATTTTCCCGTTAACAACATCAACAGAGGCAATTTCAACGATCCCTCCCTGCAAACCGCAGGTTTCTGTATCGATAATGCGCAACATGGTCATGCTCCAGGAAGAAAACGCCTAGCGTAATGGAATGATATCGCCTTGCCAACCCTGCGAAGAGCGCTGACCAACCAACAAAAGAGAACCGCGATCGGCGCGAACAATAAGACGGCCATGTTCATCCCACAGTGCGCTGTTACCACGGGCGTTCGCCATTAGCACAGCGATGGAGTATTGATGTGAGAAAAACTCTAAGCGTCGGGTCGAAGCCAACAGGTCAGGTTCACCGATGCATTGCCCGGTTGTAAAGAGTGAACAACTCGGGTCCATATCAATACCTTCCGGTTGGCCATCCACTACAGTGATGATTTCGGAACGTTGACCCAGGCATGCACCATGACTTTGATGATAAATTCCTGGCGTTTTCATCCAGGGGGCGAATACTGCAATACCGCGAATAAACCGCTCATTATATTCAACGGGAAGGCCAGCAATAATGGTCATTCGTGAGGTTGTTGCTGCATAACAAAGCGGGTCTAAAAGCGAGAGATCGGGCGGAGACGGAAGCGGACGTCGTTTGTAATCACATCCCAGTAGAGAAAGTGAGGGAAAAACTAAAAGTTCGCACTGGTGCTTGGCGGCAGCCCTCACGAACTCCAGATGATGGGCTACCTGTTCAGTGAGTGAAGCATTACGAGGCTCATATTGTGCTGCTGCAACTTTCCAGTACGACATGATGACTTCCTTTTCATAGTGTCTGCGAATAATGGCGTGTATGAGAAAATACTTATAATTTAGCAGCCACCATGTAAGAAAGCGTAACTTAATATAAGGTTTATTTAAGTTTGGGCTCGTAAGGTAAACGTGACAGATTTACAGAGGCGAGACGGTGGGCGATAAGGCGCTCACGAAACCAGCCACGCAAGTGCTCCGGTTGTTCACGTTCAACCGCTTCAGCAATCACCGGCATATTGTACCGTTCTTTAAATGCCACTCCGGCAGCGGCCAGATCGACATTTACTTTATCCATTTCAGTTTGATCCAGTTTGGCCAGATTCTTCAGCATCGGTGTCTCCTCGTTAATTGCGGGCAAAAGTTACTAAGAGTCAGCCAGGATGGCAAGCCTGAATTGATGATCCTCGACTCTCTCATTAGACAAGGTTATGCTCTGTAAAAAACTCATTACAAAAAGGAATAGATAATATGGTTTCAACTGCGCGTTCTCTTCGTTATACACTGGCAATAATTGCCGGTTCGCTGGCGGCCCCTTCCGTCTGGGCTCATGCGCACCTGACTCACCAGTATCCTGCGGCGAATGCGGCGGTCACCGCTGCCCCACAGGCCATTACTTTAAATTTCTCTGAAGGTATTGAACCTGGATTCAGTGGGGCCAAAATCATCGGCCCGAAGAATGAAAATGTTAAAACATTACCCGCGAAACGTAATGAACAAGACAAAAAGCAATTGGTAGTTCCGCTTGCCGACGCCCTGAATCCCGGAAGTTATACCGTTGACTGGCATGTTGTTTCGGTGGACGGACATAAAACCAAAGGGCAGTACACCTTTACAGTGAAATAAAGCATGCTAGCGCTTACTTGGGTCACACTGCGATTTATCTATTTTATCTCTCTGATGCTGGTTTTTGGCTTCGCGATGTACGGGGCATGGTTGGCACCAGTGACGATTCGTCGATTATTGACGAAGCGTTTTTTGCGTTTACAACAGCACGCAGCCGCATGGAGTTTGATCAGTGCCGCAGCGATGTTCGCCGTTCAGGGGGGGGTGATGGGGGCGGGATGGCCAGATGTCGTTTCGCTGAGCATCTGGCAGTCGGTGTTACAAACGCACTTCGGAGGCGTCTGGATCTGGCAAATCGTTCTCGCTCTCGTTACGTTGACCGTCGTTCTGATGCAACCACGGAATATGTTGCGGTTACTGTTCATGCTGACTACCGCGCAATTTATCCTGATGGCGGGTATGGGACACGCGACATTAAATGAAGGATTAACCGCAAAAATTCATCAGACCAATCATGCCGTACATCTTATCTGTGCTGCAGCATGGTTTGGAGGGCTACTGCCGGTTGTCTGGTGTATGCGGCTGGTGAAAGGGCGCTGGAGACGCCCGGCCATTCATGCGCTGATGCGTTTTTCCTGGTGCGGACATTTTGCTGTCATTGGCGTGCTAGTGAGTGGTGTGCTCAATGCATTACTCATCACGGGATTTCCCCCCACGCTTGCCTCTTACTGGGGCCAGCTCTTATTGCTCAAAGTCATACTGGTTATGATTATGGTGGTTATCGCGCTGGCAAATCGTTATGTTCTGGTCCCGAGAATGCGGCATGATGAAGTCCGGGCTGTTCCCTGGTTTGTATGGATGACTCAACTCGAATGGGCGATAGGCGCGGTGGTACTGGTGATTATCAGCCTGCTAGCGACTCTGGAACCGTTTTGATGGATTACGATAAATGATGAAAAAAAGTATATTGGCGTTTTTGTTGCTCACCAGTTCCACTGCGGCGCTGGCGGCTCCTCAGGTAATTACCGTCAGCCGTTTTGAAATTGGCAAAGACAAATGGGCGTTTAATCGCGAAGAAGTGATGTTGACATGCCGACCAGGTAATGCGCTGTATGTCATTAACCCCAGCACCCTGGTGCAATACCCTTTGAACGATGTTGCGCAAAAAGAGGTTTCCAGTGGGAAGACTAAGGCCCAGCCTATTTCAGTGATCCAGATTGAAGATCCCAACAAACCCGGTGAAAAAATGAGCCTGATGCCATTTATAGAACGAGCTGAAAAACTTTGCTGATTACCTGAATTAGGCTTTTGATTTGCCAAAAAAAACGCCCAGGATCTTTTATCAGATCGGGCGTTTTTTTTACTTTTAAAACGATGATTAAGACGCTTTTTTCTGACCACTTTTCGTGTGGACTGGAAAACCTGGCGTCGTCATCTATTCTTAAAGGGCTAGGCAACTAAGCCTGCATTAATGCCAACTTTTAGCGCACGGCTCTCTCCCAAGAGCCATTTCCCTGGACCGAATACAGGAATCGTATTCGGTCTTTTTTTAATTGTATTTAAAATCAATTGGTTGCAAACGTCTCCCCGAAATTCCCCGAAATTTACTCGAATTTCTGTATTCCGGTCTTTTTTGGTTATATCACAACCAAAATACATTTAACAATCCATTTACGTTAAAATCAGAGCAGTAAGTACGTTTTTTCTCTCTCATCAAGATACATTTTTGTTGTCTTCTCCGATGTGTGGCCAAGTAGACGCTGAGCAAATTCTTCTCCACATGTCTCTTTGTACAATCGTCCAGCCAGACTTCTGATCTCGTGAAAAGTTGGTGGGTTTTCACTGAACTGGATACCTGTTAATTTTCTGGCTGCGACAAATTTTTTTGTCAGGCCATCCGGGTGAATGCTGCCGTCAGGGCTGTTTTTTCTAATCCCGGCACTGATTAGATAATCCCCCCTACTTACCAGGCGGCACCGTTCAACTATTGTACCAAGCCGTAATCCAGCGACCGGAAGGTTGAGTGACAGGGGGATAGCAATCATCATTCCCGTCTTAATTTGCCTGATGTGGAGACGATCATCATAAATATCACTGAACCGCATATTCGTTATGTCTTCGCGACGTTGTCCTGTTACAAGGGCTAAGTCCATAGCTAATGGGAACCATGCCGGAAGTTGGTCTGCTGCCTCCCTGATGCAGTTGTATGTCTTTAGTTTCAGTCGTTCTCTTGTAACTACTATTTTCGGTGCTCTTGTTGGCGTTACTGGATTTTGAGATATACGTCCTTCAACAATGGCCTCGCGGAACATATCAGATAACACAGAACGCATTGATCCTGCCATCGTGTTTTTCCCTCCTTCAATCCACGAATCAAGAAACTCGGCAATATGGCGAGTGGTTATTTCTGTCAGTAAAATCCCTCCCAGTTTTTCTTTTATTGTCTCCAGTTGATTTACCCGAATTTTATAAGTATTTCTGGACACTTTTCTCCTTATAAGAATCGTTTTGTAACGTTCGATCCAGTTTGACATAGTAAATGAATCGCCCCCTTTAAGTTTTTCAATTAAGGCTACAGGAGAGTAGGTTTTGTATATATAATGATTGGCTTCAATTGCCTGTGCTACCGCATCTCTTTTTGAAATTTTACCTAGCGTAAATTCTTCTTTTGTCAGAGGATTGCGCCAGTAGTATGCTTTGTCCCTTCTTCGATATGTTAGGTTTCTAGGCAAATTGGGATCGTATTTTTTCCGCTGCATTTTTTAATTTCTCCAGTAACGGACTGTCTCTCCCTTGCCGACCAGTAGGCTGATGGTTTGTTATATCGGTATCAAACTTATTTGGGTTGATATAGAATGCCTCCGGATCCACCCTGTAACTCCTCCCGTGCAGTTCAGGTGCGGGATAAATATTTCCATTCCTGGCCCACCGTCTCAGCGTTGATATTGATGGTGGGTTATCCGGATATCTGAGTTTCCCCCACGTTTTGAGTGTCACAAGATTCATTGCCATACCTCTTACGATATGACCGCCAGTAAATATACAGAATACTGGCGGGCGTGGTTGATTTTTAATAATCAGCTATGAAGTTTTAATTTGAATACAATGCAATTCACGAGGACTGAAGTTGCTCGCAATTAAAATTTATCAGTTTTACTTTCTGCTCTCTGGAAACGCCTGCTTCTTTTTTACCTGAGAGCATTTTTTCGCATTCTGATTTGGTTAACTTTGTTTTTGAGTACCTTGTCCAGTTGGTAGGAGAACCACCTTCCTTTTCAATAGTGGTGGTAATTTTATACATGAACACCTCCATTATTATTTCCAGTGGTTCGTTTATTCCATCTTTCGAGTGCTTCTTTTTCACTTCCACCATAACCGGTTCGGGATTTGCATCCGTTACACTTCGCTCGGTAATATCCTGAAATGGCTTTCACCGTTACTGATGGACAACCACAAAATGGACATGGTTTGACTTTTGTGTATCGAACTGGTTTTTCTCCTGTGAGCTTTGTGGCTGCGCTCATTTCCATTGCTCCCCAAATACAAAACCAATTTCAGCCAGTGCCTCGTCCATTTTTTCGATGAACTCCGGCACCATCTCGTCAAAACTCGCTATGTACTTTTCATCCCGCTCAACCACGACATAATGCAGGCCTTCACGCTTCATACGAGGGTCATAGTTGGCAAAGTACCAGGCATCTTTTCGCGTCACCCACATGCTGTACTGCACCTGGGCCATGTAAGCCGACTTTATGGCCTCGAAACCACCGAGCCGGAACTTCATAAAATCCCGGGAGGTGAACGGGCATTTCAGCTCAAGGCCGTTGCCGTCACTGCATAAACCATCCGGAGAGCAGGCGGTACGCATACTTTCGTCGCGATAGATGATCGGGGATTCAGTAACATCCACGCCGGAAGTAAACTCAAACAGGGCTCTGGCGTCGTTCTCGTACTGTTTTCCCCAGGCCAGCGCCTTAGCGTTAACTTCAGGAGCCACACCGGTGCAAACCTCGGCAAGCAAGGTGTGGAAGTAGGACATTTTCATGTCTGGCCACTTTTTTCCTGAGCGGGGTTTTGCTATCACGTTGTGAACGTCTGAAGCTGTGATGACACCTAGCCGTAATTTGTGCCACGCATCATCTCCCTGTTCGACAGTTCTCACGTCGATCCCGGTACGCTGCAGGATAATGTCTGGTGTCATGCTGCCACCTTCTGCCCTGCGGCTTTCTGTTTCAGGAATCCAAGAGCTTTTACCGCCTCGGCTTGTGTCAGTTCTGACGATGCGCGAATGTCGCGGCGAAGTATCTGGGAACAGAGCGGCAATAAGTCGTCATCCCATGTTTTATCCAGGGCGATCAGCAGAGTGTTAATCTCCTGCATGGTTTCCTCGTTAACCGGAGTGATGTCGCGTTCCGGTTGATGTTCTGCAGTGCATGCGGTATTTTCGACAATGCGCTCGGCTTCATCCTTGTCATAAATACCAGCAAATCCGAAGGCCAGACGGGCACACTGAATCATGGCTTTATGCCGTAACATCCGTTTGGGATGCGACTGCCACGGTCCGGTGATTTCTTTGCCTTCTCGGGTTTTGAATGGTTCGCGACGGCACTCATCCATCCACTCGGTAACGCAGATCGGATGATTACGGTCCTTGCGGTAAATCCGGCATGTACATGATTCATTGTCCTGCTCAAAGTCCATGCCATCAAACTGCTGGTTTTCATTTATGATGCGGGACCAGCCATCAACGCCCACCACCGGAACAATGCCGTTCTGCTTATCAGGGAAGGCGTAAATCTCTTTCGTCCACGGATTAAGTCCGTACTGGTTGGCGACGATCAGCAGCGCAATGAATTGCGCATCGCTGGCATTACCTTTAAATGCCGTCTGGCGAAGAGTGGCGATCAGTTCCTGCGGGTCGACAGAATCCATGCCGACGCGTTCAGCCAGCTTCCCGGCCAGTGTTGCAAGTGCTGTACTCATTCGTTTTATACCTCTGAATCAATATCAACCTGGTGACGAGCAATGGTTTCAACCATGTACCGGATGTGCTCCGCCACGCGTTCCTGAAATTCAACATCGTTATCAAATGCGCGACTGATTGCCTGTTTGCTGGCACCGTGGCGTTGCAAATGGTCGATGCAGAGCGATTCAAACAGGTGCTGGGGCAGACCTTTTTCCAGGTCGTCCGCCAGTTCCGTTTCTTTTTCTTCGCGAACGATCTTCTGGTAGTGGCGTGACCATGCCAGCTCTTCAATGCGATCAAAAATCGGGCATGTGCTCATCATCCGTTACCCCAAAATTTTCAAGTTTGTTTGCGATCATCATTGCAATATCCGGAATTAATGGCGCTGAGGCTATACCTGCAGGATTCGCACATAAACCGTAAACCGCCGCAATCACCACTTGTCTTTTCCAGTCGAGTTTTTCTAATGATGAAGCTGCTGCTTCGCCAGTTTCATCACTGCAATCGCGATGCGGATCGCTGCCAGCATTCTCATTGTGCGTATGTTCTGTGCCTTCCATTTCCACCGGATCATTTTCCTTAGCTTCAACCTGATTCTCTTCATCGAATGTTTCCTGGTATGTTGCGTCGCCCATCACCGCACCACAGTCAGGGCAGTTATCCCCGCCAGTCTGACCGCAGGCATTGCAGACTATTTCCGGTTCCTGTTGCACTACTGGCTCAGGTTGTTTCACATCCGGGCTGGTTTTTTCCGTTTCTGGCGTGTTTTGTTCCGTTTCTGGCTGGTTCTGGTACACAGAATCGCGAGTCTGGATCCCCTTAACCCATTTCGGATCGTTCGGGTCGCTAATTCCGTCAACAAATTCACCACGTGATGCAGCAAGCAATTTATCGGCATCGAC